>JBKKAS010000073.1:0-1270 GCA_046714595.1 Pyrinomonadaceae bacterium | reverse complement strand
GTTGTACGTCACGCGTTCCAATCCGGTGCCGTCGACGTTGATCAGCGCGAGATCGAAGTTCCGCTTGCGCGGGTCCGAGGCAAAATAATTCGTGCAGAAAATTATCTTCTTTCCGTCCGGAGTAAAGAACGGGGCGAACGAGGCGGCCGCGAGCTTTGTCACCTGACGCTTGTTGCTGCCGTCGGCGTTCATCACCCAAACTTCGAAAACGGTCGGCTCGATAAGGTTATTCGCGAGACGGTCCTTGTATCGCGCGATCTCGGCCGCCGTCTTCGGATGGAACGCTCGATACACGATCTGTTTATTGTCGGGCGAAAAGAAAGCACCGCCATCGTATCCTAGTTCATTGGTCAGCCGCTTTACGTTCTTGCCGCTGGCATCCATGACGTACAAATCCAGATCGCCATCACGCATCGACGTGAAGATGATCTTCTTTCCGTCGGGCGAAACTGTCGCCTCGGCATCGTAACCCGCTGTCGTCGTCAGCCGCTTGATGTTTGAACCATCAGTGTTCGCCTGAAAGATGTCATAGCTCGGATAGACCGCCCAGACGTAGCCTTTCGAGAAGTCCGGATTCGGCGGACAGTCTTTACTCGCAAGATGTGTCGATCCGTAAAGGATCTTCTTCCTGTCCTTATAAAAATACGAGCACGTCGTACGGCCCTGGCCGTTTGAGACCATGCGCACGTTCGTTCCGTCGGCATCCATCGTATAGATCTGGTCACATCCGCGTCCATCACGCTTCGATTGAAACGAAAGCTGTTTTCCATCGGACGAAAAATACGCCTCGGCGTTCTCGCCACCGCTCGTCAACTGCTTTATATTCCGGAGGTGCCTTTCGTTGCTCTCTTGAGCGCGAATATTTATAAATAGGGTTATAATGATCGCCAGAAATAGATATATTTTCCGCATAATCGATAATAGCTTTGATGCTGGGTCACTCTTGAATCTGAAAGAATAAGTTTAGCGAATTCAGACCGTAAGGCAAGCTCGAGCCTTGACGGGATAAACGCAACCGGATGGCTTTCGAATCTACAAAAGACGTATACGATTGGTATGAAAAGCAGCAGCCCGTCTTTACGAAGGAGGGCATCGAGAGCATTCCGTGGAAGGACGTTCGGAATTATCCGCTCGACGAACGCTTCATCCCGGTCCTGCTCTATATGCGCGACGTCGAAACGCTGACCGATATGTATCACCGCGAATTGTTGCGGACGCCGACGGGAAAAGACCGTTACATCGGGCGATTCATGGAGCGGTGGGGTGTCGA
>JBKKAS010000072.1:0-1836 GCA_046714595.1 Pyrinomonadaceae bacterium | reverse complement strand
AAAGGCTTGCGGCCCTGGGGCTTCGGGTTCAAAGTACGTCGCGTTCGAGCAAGCTTGGTGGTTCCAAGGAATTCGATCTTCAGTCGCTGCAGAAACAACTCGGAGACGGGCGCGCGATGATCGAATTCGTCGAGCGCGCGGGTGTATATTCAGCGTTCGTTGTAACGGACGGCGGTATCGAATACGTTGACGCGATCGCGACCGACAACGAGATCACATCGCTTCTCGAGAGTCTCCATTTCCAGTTCGGCTCGCTGCGTTTCGGGGCTGCCGCACTTCGCGAGTTCGCGGGTCAGCTAAAGGGCCGGACGGATCAATATCTCGGGCGGTTGCATGAAAGCTTGCTGACACGGCTGGCACCGCTCGCAGGCGAACGCGATCTCGTCATCGTCCCGGCCGGTGTTCTCAACTATGTTCCATTCCATGCGCTCTTCGATGGGACGCGTTACGAGATCGAGTCTCGGGATATGGTCTATTCGCCGAGTGCGGCCATCTGGCAAAAACTGAATGCGAAACGATCTCGTCCGCCCACAAGCGCGCTCCTGATGGCTTACGCCGATGAACGGATACCGCTCGCCGACCGCGAGGTCGAAGGGTTGGCCAACATTCTGCCGGGTGTGAAATTTTCAGGCAGGCGCGCGACGTTTTCCGCGTTTGTGAAGAACGCACCGAATTTCGACTTGATCCACCTCGCCTGCCATGGACAGTTTCGGCCCGACAATCCGATGTTCTCGAGCCTGCACCTCGCGGACGGCTGGGTAACCGTTCGGGACGTTACCGCTAACCGGCTGAATGCACAACTCGTTACCTTGAGCGCCTGCGAAACCGGGTTGAGTAAGATATTTGCCGGTGAGGAGATCCTCGGGCTCGCTCGCGGCTTTCTTTCGGCGGGTGTTCGGGCGTTACTCCTGAGCCTGTGGACGGTCAACGATGCAGCCACGGCTCGCCTGATGACCGACTTTTACGAGAATTTGCAACGCGGCCAGAGTATTGCAGCATCATTACGAGTTGCTCAATTGAACTTTATAAACCGCGGCGAGCATCCGTATTATTGGTCGCCATTTTTCCTGATCGGATAGTTTTCCTGGATTTTGTGTCTTTATACGCAGGCTCGGCTCACTGTGGTCATGCAAGGAGCCATATCTAGAATGCTTAGTTTATTCGTGAATCGAAGGTTGAATCTACTGATCGCGGCGGGCTTTATCTTTGCCTTTGCGGGCGGAACGGCTGCCCAGACACCTCCTCCATGCGACGCAGTTCCCGGACAAATTCTCCTGGATCTCGTGAACCAGGCTGATCTTCCGGCAGTCGCTACGCAGTACGGACTCGTGCAGACGCCGATCGATCAGGTCGGCACACCGCCGACGTATCGGATGCAGATCCGCACCGACAATCCCAAAACACCTTGCCAGATCGCGGCAGACATGCAGGGCGACACTCGTATTTTTCAAAGAGAATCGAATCGAAAACTAAAGGTCGTTGAAAAAGAAGGCCTGCCATGGACGCTTGGACGTTCGTGGGCGATCGGTCGTTCATGGGCGATCGGCGGCAGCGCAAAGGGCTATAACAAACAGTGGTTTCCGGATCAGATCAAACTTGACCAAGCTCATCAGATAACGCGCGGTTTCATCAACAACCCGCCGCCCGGTCAAACGCAGCGGCCGATCGTCATCGCAGTTCTGGATACGGGGATCGATCTTAATCACCCGGTGTTCGCAGGCAAGCTGGTTCCGGGCTGGGATTTCGTCGACAACGATAACGATCCGAGCGACGTGGGCGTGCTGCGGCAAAATCCGACGTACGGCCACGGCACGCACGTCGCAGGCATCGTCGCCC
>JBKKAS010000071.1:0-2579 GCA_046714595.1 Pyrinomonadaceae bacterium | reverse complement strand
GTACGTGGTCGCTCGACATCCGCGACGATTTGACGGCAAACGCCGGAACTCTGAACAGTTGGAGTCTCGAAGTTTGCGAAGAAGCCGCGCCGGTTGGAAATCTTATTTATAGTGAAAACTTTGAAGCAAATAACGGCGGCTATGTTGCTACCGGCACACCGGTCATCGAGTGGGAATACGGAACACCTGCTACAGTGGGTACGACTACAGCGAATCCGGTTGCGCCTTTCCTTAATTGCGCCAGCGGCACAAGCTGCTGGAAAACCGACCTTGACAGTACCTATGACGCTAGCACCAATCAGGACCTTACGTCGCCGAATCTTAACCTGACCCTATCCTCCGGTACGTTAAGGTTGTACTGGCAGCAAAGATACCAGATAGAGACAACTACGTTTGACCGCATGTGGGTCAGGGTCACCGAGGTCGGCACTCCGACCAATACCCGTATGGTCTGGCACGCGGATAACCAGACAATGACGAGCAGCGTCGGAAATCCGGCGGTCAATATCGGGGAATCTGCCGGATGGGGAAGATATAACGCCGACATTTCGGACTTCGCCGGTAGGACTATCCAGGTTACTTTCCATCTGGAAAGCGACACGAGTGTCCAATTCGGCGGATGGGCGATTGACGACGTGTCGATCAGGCAGACCGGGGCGACGCGGTCGCGGGCTGATTTCGATGGCGACGGCAGGACGGACCTTTCCGTGTTCCGTCCATCGGAGGGCAATTGGTATCTGAATCGTTCGACCGCCGGATTTGCTGTGATCAAATGGGGCATCGACACGGACACGCTGGTACCGGGTGATTATGATGGCGACCTAAAAGCGGATACGGCCATATTCCGTCCGAATGCCGACCCTTCGCAGCCTGACTTCTATATCCTGAACAGCAATGGATTTACTGTTTCGGGTGCTTCGTGGGGAGTCCCTGGCGATGTGCCGGATATCCGCGATTACGACGGCGACGGCAGGGACGATATTGCCGTGTTCCGTCCTTCAAACGGGACCTGGTATGTTCTGAAGACCACCGGTGGAATTACCGTTGAGCCATTCGGATTAAATGGCGACGTTCCGGTCGCAGGAGATTACGACAACGACGGTAAAGCCAATCTCGCAGTATTCAGGCCGAGCAACAACACCTGGTATATTGCTAGGGCCACCGGAGTGCCGGCTCAAAACTTCGACGCGATACCCTTCGGAATAGCTGGAGATAGGTTGGTTCAGGCCGATTACGACGGCGATAACAAGGAAGACATCGCGGTCTATCGTCCATCAAACGGCACCTGGTATATTCGCCGATCTACGAACGGAGCGACTGACTTCAGACCGTTCGGAATTTCGACCGATATTCCGGTTCCGGGCGACTACGACGGCGACGGTTCAGATGACCTTGGCGTCTATCGCAACGGCATTTGGTATATCAACCGGTCGACATCGGGATTACTTATTCAAACCTTCGGTTTTTTCAGCGATAAGGCAATTCCGAAGCAATACATCCCGTAAGAGCGGGAATTCACCTAAGCTAAAAGAGGCTGCCCATAATGGCAGCCTCTCTTTTTTTTGATCAAACACCTGATCGCGAATACGGAGGTACGCTCAACCTATTACGACGCGAATTACGCTCTCGAATGCTGATCACGTCGGCCGCGATAACGCTGCTATTCGCTTGACGTGAACGTGTAGCCGCTATAGGCTTTGGAAATTCTCCGAGTCCAAATGGCTTTCGACGAAGTTGTCTCAGATTCTAGATGGATTCTGATTACGGACACAATCGTATGAAGTGGGGAGATGCAGACAGACCTAAGCGAAGCCAACCTTATTCTCCCGGCCGCTGTAATTATCAGTTCCGCGGCGTTTTTTTCTATTTGATGGTTCCTTACGCGACGGGCCGCTGTCGTAGGTTCTGCGTTGGTCGAGTTAGCTGCGTATTTTGTTGCTAGCGGAAGGGGATATGAAGAAAGTTTTCGAAAGCAGAATGATTCGGTTTGGATTGAGATGTCTGGTTATTGCCGCGGTCTTTGGCTTTCCCTTAACTATTTCAATCGCGGCGCAGTCTACCAACCCGCAGTTGCGAAGCCGATGGGAAAAACTGGTTTACGAAGACGCGAAAGCCCTTATCGTGGAAACGACTGTTGCGCTCGAAAAGAATCCGCAAAATGCTGTTGCGCTGAGAATGCGGTCATCGGCTTTTTATAGAAACACCGAGCCGGAAAAGGGAAAGGCGGATGCTGTTGCGGCACTTGCTTTACTCGGGAGCCCGGCCAATGCCGAAGAATTCGAAGCGAAATGTTATGCGGAACGGCGACTGGAAAAATACGATGAGGCAGTATTGGACTGCACAAAAGCCATCGAGTTCGATCCAAAATATGCATGGGCCTACTACAATCGGGGAAACGCAAATGAGGCCAAAAAGCGCTTTGACCTATCCTTGGCCGACTTCACAAAAGCTGTCGAACTAGATCCAAAATTTTCCGATGCCTACTCCCGGCGTGGGGATATTCATACAGTTACAAAGGAATACGACAAGGCAATTGCGGATTTTACAAGATCGATCGAACTTGAACCGAAACGTGCTTC
>JBKKAS010000070.1:0-25603 GCA_046714595.1 Pyrinomonadaceae bacterium | reverse complement strand
TAACCGAGCTTCAGCATAAAGGCCCGGGCGTACGCCCGGGTAAACGGGATTAAGATAGGACGAGCCGTCGTAGACGGCGACAGACGATGTCTTGGAGCTCCTCTACCGCTCGCATACGCGAGCTCCCACAATTTGTGTCGTTCCCCTGGGCTTTCGCCCGGGGCCTTATGCTATCGCTCGCTTCGCGAGCTGCTTAAACTATCCTCCGCTTCATTTCGCGCAAGAACGATTTGCTTTCCTCGGGCGAGAGTCCATCGATGTCAGTTGACCGGAGGTCGTCGATCGCGTTCTCGTTCGTGATCGCGAAAAGAGACACCTGCGATACCGCCCTTGCCGCCGCGGCCGAGCTCAATCCTGTCTTTTTCTCATCGGCGAAAACGGCGAGCTCGTATCGTTCGAGCCTCGCAAGTACATCTTTCGCACGCTCAATAACCGATACCGGTAAACCTGCGAGCTTCGCAACCGCGATACCGTAAGACTTGGACGCTTTCCCTTTGTGCAGCTTGTGAAGGAAGACGACATCGCCATCGCGTTCGGTCGCAGACAGTTGGTAATTTTTAGCACCCGGTAAATTCTCGGCAAGCTCGGTCAGCTCGTGATAGTGCGTTGCGAAAAGCGTTTTTGCCGAATGCTCCGGCGAGTTGTGAAGATACTCGGCGACTGCCCAAGCAATCGACAGACCGTCGAACGTCGATGTCCCGCGACCTATCTCGTCGAGCAGGATCAAACTTCGGGGCGTCGCGCTATTCAGGATCGCCGCCGTTTCCGTCATCTCAACCATGAACGTCGAACGGCCTGACGCCAGGTCATCCGATGCGCCGACGCGTGTCCACACGCGGTCGATTATCGGAAGACGCGCCATCGACGCCGGGACAAACGAGCCGATCTGCGCCATCACCTGGATCAGTGCGATCTGGCGGAGGATCGTCGACTTTCCACCCATGTTCGCACCGGTCACGATCAGCAGACGGTCGGTCGAGTTATTCAGATAAACATCGTTCGGCACAAACGAATCGCGCAGCGCAGCTTCGACCACGGGATGGCGGCCGCTCTTGATCTCGATCTCGTCGCCATCATGAAGGACCGGTGCGACGTAGTTCCGTTTCGTGGCGGTTTCGGCGATCGATGCGAGGACGTCCAGCGTCGCGAGCGCTCGTGCGGTCGATTGAAGTTTGTGCGTTTCGACCTGCACCGCCGCCCGCACCTGATTGAACAGCTCTGTCTCGAGAGCGATTATCTTTTCTTCGGCGCCGAGAACCTTCGCTTCCCACTCCTTCAATTGCGGCGTCGTGTAGCGCTCTGCGTTTGCCAGCGTCTGCCGGCGCTCATAGTCGTCTGGAACCCGGCCGAGATTACCCTTTGAGATCTCGATGTAATAACCAAACACATTATTGAACCGGACCTTTAAATTACCGATGCCGGTACGAGTCTTTTCCCCTTCTTCAAAACTAGCGATCGTCTGTTTGGCGGAACGTGAAATATTCCTGAGTTCGTCGAGGTCCGTGTCGAACCCGTCGCGTATCGTCCCACTATCTGACAGGTTCGGCGGTGGCTCGTCGGCGATCGAACGATCGATCAACCCGGTCAATTCCGGTAGTGCGAAGATGTTCTCGTTCAGCACCTGCAATAAAAGGGCAGTAACATCTGCCAGTGCGGCGTTGATACCCGGCACTTGAGAAAGCGAGCGGTCGAGCGCGATCAAGTCGCGAGCGTTTGCTGTGCCAAGATTGACCCGACCGATCAATCTCTCGAGGTCGAGAACTTCTTTTAAAAGGAAGCGGATGTTTTGCCGAAGCATGGCGTCGGTAAGCTCACTAACCGCGGCAAGTCGGGTTTGGATCTCGCTCCGCTTTATCGATGGTCGAACGAGCCAGGATTTCAGCAGCCGAGCGCCCATGCTGGTTATGGTCTCGTTCAAGACCTGATACAGGGTGCGCGCGCCATTTTGCCCGCGCGTTTCGACGATCTCGAGATTACGCAAGGTCACGGCGTCGAGGGTCATCGAATCGCTGGATTCGAAATACGTTATATCGGCTATATGAGCGGCCGCCGCGCGCTGCGTTTCCTGGGCGTATTTCAGTGCGGCACCGGCGGCGCAGATCGCCGAAGACCGTCCTGATAACCCAAAGCCCGCAAGCTCGCGAACGCCAAACTGTTTAGTCAGGACGGATTCAGCATCGCGGTAGTCGAAGAATCGATCGTCGACCGGTGTGACCGATAGCTTCGAAGACACCTCACGGCCGCCATCACCGGAATCGAGCAGGCCTTCGCCTTGGTTGGTTATGCCAAATGCATGGTCGACTTGTCGTCGAAGCGTTTCGGAGCACACGATCTCACGGGGACCGTAACTTTCGATACATTCGACGATGCCGGCCCACGCGTCATTCCCCAGGACCTGAGTCGCTGAAAATCGGCCGGTCGAAACATCGAGAAAGGCCGCACCAAAGGTTTGTCCATCGGCGTAGATCGAGGCCAGATATACCGATTCATCCGTCTCAACAAGCTGCGGGTCGACCGCAGTCCCCGGGGTGATAATGCGGACCACCTCGCGTTTTACAAGTTTCGTGGCCTTCGTCGCCACCTCGGCTTGCTCGCATATCGCGACTCGATAGCCTTTTCTTACGAGTTTTGAGATGTAGCCCGCGGCGGCATGATGGGGCACGCCGCACATCGGTATCGGATTTTTCGAGTCTTTTTGACGGGCCGTCAGGGTAATCTGCAGCTCACGTGCCCCGGTGATCGCATCCTCATTAAAAAGCTCGTAAAAATCACCCAATCGGAAGAAAAGAAGGGTTCCGGGATGAAGCTTTTTGATTTCGAGGTATTGCCGAAGCATCGGCGTCGCGTTTTCCATAGCAGGAGGTAGCTTCTAAGGGTGCGTCTCAAAGTTTAGCGAAAATGGGAGCAGTTGCAAAATTCCGGTTTTCAAAGCTTGAATCCTCTGCTAAACTACTTTCTTTGCAAGAATTTTAAGTTTCGCTGTCGACGAATTCACGAACAACTTTAGGCATTAAGGAAACAATCAAACGCACCGTCTACGTCATCGAAACCGGCTTTATGGAGTTAATAGGATGAAAGCATTTTTATATTTGTGTTTACTGTGCGCGTTTGTTGGTAACATCTCGTTTTCTGTTTCGGCTCAAACCACTGCCCCGCCGGTCACTGCGTCGCCCGTAACGGTAAGCCCGCTTGGGGCGACCGGCAAAGACGAACGATACCGGATCGGCTTCCAGGATTCTCTGGCCATACAGGTTTTTCGCCATCCGGACCTGAATCAGAATGTAAGTGTAAATCCAAATGGGACGATCACTTTGTTCCGGCTCCCGAATGTACCGATCGTCGCCGTGTGTAAAACCGAAAGGGAATTGGCGAGTGATATCGCGGACGCGTACCGAAAGGACTACTTGCGAAATCCGGAAGTGGCCGTCCTTGTCACTGAGCAAAGGTCGCGAGCTTTTGCGGTTATGGGAGCGGTAGAAAAACCCGCTCAGTACATGATCAGCCGACAGGTTAGACTGCTGGAGCTGCTCGCCCTTGCCGGCGGCCCTTCGAAGGAGGCCGGAACTCGTGTCCTGGTCGCGCGGACGGGAAGTACATCGAACTGCCGACTGAACGAATCCGTTTCGCCGAGCGACACCATCGAGGTTCTCGACTTTCGTCTCTCGGATATTCTTGAGGCGAAAGCAAATCTTATGATGCGTCCGGGTGACATCGTATCGGTTCTGGATGCTGATCTGGTGTATGTCTACGGTAACGTCAACAAGCCCGGCCGTTACGAAATCAAAGAGCCGATAACACTGACTCAGGCCATCGCATCGGCAGAGGGATTGAAAACAGCTTCCGACAAGGGAAAGATCCGGGTGCTTCGCCAGACGCTCGGCAGCGCGGAGCGACAGGAAATAGTGTACAACCTCGACGACATCACAAGCCGAAAGATCGCCGATCCGTTCCTGGAACCAAATGACGTCGTCGCCGTGAACGTCGACAAGATGAAAGAGATCTTTAACAGTATAGGAAGGTCTTTGACCCAGGGCATCCCGGGACTTTTCTATAAAGTTCCTTAGAGATTTAACAAATGAAAGAGAGTCGCGAGATCATTCAGAAACCACTTAGCGAGCCGGTTGAATTAGAGCGTCATTTCGAACCGCAGATGGTACCCGGATCGGGACGATACCCAACTTATCGGGACGGTTACGCTTCCGAGGGTTTTCAATTTCTTGATTACTGGAAAGCGATCCGTAAGAGGCTTTGGCTTGTTGTCGGAATTGCAGTTCTTGTAACAACGCTTACCGCCATTTATATGGCGCGAAAGCCCAACATCTATGCGGCGACGTCGAGGATCCAGGTCGATCTCGAGCAAGCCAATCCCGATCTTGTGACGTCGGACCGGCAGCGTCCGATCTCAAATCCGGACCCTTCCTATTTCAATACCCAGCTCCAGCTTCTTGATTCGGAAAGCCTGCTTCGGCAGGTCGTCAAGGAACACAGCCTCGACACGAATAAAGATTTTCTTGCAGCCGTTGCGGAAGGCAACGGGATGGTGCGATCGATGCTCAGAACGATCGGGCTGGCGAGTGACCCCAAAAAGAGCTCTGAAGCGACCGAGGAATTTGCGGCGTCGGCAAACTCGTCCCTGATCTCGTCCGACGAGATCGCGGAGGCCGTGAGACTTGCGCCCTATGTAGACGTCATCCGGAAGAATATGAGCGTCGAGCCGGTGCGTGAATCGCGCGCGACCGTCAAAGATACGAGACTGATCGAAATTGCGTTCCGGCATATGAATCCGCAACTCGCTGCTTTCGTCGCCAACAGCATCGGCCAGACGTTCGTCACGGCAAATCAAAACAAGCGGTCAGGCACTAGCCGAAAGACAAGCGATTTTCTGCAGAAGCGCATAACCGACCTGCAGTCCGAGATCCGTTCGGGTGAGATCGAACTCGTCGAGCTAAAACAGAGCGCCGGTATTCTCAAGACCGATGGAGAACAAACGATCGTTCTTGCGCGCCTCGGCGGATTGAACAAGGACTTACTCACGGCCGAGAACAGACGAAAGACCGCCGAAGCGGAGTATTTATCCATCAAGGATTCGGCCGAAAGTATCTCGGCCCGCGCCGAAGCAGAGAGCGCGCGGTATATCACCGAGCGCGAGAATGCCGTTCGGGCATTTCGAAACGAAACTCAGAAAAAGATCGCCGACTACAACGCTCAGCGTGCAAAGCTGCTGCAGGAGTACAAGGAGTCGGCACCCGAGATAGTCGAGATCGACACACAGGTCCGGAGCCTTGAAGACTCGCTGACCAAAGTCGTTGACGATAACAATAAAGAAGTTCAGGGTCTGCGCGACCGCACGGCCAAAGTCCTGGTCGAGAATTTGCGAACGAAGTATCTCCAGGCGTTGGGAGAGGAAAACAAGATCAGGGGAGCGTACAACGAGCAGTACAACGAGGCCCAGGTTCAAAACACGGGTGCCGTCAGGCTGAAGCTCCTGGAACAAACGATCGACACTAATAAGGGCTTTCTGGATAATTTACGTAAGCAGCAAAGTTCAAACGACGTTGCGTCGGAGGGCTCCGATAATAATATCAGCGTCGCCGGATTCGCCATTCCTCCGGAAAATGCCGTTTCGCCAAGCCGCGTCACGACTGTGATCGCGGCACTGTTTCTGTCCACGCTTTTTGGAATGGGTCTCGCGCTTTTCCTCGAATATCTCGATGACACGATCCGGACGACGGAAGAGATCGAGACGTATCTCCAGCTTCCTGCGCTGGCTGCGATACCTACCATGGATTCGATACCGAAACGGCGCCTGCTGCTTGTCGGGGCGAATAACGATGAAGCCGACGACCCGGCGAATTCTGAACTGTTGATATCCGCCGACTCGCGCTCGTCACTGGCTGAAGCTTATCGCCAACTGAGAACGTCGATACTGCTTTCCTCGGCGGGCCATGCTCCGAAGTCGCTGCTCATTACGTCGAGCTTGCCGTCGGAGGGAAAGACGACGACCGCAACGAACACGGCGATCAGCCTTGCCCAAACAGGCGCGAAGGTGCTGATCATCGATGCCGATATGCGCCGTCCCAGGCTTCATTCCGTCTTCAATATCGAAAATGGCGATGGACTAAGCACGATCCTCTCGACCGAGCTGACGGAGAAAGAGATCCTCGCTGTGATCAAGCAGGACGAAGGTACAAAGCTGAATCTTCTGACGTCCGGTCCGATACCGCCCAACCCGGCCGAGCTTATCGGTTCCGAGCAGATGGCGAATCTTCTGAAATTGCTTTCGGTGCATTTCACGCACGTCGTTGTCGACTCACCGCCGATCACATCGTTCACCGATGGCGTTTTGATCGCGTCGATGGTTGACGGCGTTATCCTCGTGGTACACGCGGGCAAAAGCTCGCGCCAGGTGGTGCGGCGTGCTCGCCAGCTTTTGCAGGATGTCGGTGCAAAGATCTTCGGTGTTGTGCTGAACAATGTGAATCTGCGTTCGCAGGATAATTACTACTATTATCAAAGCTACTATCACCGCAACAATTATCGACCAAGCGACGAGCAGTGAGAGGCTGGTGCTCGGGTAATATCTTCGAGTGGGCTTTCTGCGTGCGCCAATTCGAACGGCTCGCGACCGCTTGTTATTAAATGATCTCACCGAACAAAAGAATCTTCGTCGCCGGGGCCGGCGGCATGGTGGGCAGCTCGGTCGTGCGAGAGCTTTCCGGGCGGGGATACGACGGTTTGTTGACGCCGAGCTCGCTCGAAACCGATCTCACCGATCAGCAACAGGTCAAAAGTTTTTTCCGGTCGGCCTCGCCCGACGTCGTGATCCTGGCGGCCGCAAAGGTTGGCGGCATCCTTGCCAACAGTAGGTTCCGCGCCGATTTCATCTACCAAAATTTAATGATCGAAGCGAATGTGATCCACGCCGCTTTCGACGCCGGTGTCGAGAAACTTATCCTTCTCGGCAGCTCCTGCATCTACCCGAAACTCGCGACCCAGCCGATGCGAGAAGAAGAGCTTTTGTCCGGCTATCTGGAATTCACGAACGAGCCATACGCTATCGCCAAGATCGCCGGCATCAAGCTGTGCGAAAGCTACTTTCGCCAGCACGGCAGTAATTTCCTGTCGCTTATGCCGACGAATCTTTACGGCCCGAACGATAACTTCGATCTCGAGACCTCGCACGTTATACCTGCGTTGATCCGCAAATTTCACGAAGCAAAAGTAACAGGTGCCGCGAGCGTCGACATATGGGGAAGCGGCCGGCCGCGACGCGAATTCATGCACGTCGATGATCTGGCCGGCGCGATCGCCTTTACGCTCGAAGAGATCGACGCCGCTGATATTTACGGCCAGCTCATCTCGCATCTTAACGTCGGAACGGGAAGCGATCTCGAGATCATCGAGACGGCGGGATTGATAAAGGAAGTCGTCGGCTTCGACGGCGAGATAGTGCGTGACGAATCAAAACCCGACGGAACCATGCAGAAGCTCCTCGATGTTAGCCGCATGCATGATCTTGGCTGGCAACATCGGATCGAACTGCGTGAAGGCCTCGAGCAGGTATACGATTGGTATCTGGAGAATGCGGCTTCGGAAAAACAGGTTGTTGATCTGTCGGAACCGCCTGCCGTCGCCGGCGGTTGAAGCGAGTATCCGACTACACTGACCAGAATTGAACCACCCGTACCGCAGGTGGTTCCGACGTTTATGAAAAAGGCGCTCATCACAGGCATCACCGGACAGGACGGAAGCTATCTTACCGAGATCCTGTTGGAGAAAGGGTACGAAGTTCACGGCATCATTCGTCGCTCGAGTTCGTTCAACACAGGACGAATAAACCATCTCTACGAGAATCCGGAAGTTCTCGACAAGCGACTGTTTCTTCACTACGGTGACTTGATCGATACAAGCAGTCTGAACCGCCTGCTGGAGAAGATCGCACCCGATGAGATATACAACCTCGCTGCTCAAAGCCACGTGAAGGTCTCTTTCGAGATACCCGATTACACCGCACAGGTCGACGGTCTCGGCACGCTGCGTTTTCTGGACGCGATACGTGAGACCGGGTTGAGGCAGGTCAAGTTTTATCAAGCTTCCACTTCGGAGCTTTACGGCAAAGTCCAGGAGATACCGCAGAACGAACGGACGCCTTTTTATCCCCGGTCGCCGTACGGGGTCGCCAAACTGTTTGGATACTGGACCATCGTAAATTACCGCGAGGCGTACGGCTTGTTTGCGTCTAACGGAATTCTTTTCAACCACGAATCGCCGCGCCGCGGCAAGACCTTCGTAACGAAAAAAATCACAAGGGAAGTGGCGCGCATCGCGTTCGGCAAATCGACGCGACTTGCTCTCGGCTGCCTCGATGCCAAGCGCGACTGGGGATTCGCACCCGAATACTGCGAAGGAATGTGGAGGATCGTTCAACACGAAACCGCTGAAGATTTTGTGCTGGCGACGGGCGAAACCCACTCGGTCCGGGAATTCGCCGAGAATGCGTTTTCGTTTATCGGGATAACGTTGGGATGGTCTGGAAGCGGGACGGACGAGATCGGACGCGTCGCCTCCATCGACAACTCTGTCTTCGAAGAGAAGGTCGGATCCAACCCGGATCACATCAAGATCGGGGACACTGTCGTCGAAGTCGACCCGCTGTACTTCCGTCCGACTGAAGTCGAAATCCTGATCGGCGATCCAGGCAAGGCCGAAAAGATGCTTGGCTGGAAATCCCAGACGTCATTCGAGCAGCTCGTGGCCTTGATGGTCGAGGCCGACATTCGTTTTGTGAAACACCCTGAGCTCGACTACTAGATGAAGATGGGGAACGTAAAAGTTGAGGTTGTAACTCCGGTCCATAATCGCAAAGAGCTTACGCTTGCGTGTCTTCGCAGTCTCGCTGCCGCCGACCAGAGCGGTCTCGATCTTCATATAGTACTGGTCGATGATGGCTCAACCGACGGAACTGCCGAGGCGATCCGGAAGGAATTTCCAAATGTTGAAGTGATAACCGGAGACGGCAATCTTTGGTACACGGCGGGAATGAATGTCGCGCTGAAAGCTGCGCTGAAGCACGACCCGGACTATGTCCTCGCCATCAACAACGACTCGGAGTTTGATCCCGGATTTCTGCAAAATATGATCGGCACTGCGCTTCAGTTTCCGAAGTCTGTGGTCGGCGCCGTCCTTGTAAACTGGGACGATCGGACAAGTATTTTTCAGGTCGCACCGAAATGGAACCTCTGGTGGGGAGGCATGCGCCACTGGGTCAAGCAGTCCGTCAATACGCTGCCGAAGATGCCCTGGAAAGTAGAACTGATCGTCGGCAATTGCATTCTCTTCCCGGCGGCGGCAATTCGGGAAGTCGGTCTTATGGATGCCAAACGTCTGCCGCAATACGGCGACGCCGAGTATACGCCTCGGATGCGACGAGCCGGATGGACGCTTTTGATCGACCCGAGGGCGAGGGTTTATTGCAAGCCGAATGATATTCCCGAGCGGATCTCCGGGATGCCTGTCAGGTCGCTGATCGGCAAAATGCTTTTCGACCCTTATCATCCGCACAGTCTGCGCCGCAGGCTTAACACGAGTCTCGGCAGCGCGCCTAACAAGCTGCAGGGTTACGCCGCCGTTTTCATTTTTTTTGCACGGATCTTACTCGGGCGGAACGTTGAAGGCCGGTGGGCTTTTTCGCAAACCGAAAGTCCGCTTTCGGAGACCTACAAAGATGCGACGCTTAGCGGCGAAGAGGGAAATCGCTCGGGGTTCCGCCAGACAAATGCACTTGGGTAGATCATCTTCCGCCTGACGAATCATAGACCGCAGAATGGATCGAAAGAATAGGCTCGTATTCGTATGGAACTACCTGAGCTGGGGTGGGGCTCAGGTTTATTTTCTTGCGATCATGAAAGCGGCGAGAGAGGCTTGGGACATTCTCGTCATCCTGCCGAAAGCATCTTCACCTGAGATACTCCGCTACCTTAAGGAACTCGACATCCAGTACAAATTGGTTGACTATCACGTCGACTTCGAGCCCGCGCCAACGCTGGGTCGCAAGCTTGCGCGTCAGTCCACCCGAATTAGGGTCGAGCTTCGCACCTTTAGAGAGCTGCTTCGATTTGATGTGCGGGACACGGTCTTCCAAATAGAGATCGCACCCTGGCAATCTGTGGCGTTCCTCACGGCAATGTCTCTGCGTCGAGCAAAGGTCTTTCTCACGCTGCACAACTTTTTACCGGATGCACCTCGGTGGCGGACGGCTGTTTGGAAAAGCCGGTTTCGATTTGTTTCGCACTTGCCAGGTCTCAATTTTTTCGCCTCGAACGACGATACAAAAAACCGCCTCCGAGGCTGGGTGAACGACAACTTCTGGGATCGGATCCGCGTAACGTTCACGGCCGTCGATCCGCCCCAGATCGCCGAAGCCGCGTCCGCGCCGTTCGATCGGGAAAGGATGCTGGCGGTGCACGGCGTGCCCCCCGAAAATTTCGTGGTCCTGTGTGTCGGCCAGTTCATTGACCGGAAGGGAAGATGGATCTTTCTCGAAGCGGCGCGTGAAGTCTTGCGTTCGGAAACGGGTATCGCCTTCGTATGGCTGACGCCTCAGATGCCGTCGGTCGAGGATCGACAGCGAATTGCCGAATTTGATCTGGGAGAAAAGTTCCGCCTCGTTCACTCCGAGAAGCTCGGGAAAGACAGGCTCGACGTGCTTACGTTTTTCCGGATCGCCGACGTCTTTGCCCTTCCGAGTTACGTCGAAGGGCTTCCTATCGCGTTGCTCGAAGCGATGGCCCTGGAACGACCAAGCATATCGACGAATGTTTATGCGATCCCGGAAGCGGTCAAACATCTCGAGACCGGAATTCTCTTAGAGGCAGGCGACGCAAAAGCACTCGCGGGCGCAATTCTGCTGTTAAAAAGCGACCCGAACCTGCGTGCTCGTTTGGGAAGAAACGGACGCGAGTACGTACTGGAACATTTCGATGAGCGAGACGCTGCAGCGTCGGCGATCCAGGCGTACGAGGAGGCGTTGAGCGATGGCCGCTGATCTAGCCGGAACGAGGCGTAGCTTGGCGATGAATTCGCTATTCAGCGTGATTGCGTGGCTGTTCCCGATCTTGCTTGGCTTCATCTCGACCCCGATACTTGTCCACGGACTCGGAAATGAACAGTACGGATTGTTTGCGATTGTACTCGGATTTATCAGCTACTCCTTTACCTTTGGTGTCGGCAAGGTTGCGGGCAAGTACGTTCCTGAATTTCAGGCGAATGGGCAGTTAGAACAAATTACCGAGGTGATCGCCGCAACCTTCTGGTTCAGTCTAGCGATCGGAGCCATCGGAGGCTCCATTCTCATCGCACTGGCACCGTACATCGTTCGGGACCTGCTGCTGGTTTCAACCGAGAATCAACAAACGGCGATCTACTCGCTCTATCTGGCAGGCGGGATCGGGCTCGTCCTGATGCTCAGCCAGGTGTTCCAGTTCGTCCTCCAGGGCCTTCACCGTTTCGATAATTATTTGGCGCTCACTAACCTGAACGGTCTATTGCTAGGCATCGGAAATATCGTTCTGGCACTAAACGGATTCGGTGTTGCCGCGCTTCTTACATGGAATCTATCGGTCGTTTCGTTTACCGGGATCCTCTTTTATCTAAGGGCGAAGCATCTGCTTCCGTCGATCAAGCTGATCACGGATATCCCGCGAGACATGGTCTCGACCGTTGTCAGATATGCGAGCAGCATTATCCTCTACCAGATATTCGCAAACGTGCTGTTCATATTTGAGCGGGCATGGGTGATGAGGAAGTTTGGCTCTGAGGCACTGACATTCTATTTCGTCCCGATGCTGCTCGCGATCTACATGCACGGATTCATCTCCAGCATCGTGCAGGCTGTATTTCCAGTCGTGAACGAATTGCTTGACGCGCGGGAAAGGGTCGTAACACTTTACAGAAGGGCTAACAAGATCATCCTCGCGATCGTTGGCTTCGGAGTCACGAATTTTATTGTCTGCGGCGCACTTTTCCTGAAGCTATGGGTAAGTCCCGAATTGGCGTTGTCGTCGTATGGTTTACTTGTGCCGCACGCACTTACATTCGGCGTGATCGCGCTCGCTATAATGTCATTCCAGTTGGCGGAGGCCTTCAAGCTTCCTGTAGTGAATGTGATAATGACGGGATCGTGGATGCTGATCGGAATACCTTTAATGATCGTGGGAGC
Source organism: Pyrinomonadaceae bacterium (assembly GCA_046714595.1). GTDB lineage: Bacteria > Acidobacteriota > Blastocatellia > Pyrinomonadales > Pyrinomonadaceae > OLB17. The sequence goes on along the minus strand of JBKKAS010000070.1, from coordinate 13,386 downwards.
AGACATGTGGCACTCGGAGGGAGTGGCGTGGGCCCGCTTCGCGGCAGCTCTCGTCACCTTCCCGATAGTCGCTTACACTGAGCGACGTTTTCTCGGGCAGATCGAATGGCGCTTCTGGGCGTCCGCCGGAATTCGTGTCGGTGTCGCGGCGGTCGCGATGGGCGTCGTCGAAACACTGATTCTGTCATCGGTCTCTGATTCCTATCTTTCGCTTTTTCTGGCCGGCATGGCCGGTGTAGTTGTATACGCAGGTATACTTGCTGCAACAAACCTTCTAACTCGGGACGACAGGCAAACGATCTTAAAATCTCTTTTCCGGAAGCGAATCGCCGAACCTTCCGAATCGTAGAGCGCCGCTAATGCAAACGTAAAATGGGAAAACAATTCGACCTTGTCCAGCGACTGCAATTCATCAGATCGATATGTACCGGCAAGAATGTTTTGCATCTCGGCTGTACAAACTGGCCGTACACGATGGATGCGATCGAGGCCGACATGCTGCTGCACAGCGAGTTGGAACGCGTAGCGACCAAGCTAACGGGATTCGATTTCGATCAAGAGGGAATCGACGTCCTTACGTCACACGGATTCAACGATCTCTATCGCGCCGATCTGGAAAAACTCGGGGACGTAGATCTTAATGAAACATTCGATGTGATCGTGGCCGGCGAGATGATCGAGCACCTTAACAATCCCGGACTATTTCTCTCGGGCGTAAAGCGATTCATGAATCGGAATACAAAGCTGGTTATTACGACGATCAACGCGTACGGCGGTATGCGATTTCTAGTTTACGGTTTGCGTGGACGCGGCGGAACGATCGAGCCGGTTCATCCCGATCATATCGCGTACTATTCCTATTCAACCCTGAAGCTCTTACTCGAGCGACATGCATTCAGCGTCGACAATTTTATGTTCTACGATTTGGGTACCGAGCATCGTCCCCATAACGGTAAGATCCGGAACCTTCTGAACGATATTTGTGTAACGGTCGCGCCGCAGTGGGCGGATGGAATCATTGCGGTGTGTACGCTGGACAGTGAGCCCGAGGCGCCCTGAGTTTACTTTAAGCGTGCGGCGATACGCGGCCTCTTTGAACCGGTGAACAAATTGACGATCGCGAGACTTACGGCAAGTACGACGATGAGTCGCACCATTGAAGGAAAGATGGTCGCGTAAAATGATTCGTAGGAAACAACAGTAAGCAGCGTAAAATACGCGACCTTCTTCCACATGGACGGAGATGGGGTATCAATCAGACTCGAATAAATGAGGCGTAAATAAATACCCAGTACCAGCATACCGAGGGGCACGCCGATAGGTCCAAAATTCCGAAGCAGGTCAGCGAAAGGCGAGATGGCAAAAGAATTATCGCCGTAGTTAAAATACAGGTCGCTATAAGCGCGGGAATCGGAGGTCGGCGGTTTCTCGTTCCATACAAAGCGCGGAATAAACGACGTGTAGAGGTCGTTGACGATGTTGTTTTCCAGACCGTAGCTGGCTTCGTACGGCGCGAGCTTCTCGTAATTGGCGACCACTACGCCAACCGAGCTTAACTGCTCGATACGGTCCGCGAGGGCCTGGGCGTTCTGCTGCAAGATCACGCGCGGATTTTCATTTGAAAGATATTCAAGGGTGGCGACAACCTGGCCGAAGTATTCACCCGCATTTAACCTCGCCTCAGAGCCTTTGATGTTACGAATGGTCGCTCCGTAAGTGACGCCGATCAGTATCGCCGCGACTCCAATAACGCCAAAGAGTGCAACCGTACGGAGCCGGAGCTTTCGACCGGAGTAGACAAACGCAAAGGCTATCGGGAGCAGCCCGATAACCAAGCTGCTTCGTGAACCAAGCACCGCCATTCTGAGCGGAAGAAAAAGCAAAAGAATACCGAGAATGAGATAGAAGGTCGCGTTTCGCTGTTTCGCGCTAAATATTGCGAGCCACAAAAGCACCGTTCCTTCAGTTAAGAGGGTGAAAAGAAAGAAAAGAAGTCCGTCGAAAATATTGAACTCAATGTTTCGTTGGAACCCGAGAATGCCCTGTATAAAGCCGATGATATTGAAAGCAACGCCAGCCAATAGCAGCAGTATGCCGGGTAACCAGATCTGGTCGGGTCGCCATTGCCAGTTTGGCAACCGGGGCCCGATGACATTAGCGAAGAATTTTCCGATGGGTAGATAGAAACCCAGCGTCAGACCGAGGAACCCGATAGAGATATAGATTAGTGTAAGAGGCAGATTGTATTCGGGATCTTCGATGAAGGTTAAAAAATACGGATTGACCCAGCCGAACGCGATCACCAGGCTCCCGATCACAAACGCCGGAAAGATATAGGACCAGGCCGCAAACACGAGTGGGTGAAACAGATCGAATTTACCCGAATAAAGAAGGTAAGCGCTCGGGGCGAGAACGCAGATCGCCGTCAGGCACGTCCATGGAAGCAGATAAAAACCTTGCATCAGGCTGCCGAGTTCGTTATCGACCCAGATTACGCTGATGACGGCCACCGCTACGACGGCCCAAACCAAAATGATCGGAACAACAAAATTAGAGTGTTCGCGATCGTTCGCCGCCAATTTTCCGAGATACCGAGTTGCCATTACGCCTTGATCCTTGCCACTACAATTCTACCTTCACCACCCTTCTCACCCTTAACAAGCGGACTCAAAACCTTCGACGCGACAGCGGCGATCTTCGATTTCAAAGTTGTCGCGGTGCCGAAAACAAAACGATTAAAACCCTCGTGGACGATCTCAAACCCAGCCTCGGCAAGCATCATGTCGAGCTTCCATTTAAAGATCGGTGTGATGTGCGCCGGCCGCACCGTTTCATACGGTCCGAACGAATTCAATCTGCCCGTATATAAGAATACCAAACGCGAATTAACAGCTTCGACGTTCGGAGTAGTCAGAAAGAACAGGCCTCCGGGTTTTAACAGCTTGCCACATTCGCGGACGAACCGGAAAGGATTCTCGAGATGCTCGATGATCTCGATAGCGGCAACCGCGTCGAACTTGCCTCCGCTGGTGATGATCGATTCGGCAAACTCGCTGTCAAGGTCGGTGACCTCAAGAGGAATATCCGGAACCTTCCAGCTTTCCCGATTCACGTCGACCGCTCGAACGCGATGGCCCAGTTTTTTTAGCGCCACCGAGAACGCACCTTGGCCGGCCGCGAGATCGGCTACATGGCTGTTCGCCGTCACAAACTTTTTGACAAGCTCGAGCACAACTTCATGCGTGCCGACACCCGCCATCGATAAAGGCGTACTCCGATCGTCAGACTTGGGCAGATTTCCAGCGTCGTTCATCTAGTCTTTTAGGGCAACAATTTCGACCGGTCAGGTCCGTTCCTCTTAAGTATATTATATTTGCTCCGATTGAATCGAAGGCCTGACCTTGCAAAAATGCTATTAAACCAGCGAGCGTCTGCTTGACGAGCGGTTTTTAGTTTTTTCAGGATTCCGATTAAACTATTTCTTCATTCGGGCCAACCCGACTTCATATGAAAACGATTGTGTTCACAAACGGGTGCTTCGATCTGATCCATCCGGGTCATATAGATTTGCTCCAACGGGCCAAAGCCCTTGGAACGCGCCTGATCGTGGGAATAAATAGTGACGACAGCGTCCGGAAAATAAAGGGTGCCGGCCGGCCTTACATGAATCAGATCGACCGGGCGGCGGTCTTGTCCGCTCTTCGGCCGGTCGACGAGGTTATAGTTTTTGATGAGTTGACACCGGCAGCACTCATAAAAGAGATTCGGCCGGACGTCCTCGTAAAAGGCGGCGACTGGAAAATCGAAGAGATCATCGGATCGGATTTTGTCCAGGCGAATGGCGGGCAGGTTCACTCGCTGCCGTTGCTTGATGGATACTCGTCGACGCGTATCGTTGAAAAGATACATCCTCCGGCGGAGGGTGCTGGATCCGTCGGCACCGACACGGTGCGGAACTCCCTTCAGCAACACATTGACACGTTCAATCGCCTGCTAGCGACCGGTGGCGATGAAATACGTGAGTGTGCTGACCTGATCTTTGCGACCGTGATAAATGGCGGAAAGATCTTGCTCTGCGGAAATGGGGGAAGCGCCGCGGACGCACAGCATATCGCGGCGGAGTTTGTCGGCCGATACGAAACGGAACGACAGGCCCTTCCGGCTATCTCCCTGACAACCGATACATCGGCGCTGACGGCAATTTCCAATGACTACGGATTCGAGAGGGTATTTGCCCGGCAGGTCGAGGCACTGGCGCGTGAAGGTGACGTGCTTATCGCTATCAGTACAAGCGGCGATTCGCCGAACGTCATAGCAGCCGTAATGGCCGCCCGAAAAGCCGGATGCAAGGTGATCGGGATGACCGGCGAAAAGGGGAAGAAACTCGCCTCACTTTGCGACCGCCGTATTATGATACCGTCCCAGCGAACCGCCCGAATACAGGAAGCACACATTACGATCGCACACGTTTGGTGCGAGATCCTCGACGAGAAACTAAGCGACAATGCCTAGTTTGATACCTGGAAACACATTGGATAATCTCGAAGCACGGCTAAAGAAGTTCTCGTCGGTCAAAGTCCTGGTCGTCGGCGACGTTATGCTCGATCGCTATTGCTGGGGTGAGATCAGCCGCATTTCGCCTGAAGCGCCGGTGCCCGTGGTCGCACTTGGAAGTACGAGCCTTGCAGCCGGCGGTGCCGCGAACGTAGCCGCGAACGTAGCCGGCCTCGGCGCACGTTCTTTTCTTTTCGGAATCACGGGCGACGATTCGGAAGCCACTTTACTTCCCGATATTCTTCGCGGATCAAACATAACGAAGTTTTCTCTGACCGCTCTCAAGGGGCGCCGAACGACCGTCAAGACTCGCGTCGTCGCAAACAACCAGCACGTCGTGAGAATAGACGACGAAACCATTGACCCGATCACAAACAAAGAGGCGCATCTGATCCTCGCCAAGATCGACAAGGTCATCGACAAATACGATGTCGTTGTGATCTCGGACTACGCAAAAGGATTCCTGACGGCAGGCCTCCTTTCGCGTCTGATCGCAAAAGCGAATAAGAAGGGCAAGCCCATACTCGCAGATCCGAAGGGAAAAGATTTTTCTAAGTATCAGGGCGTCACCGTCCTGACGCCGAATGAGAGAGAAACGGCTGAGGCGTGTCATCTAGAAGTCCACCGGCAGGACCTGATCGACAAAGCCGGGAAGCTGCTTCTCGAAGAGCTCGACCTCGGGGGGTTGCTCGTCACACAGGGAGCTAAAGGAATGACGCTGCTGCAGTCCGGGCAAAACGCTGTTCACTTGAAAGCCTCTGCCCGAAAGGTGTTCGATGTGACCGGTGCCGGCGATACGGTGCTCGCCAGCCTGGCGGTCGCTCTCGGAAGCGGCTGGGACCTTGTCCAGAGCGCGACATTCGCAAATTTCGCCGCCGGACTCGTAGTTGAACAAGTCGGAACGACGGCGATCTCTATGAAGATGCTGACGAACTCGGATCTGTAAGATTCGTCATTTCAGGTTGCGGTAAGTTTCGGACCACCTGCCGATGTTTTCCCTTATATCGAAATTCTTTTCAACGAAAACGCGCCCTCTCTTTCGGTAGGCTTCATATTCGCTCGTGTCCATCCGCAGGATCCTGGTAAATGTTTTAGAAAGTTCCGCGGGCGAGTTCTCGGTCCAAAAGCCTAGCTCTTCCGTTGCGAGAACCTCCCAGGGTGAGCCTTTTGATGCGATCGCTGGTGTCTGCTGGGCAAGAGATTCAAGCACCACCAAGCCGAAGATCTCAGTGTGCGAGGGCATAACTGTCCAAAATGCGTCCGCCAGTAGCTTCTGTTTTTCTTCCCCCTCAACCTGACCGACAAAAATTATCTTGTCGTGCAACTTTAGATCCGTAACAAGCTTTCGCAACTGGTCTTCGTAGGCGGGCATACCCTTGCCGGCAATTTTCAAGATGTACTCGGATGCTCGGAATTCATCCGTAATCGCCAGGGCATTTATCAGATTTTCGATTCCTTTCTTCCGGTGAAGGCGCCCGAGGAACAACAAATAATTACCCGGCGAGCGGTCTACCTGGGGCGGCATCTCGATAAAGTTCGGTATCTGAACGACCCGGGCTTCCTCTCCGAATGCGTCATGGATGTAGGCGGTTTCTTCGTCGCATGTAGAGTGGAAGAGCGGGTATCGGCCTATGAACCTCTTAATGAACCAGAGGATCGTTGACTTTTTGTGACGCGAGTGCGTTAACGCGAACGTATCGAGTTCGCCGTGAGCCGACCAGATAATTCTTTTTTTTAGTACCCTCGCTGCGAACGCAGTTATGAAACATACCGGATAAAAGAAGGAGGAGAGATGAACGACATCTGCCCGGTGAAGATTGAGGAGTGACCGAAACGTTTGCCCGATAGGAAATATAAGGGACTTTGTCCTAACGTGCATGACCTTACCGGCTTCGTTTTCCGACCACCGATTAACGGGGAAATTGGGACGCGTTCCTTTGTCGGATGAAATGATCACCGGCTCGAACCCTTCTTTGACCAGGTTCTTCGTCAACCAGTAGACTGCGTTAGCCGTCCCGCCGGCTTGTGAAGGGTAAAAAACCTCAAGTGGAAAAAAGATCTTCATAAACTAAAAGTCGTTGGCCTTTATGCCGGCACTTCCGGCGATCCCGCACATCGTTAGAAATATATCAGAATCCGCAGATGATGCCGTAGACCTCATGGTGGTTCGTCCTGCCGGAACTGTCCGTCGTGCATTGAAAACGTTCCCGGGGCTCATCTTTTGACCAACGGGCAGCAATCCGTATAAATTCTAAAAGGCGTACACCTAAAAATTTATGAAAATCTTGGTGCTGGGCGGCAGCGGCATGCTCGGACATAAACTGGTTCAGCGTTGGCAAGGCGAGTTCGACGTATGGACGACGATCCGCGGTAATCTGTGGGACTACGAACGGTTCGGGCTTTTTGATAAGCACAAGACCTTTAACTCGATCGACGTCACCCGGCCCGAAGCGATCGAGGGCGTCGTAGGCAAGATCCGCCCCGACGTGATCTTCAACGCCGTCGGGGTCATTAAACAATTGCCGAGCTCAAAGGATGTCGTCACGACACTTCAGCTCAATTCGATCCTTCCGCATCAACTTGCGGGGATCGCTGCCAGAACCGGGTCCCGTCTGATCAATATCAGCACAGACTGCGTGTTCGACGGAGCTCGAGGAAACTACACAGAAGACGATGTTCCCAACGCTACTGATCTTTACGGCAAAAGCAAGAACCTGGGTGAGGTCGTCGCAGATAACTGCCTCACGATCCGAACGTCGATAATCGGCAGGGAACTGAGTACTGCTCATGGTCTGGTCGAGTGGCTGTTCGCCAATCGCGGAAAAACCGTCAACGGTTTTGTCAACGCAATATTCTCCGGCTTCCCAACCATCGTTCTAGCAGATATAATTTCCGACTTGATCAGGAATCATCCCGACCTTCACGGGCTGTATCACCTTTCGAGCGAGCCGATAAACAAATTTGAGTTACTGAACTTGATAAAAGACAGCTACGGCGTCGATATCAAGATCGAGCCCTTTGACGACTTTCATATCGACCGCAGCCTTGATTCGACAAGGCTCCGACAAGAGACCGGATTTAGTCCGGCGAGCTGGCCCGAGATGATAGGCCGAATGGCGAAAGACGAAACGCCGTACGAAAATTGGCGGAGGGATTTTTCTAAAACAAACGCATGAGTGTTCTGAACGGAAAGAGGATCTTAGTTACGGGCGGCACCGGCTCGTTGGGGCAGACGCTCGTTCGCCGCCTGCTGACGGGTGAGCTCGGGCGGCCGGCGAGGATCACGGTCTATTCACGCGACGAAGCGAAGCAGCATTACATGCGGCTGGATTATTTGCATCGGGTCGCTGCGACCGACGACGTGATCTACCAGAATTCGCAGGACCTTCTGCGTTTTCGGATCGGCGATGTGCGCGACTACCCAGCTTTAACCACGGCACTTAGGGACGCTGACGTCGTCTTTCACGCCGCGGCCCTGAAACAGGTTCCGTCGTGTGAGTATTTTCCTTTCGAGGCCGTGCAGACAAATATCATCGGAGCCGCAAATCTGGTCCGTGCGATTCGTGAGAATGATCTGCCCGTTGAAAAGGTCATCGGCATATCCACCGATAAAGCATGCAAGCCGATAAACGTCATGGGCATGACCAAGGCGCTGCAGGAGCGCGTTCTGCTCGAGGCGAACCGCGACAGCAAGACGAGTTTCATGTGCGTCCGATACGGCAACGTGATCGCTTCGCGAGGATCGATCGTCCCTCTATTCGTGGAACAGGTGCAGAAGGGCCAGTCGATGACGGTGACGCTGCCCGAAATGACGCGTTTCCTGCTCAGTCTGGACCACGCAGTCGACACCGTTTTCGAGGCGATCACGAAAGGAAAGCCGGGTCAGACATTTGTCCCGAAAGTTCCGGCAGCCAATATCGTCGACCTTGCAAAGGCCATCATGGGTGACAAAGAATTGCCGATCAATTTCACGGGAATACGACCCGGTGAAAAAGTGCACGAGATCATGGTCTCGGAAGAGGAATGTTTTCGGACGATCGAACAGGGAGATTATTACGTTATCCTCCCGGTCCTGCCTGAGCTGCGTGACGGAACCGAATTCAAACAAGCACTGAACGGTGAGTATTCGTCACGTGACAACAATATTTCGATCGCGGAGCTGCGGGAGCTGCTCGGATCCGCGAGCGAGGAGATAAGATTTTTCCTCGCGGCCGGCAAATAAAACTAAATTTATGAAGGTCATGACGATCTTCGGGACGCGTCCCGAAATAATCAGGCTGAGCCTGGTGATCAAAATCCTCGATCAGCATTGTGAACACGTCACGGTCCACACCGGACAGAATTATCACGAGAGTCTGAGCGACATCTTCATAAAGGACCTCGACGTCCGAACGCCGGACATGCATTTTGGTATTCGCTCAAACAGTTTCGGTGAACAGATCGGCCAGATCCTCGGGAAGGTGGACGAAGCTTTAGCAGAACACAAGCCCGACAAAGTACTCATTCTCGGTGACACGAACAGTGCACTGTCAGCGATCGTCGCGGCGCGACGGGGAATTCCGGTCTTTCACATGGAGGCCGGAAACCGCTGTTATGACGACCGCGTGCCCGAAGAGGTAAATCGCCGGATCATCGACCATTCGAGTTCGATCCTGCTGCCGTATACCGAACGGAGCAAGGAAAATCTTGTTGCCGAGGGCATCGAACGCGAACGCATCTTTGTGACCGGAAATCCGATCAACGAAGTGTTGGAGAATTTCTCTGCCAAGATCGCAGAAAGCAAAGTACTGAAAGTGGTGCATGCGACTCCCTTCGAATATTTTTTGGTGACGCTTCATCGGGCTGAGAACGTTGACATACCCGAACGCCTCGGGATGATATTCGACGCCTTTGAGCAGATCGGCGAAAAATTTGGAAAGCAGGTACTCGTTAGCGTTCATCCCAGGACTCGCGAGAAACTTCATCAATTTGGAATTTCACCGAACCCGCGCCGGATCAGCTTACTCGAACCGCTGGGCTTTTTTGATTTTGTCCATCTCGAGAAAAACTCACTCGCCGTTCTTACCGATAGCGGCACGGTCCAGGAAGAGTGCTCGATCTTTGGCATTCCAAACATAACCGTTCGCGATGTCACGGAACGGCCTGAGACGATAGAGTGCGGCAGCAATATTCTTAGCGGCGCAGAACCCGACAATATCGTTCGCGCGGTCGAGCTTGCGATCGCGCAGCCTGCAAGTTGGACAGCACCCCGCGAATATTTAGCGACGAACGTCGCGCAAACTGTCAGCAAGATCTTGCTGGGATACACGAGCCTGCGAAAGCACATTTCCTGATGCGATCCGATGACAAGAATGGGGCGGAGTCGGCCAGTCGGAAACGGCTCTGGGTTATCTCGGAGCTTTATTATCCGGAGGAGACGTCGACCGGATATTACCTGACGCGGATCGCCGAGGGACTAGCCGACGATTTCGACGTGAAGGCTCTGTGCGGTCAGCCTACGTATTCTGCACGTGGATTGGTCGCACCAAAGCACGAGGTTCATCGGGGCGTCGAGATCTTTCGCGCATCGGGCACCACGCTCGACAAGAATGTTATTCCGTTTCGCCTCCTTAACATGACGACGTTAGGCCTTTCAGTTCTTCTAAAGGCGCTTACACATATCAAGCGAGGCGATCGCGTTCTTGTAGTAACAACGCCGCCCACCATGCCCTTCGTTGCTGCGCTTGCGGCCCTCGCCAAGGGGGCGTCCTACACTCTGCTGATCCACGACAATTATCCTGAGATATTGATCGCCACCGGCAAAACCAAGTCTAACTCGTTGCTCGTAAGCGCGGTCACATTCGCCAACCGCTGGCTATATAAGTTTGCGGCGAGGATCATTGTTGTCGGTCGTGACATGGAACAGCTTCTAGCCCGGAAAACCCAGGGCCTGGACATTCCCATCGTGAACATTCCAAATTGGGCGGAACTTGAGGCGGTTAAGCCGGCAGCCAGAAAAGAAAACCGATTGCTTGGACAGTTAGGTCTGACAGGGAAGCTGGTTTTTCTTTATGCAGGGAACATGGGTCATCCCAATGACCTCGAAAGCATTGTCGAGTGCGCCGATGCTATCACCGATCAGACTGATATACATTTTTTATTCCTCGGAACAGGCGTGAAGCGAAAGTGGCTGGAACAGCGCGTCTCGGACCTCGGGCTTACGAATGTCACGATACTCGACCCGCGCCCGCGAAGCGAGCAAAACGATTTTCTCAATGCATGCGACGTGGCAATCGTATCGCTGGTCAAGGACATGGTCGGAGTGTCGATGCCGAGCCGGACGTACAATATTCTTGCCGTTGGAAAGCCGATACTCGCGATGACGGAGACGGGATCCGAACTCGCCCGCGTCGTCCAGGACGAAGGCGTCGGATGGGTCGTGCCGCCCGGTGATCCGGAGATCCTCGCAGAAACTGTTATGGAGATCTTCAATGAGCGCGAAAAGCTTTTCGAAATGGGAAGGGCAGCTCGCCGGGCCGCCCTTCAAAAGTATTCGCTTGATACCGCGATAGATAAGTACCGGCACGAGCTGTGAACGACCTAAGCCCAATCGCAACGATCCTTGTGTTCATCTTCGCCTTGCTGGCGTCCTGGTCCGGGGTCGCCCTTTTCTTACGCTGGAGTCTTAGTCGAAACCTGCTCGACGTACCTAACGAACGAAGCTCGCATTCTATTCCCACGCCTCGCGGGGGCGGACTGGTGATCGTTATCGTCACGCTCCTCGGTTACGCCGCCATCGCGTTTGCATTCGGCTATCCGTTTTCCTGGGGATACCTTTTTGGTGCGATCATCATCGCGTGCGTGAGCTGGCTAGACGATCTCTACTCGCTTCCGTTTTGGAGCCGGCTGATCGCGCATATTGCGGCTGCCGTGTTATTGGTCGTCGACGTCGGGTTCTGGCGCGAAGTCTTTGTGCCGCTCGTCTCAAATAACATTGGCCTTGGTGAGGTATTTGGAGTTGTGTGCACAATCGGCTGGATCGTCTGGCTGGTGAACGCATATAACTTCATGGACGGGATCGACGGCATCGCCGCGCTCCAGGCAGCGATCGCGGGTGCCGCGTGGGCGTTCTTTGCGTTCACGTTCGATTTACAAGGCATGTTCGTTTTTGCGGGCGTGTTGGCAAGCGTGGCGTGCGGATTCCTGATACACAACTGGCAGCCGGCAAAGATATTCATGGGTGATGTGGGTAGCGCCTTTCTGGGATACACCCTCGCAGCCATGCCGCTGCTTGCGCAGATCGAATCGAAATCAAAGCTGCCAATCTTGCCCGTGGCCGCCGTATTGTTCGTCTGGTTTTTCGTACTTGACACGATAGTGACGTTTGCCAGGCGTGCACTCGGAAGAAAAAGGGTTTGGGAGGCTCACCGCGAGCATTTCTATCAGGGTATGGTGATCAACGGGCGGGAACACGCTTCGGTAACGCTTGCGTATGGCATCATGTCGGTGTCATTGTCCCTTTTATTTGTTCTTGCCCTGATTTCTGCAGGAATTTTCACGGTGTTGGCTGTTTTATCTTTAGTCATTCCGACATTTTTCCTTATGTACTTTGGTTTCAGAAATAAACGTTGACCTAAATAATTAAAAATGTTAGCTTTGCAGGACACTTTGGTTAGAAAAGTCCGTAATCGGCCGGTTAATGCGAGGGAAGAAACTGACCTTTGTGCGTGCGCCTGATGCAGAATTTACTTTTGAATCCTATGGCGTGCGCGTCAAGGTTCGAACCTCAGGTCCGGAGTTACTAAAAGACGCCGAGCAGACAGTCCGAAAGGCCCTGCTTGATCGTCTTACGATTCTTGAAAACGACGATACCGAACATAGCTTCGATATAGCGTCAGACGATGACGGCACATTGGTTCTTTTCAAGGACGGCGAGAGAATTTCGCATGACCGGTCACGGACCCGTTTCTTTAAGTTCTTTGATAGTATGTTACGTATCACGGTCGCGGAATATGCCGTGGATAAAGTATTTATTCACGCGGGCGCCGTTGGTTGGAAGGGAAAAGCCATCGTGATCCCGGCAAACAGTTTCCGTGGTAAGACCACCCTGGTGAGTGAGCTCGTTAGAAAAGGCGCGGAATATTACTCGGATGAGTACGCGGTTCTCGATGAATCCGGCCTCGTCCATCCGTTCCCTCGAGACTTATCGGTCCGCTCTCAAGACGGTGGTGAAATGCTCGAAACGAGTGTCCCGGTTGAAGATTTAGGCGGCAAAGCGGGCTCGATACCAATTCCTATCGGGATGCTGGTGTTAACAGAATTTGATAAAGACGCTGTATGGGAGCCGCACCAACTGACGAGAGGACAGGGCATTATGGAAGTAATTCCGCATACGATCCCACGACATTTTAAAACGCAATCATCGTTAAAAGTGTTGAACACGGCCCTGAGTGATGCAATAATACTAAAAAGTCCCCGCGGGGAAGCCGCAGACTTCGCTATTGAACTTTTGAATTTTTTTGACAATTATTCTAATTTGGCTTAAATTACCTAACCCTACACTGGTTAGCTGTCTGTTTGGAGGAGAAGATGAAGAACTCGCAACGCCCTATTGCACGAAAAACCGGACTTGTAATTCAGGAGGTTCCTGATGAAGTCCTTGTTTATGACCTCGATACCAATAAAGCCCACTGTTTAAATCAGTCGGCTGCCATGGTCTGGAGATCGTGCGACGGAAACAATTCAGTGTCTGAGATCGCGAAGCTTGTCGAAGGGCAGGCGGGCGGCAAAGTTACAGAAGATTTTGTTTGGCTCGCCATCGACCAGCTGAGCCAAAACAATCTGCTTGAAAAG
>JBKKAS010000069.1:0-11454 GCA_046714595.1 Pyrinomonadaceae bacterium | reverse complement strand
CTGAAACTAACGGTCTGCTTGGCGCCTACCGATATGTAAACGGTTACTAGAAGGTTCTGCTGCCCCGGAATCTCGAACGTTGTGGCTTCTCGCATGCGGTCGGCAAGCCCTGTGGTCACACCGATATATGCTTCGGGTGGACAGCATCTTCGTCCGCTAAAGGTGACGGTCATACTGGCTCCGCCGTCGGGAGGCGTGAGATCTAACACCGCATTCGCCGGCCCGGCCGCGACTAACGATTCCGGCACCTGGTAATAATAAGTCCCTGAACCCAGAGTTCCGGTTAGCGGGAACGCGGCGATCGGTGTCGGACGCGTTTCGTCGGTCGATTGACCGAACGCGGTTATAACCGCGACAAAGATAATCGAAAGGGTGAAAAGGCACGACGAAAGTCTGACTATTGTTTTAACAGATGACATTTGTTCTCCTTCTGACGAATTTACGGACTACCGCAACGCGAGACGTCTTAAGAGGCGACGAGACCAGACTATTTTTTCTTCGGCTTTATCACCGTGATCTTTACATCAAAATTGCCGACGTTTCCTTCAGGTGCGTCGTCATTCACAGTGAGCCATAAGATTACCGGACGGCCAATGTAAATGCGATTAGGGTAAGGCTACCGGGTATCTCAGAGTCTCATTGTTGCTTGGATTGCAATCGTCATTCGTGGTTACCGTGTCGGTTCTATTAGCTGGGGAATAAACGATCCGCACTTTGTAGACAGGCGGAAGAAGGGACGCCGTAGTATGTCTCGCTGTAAATGGTAACGACCCGCGAGCGGGCACATCGGTAAACGGGATCCGTCGCACGAGCGTCCCCGTTATCCCCCTGACTCTGTGCATCTTTGCGATATCAAAGACCTCGATCACCTGCCTATCGGCCGGCGAGCTATAATCGGTGCTAGATAAATTACGAATCTCGCCGCTTATCGTTCTTGTATCCGCGGAAACCGACAGATTAAATCCATCGATGAAGCCTAGATCGGTACAGAGCGGAGACCCCGCGGGCGAGCCGCCTACGCTGCCGCTTAGAGTGAGGTCGAACCGGACGGTGTGCCGCGGAGCAACGGAGACATACACTAAAAGGAGTAACGTCTGGGGACTGGCTACCGAAAACCGCGACTCCCGCCTGACAGGATCCGATAGGCCCGAGTCCGCTCCGACATATGCGTCGCCTATGCAGCAATCCGGTCCGCTAATCGCTACGGAAAGACCTCCGCCACTGTCCGGAGGCGTAAAGTTAAGCACCGCGAGTATGCTGCCCGCAGTGGCCGGTACGGAATAGTAGTACGTGCCCGTTCCAAGAGTTCCCGTCACGGGAAAAGAGACGATCGGCGTCGGGTGAGCCAGGTCTGTAGACTGAGCGGAGGCATTTGCCGCCGGGAAAAAAAGTATCGCTAACGCGCACAGGCACGACGAATATTTAACTAGGCTGATAACTGATGACATTGAGTCTCCTTCTTACGATTTTACTATTTGTTCCTCTTTTTTATCACTGTGATCGTGACGTCAAACGCTCCGACGTTTCCTTCAGGAGCGTCGTCGTTCACAGTGAGCCATAAGATTCCGCTCCGCTTTACCTTGATCTCTTTCGCCTCGCCATAAACCCAGGTCTGGGTCGCCTGAAATCTTCTTCCGCTGCCCAGCGTGATCCTGCCGGCGAGGCCGTAGCGCATCTTCGTCTCAAGCGGATAATATCCCGGAGGCTGTTCTGAAAAGTTCGTCGTACCTTCAGGCCCATGCACACCCCAGGTTCCGCCGACATCGACCTCGCCTTTGGCATCTAGACGAACCGTGTCACCGGGGACAACGGTGATGCCGGTGTTCACCCAGTTCAATCCGGTCTCTCCGGAAATCGTGATCTCTTTCGTGACATCGGTTTGAGCGGATGTGACGCTGGCGAAAAGTACTATTGCGGAAAAGGCGCCAAGCAAAAAGCGAACACACGTGTAGCGAAAAGTTGAATTTAGTTTCATTTGATTCTTTGTTCGGGCTTTGTCTAATTTAATGGAAGATCCGTTGCAGTTCGATATTCGATGCTGACATTTAAGCACACCTTAGACCGCGATGGCACCATACTTTTGCTTACAGCAGTTATTGAGCAGCCGGAAGCGACGTTGGTACAGTCGTTATTGTGATAATCTGAACGCGTTCAAACTCGAAACGCAGCTGGTAGTTCAGGTCAGCTTCCAGATATTTTCTCAACCGAAATGAATTTCGAATACTCCGACAAGTGCAAAGGATACCTTGAGCGCCTGGACGCATTCATGCGGGAATCTATTTATCCGAATGAGCAGTCATACGCCGATGAAGTCAATTCGGGTGACCGGTGGGAGCCGCTGGAATTGATCGAAGGTTTGAAGGATAGAGCGAAAGCGGCGGGTCTGTGGAACTTGTTTCTCCGGGATGTGTCCGGCCTGACAAATCTCGAATACGCGCCGCTTGCAGAAATGATGGGCCGCGTTACGTGGGCCTCGGAAGTGTTCAATTGTTCGGCACCGGATACGGGCAACATGGAAGTGCTCCATCTCTACGGTACGGCGGAGCAGAAGCAGCTATGGTTAAGACCATTAATCGATGGCGAAATTCGTTCATGCTTTGCGATGACCGAACCCGATGTCGCCTCGTCGGACGCGACGAACATTCGATCGTCGATCGTGCTCGATGGCGATCATTACATCATCAATGGGCGCAAGTGGTGGTCGACCGGCGCCGGCGACGCGCGCTGCAAGCTGGCGATCTTTATGGGAAAGACAGATACGGATGCGCCGAAACACTTGCAGCAGTCGATGATCCTCGTGCCGATGGACGCCCCGGGCGTCAAGGTCGAACGGATCCTAAATGTGTTCGGTTATGACGACGCTCCGAATGGTCACGCTGAAATCGTGTTTTCCGATGCGCGGGTGCCTAAAGACAATCTGCTGCTTGGCGAAGGGCGCGGATTCGAGATCGCACAAGGTCGTCTGGGACCGGGGCGAGTTCATCATTGCATGCGCCTTATCGGCGTTGCTGAACGCGCACTTGAGCTTATGTGCTCGCGCGCGAAATCGCGCGTTGCTTTTGGCAAGCCGGTTTCGGACCAGGGCGTCGTACGCCAGTGGATCGCCGAGTCGCGTCTTGCGATCGACCAGGCCCGGCTCATGGTTCTGAAGACGGCGTGGTTAATGGATACCGCCGGGAACAAGGCGGCACGAAGGGAAA
This sequence comes from Pyrinomonadaceae bacterium, assembly GCA_046714595.1. Taxonomy (GTDB): domain Bacteria; phylum Acidobacteriota; class Blastocatellia; order Pyrinomonadales; family Pyrinomonadaceae; genus OLB17. The sequence continues at coordinate 8,254 of JBKKAS010000069.1, read as the reverse complement.
TTGCAATGATCAAAGCCGCCGTTCCGCAAATGGCGCTAAAGATAATCGACCGCTCAATTCAAACGCACGGCGGCGGCGGGGTCTCACAGATTTTTCCGCTCGCTCAGTTCTGGATATACGCTCGCTCGATGCGACTAGCGGACGGCCCCGACGAAGTTCATCTCGAGTCGGTGGCGAAAATGGAACTGAATCCGGCAACGAAATAGGAAAACTCCTAACATTCCACCTGCGCGAAATTCTACCGGTCACTCTGACTGCATTCAATTCATTCTGCGTTAAACCTTGTAAAAAATTGTTGACACACTGCCAACGTTTCCTGTAGCTTATTGTAGTGACGGCAAACAAAGCCGTCTCCCTTCGCCACCCGATGCGAAACAGCTTTCTAAAAAACAACTCAACCCGCTGCTTGTAAAAGTCACGCGAAAATTCGGAACGAAGCAGGTGTCCAGGCACTTCATTCAGTCTTCCTGTCAGTAAAGTCCTGTCGATGGCGCAATATAGAAGGTGGCAAAAACTTCTTACCCCTCCGGCCTCGACACCGCTTCAGTTCCTGTCTTTAGAAAACTGCCAATAAAAATGATCGTTTGCGAAAGTAAATAAGGAGCAAGAAAAACAATGCTGTTCGGTAAAAAGCAAAGTGTAGCCGGTTTGGATATCGGTTCCAGCTCGATAAAGATGGTCGAGCTTGACGGCAAACCAAACAATCTCAATCTCGTCAGCCTTGGGTTTGAGAACCTGCCGGACGATTCGATCATCGACGGTCAGATCATGGAGCTCAATGTCGTCTCTGACTGTATCCAGAACGTGTGCAGCAATCACCAGGTCAATGCCGATCACGTCGTCACGGGCGTAAGCGGCCATTCGGTGATCATCAAGAACATCGTTCTGCCGCCGATGAGCCGCGAAGAGCTTGAAGAATCTATCGACTGGCACGCCGAAGAGCATATTCCTTACGATCTGTCCGATGTAAGTCTCGACTATCAGATCACCGAGAATACGCCGGAGTCCACGCATGTGCTTATTGCTGCCTGCAAACGCGAACGCATTGACAGCATACGCCAGGCGATCCAGCTCGCCGGCAAGCAAGCTGTCGCGATCGACGTCGACACTTTTGCATTGCAAAACTGCTACGAGGTCAACTATCAACCGGCAGACTCTGACGTCGTGACGCTTCTGAATATCGGAGCCTCGACAATGAACGTGAACATCGTCAAAGGAACGCGTTCACTTTTCACCCGCGACATCACGGTTGGCGGCAGTCAGTTTACGGATGTACTTCAGCGAAGTTTGGGGCTCAGTTTTCAGCAGGCGGAAGCGGTCAAGCGCGGTGTCAGCCACGCGGTCGAAGGTGTCGAAGAAAAATCCATCGAACCGCTGATGAATAACGTCACCGAGATCGTCGCGATGGAGATTCAGAAGACATTCGATTTCTACCGGGCGACGACCGAAGACAATCATACGATCGTCCAAAAGATCCTTATCTCGGGCGGCGGCTCGAAACTTAACGGCCTTGCCAAGGAACTTTCCCGCCGACTCGAGCTTCCTGTAGAAGTGCTCAATCCGTTCCGGAACATTAAAGTCGACTCGCGTAAATTCGACTCCGACTATCTCAGCGAAATTATGCCCGAAATGGCCGTGGCCGTTGGTTTGGCTATAAGGGGAGTATAAAACCATGATCAAGATCAACCTACTGAATTCGGTAACAGAACGACAGGGCAGCACCGTTATGGCGGTCGACCGCAAGGTCGGAAGCCCTGCGTCACGACTCCTCCTTTTATGCCTCGCGGTTGGATTCCTTCTCGCCGCAGTTGTCGGCTGGGACGTGATCAGCACGCAGATGGCGAAGGCCGATGCCGAGCGACAATTCGAAGAACAGAAGCAGATCGAAAAAGAGCTCGAGGTCGTCATCAAGGAACAAAAGGAACTCGAGGAAAAGATATCGTCGATCGACAAGCGTATCTCGGCGATCAAGAAGCTTCGCGATGAGCAGAAGGGTCCGAGCGCGGTGCTGGAAGCTATGCGCGAAAGGATCGCGATGACTCCGGGCATTTATCTCCAGAGCATCGAGCAGAAAGGCGAGCAGATGGAGATAAAAGGAAACTCTCCTGACGAATCGCAGGTCACCCAGTTCGGACGCAGCCTCGAATTCTCGAACGGACTCTTCTCGAATATGAACATAGAGACGAAGCGTGAAGAGGTTCAGAACCAGTTGGCTGTGGCACCTGTTCCCGGCAAGGAAGCCGCGAAGGTAAATCTCGTCAACTTCACCATAAAGATGGCCTACACCCCTTCGAAGGCGAGTTCCGTCAACCAGGCCGGTCCGATGAACGCTTCGGCAGGCGGACAAGCTAAGCCGACGGCGCCCGTTCAAGTCGCAAAGAACTAATCTCGCAAAAGAAATCGATCCTAGAAAAAGAAGGACACAACAATGTTAGAGAAAATCAAAAATCTGCAATGGCACTACCAGCTGCTTCTCCTCGTTGGTATAGCGACACTCCTCTATCTTAGCGTCTGGTATTTTGTCACCAGCGTTACCCGCGAAGAGGTTCGCGTAAAGAATGAGGAAGTCGAAACGCTTAAGGCGAAGAACGAAGCGGCCCGCGTTGCCACCCAACGCATCAATGAATTTCGCGCATTGTACGCGAGCAAGGCCGTGGAATATGAAGAGCTGAAAGTCTTACTACCCGAGCAGCGTGAGATCACCAACGTCCTTCAGGGTCTCCAGGACAACGCTCGGGATTCGCGAATGATCGTAATGCGATTCAGTCCGCGAGACGATTCGCAGCAGGATGTGATCATGGCGAAGCCCGTCGAGATCGAAGTCGACAGCAACTTTAACAATTTGCGTGCGTTCTTCGACAAGCTGGCCAAGCTTCCCCGCATCGTCTCGGTCACCGATTTCAAGCTCAATCAATTGGATAAGCAGACGGCCGAGAAAACGATCCACGCGCAGTTCTTGCTGACAGCGTATTACGCGGATCCGCAAACCATGAACAAGCCGGAGCCCCCGAAGCCCGGAGCTCCGGGACAACCGGGAGCACAGCCGGCCGCACCGGCGGCACAAACTCCGCCAGCAAAATAACGCGGAGTCGCCAAAACAATCCTGAGAGAGAGAAAAAGCCATGACTAACAAAGCAAAAATCTTACGCTTCCTGGGACTGACCCTCGCCGTCACCGGATTCGTCGTCGTCAGCGGAAGCTTTACCGAACTGAGTGCGCAGAGCCGAGATCCTTTTTCGAAACCAGGCTGGGCGCGAAAAAGGGAAGGCGTTACGGGAACACCCGGAACGGGGAAGTACAACGGACCGCCGATCAACATGGGTGCACCCGGAATTGAACAGCGTATCGAGTACTACAAGCGCCTCCGCGAAGGCGCCGCCACTAGCGGTCAGCCGATGCCGAAAGTAACCTCGGTACTAACGCTCAATGAAATGGCAGTGATCGGGATATTCCGGACCCCGCGCGGTTATGCCGCGATGGTTGAAGCGGAACCGCTCAAACTCTCGTACACGATCTATCCCGGTGAGAAATTCTTTGACGGCCAACTCGTGGCGGTCGAAGAGAACCGGCTCGTATTTCGACGCGTCGTAAAGATGAGCAACGGCAAATTCGTGTCGTCCGTCGAGAACAAATCTCTGAAGAAGTACACCGACCGCGAGCAGATCCAAGGCACCGCACCGGTTCAGAGTGACAGCCGCGCTTCGGCTGAGCCTTCTCCCGTCGCGCAGCCCACCGAAACGCAGGCCGCCGGCGTCAAACCCGCGGGATCCATCGTCTCGCCGCTCGAAGAAATGAACCGCCAGGTTCCGGCTGTTTCCGACAACAAGGACAAGCCGAAGAAAAAACCCGTCAAGGTTGCCAAGAGCAAATAGCTCCGGGCTCACCTGACCTCGCCGGCCAACGATCTCTCGAATAACTGCAGCCATTCAACAAGCATCACCTCGTAACCCCCAAAAAGGTGAATTTAAACTGTAACGGAGGAAACATGAATTCTCTTCAATCAACCAGCGGTCATGCCCGAAAAACACTGATCGCACTATTGATAACCGTCTTGCTCACGCTTGCGGCGGCCGCTCAAAGGGTCGAACCGCAGCAGCAGGGCCGCCTTTACGGCGATGCCGGCTTTCGCGGCGAGCCCATCAATCTTAACGTTGTGAATGCCGACATTCGCGACATTCTCAACTACATCACCGAGCAGTACGGTATTAATTTCGTCATCGATAAATCCGTCCGATCTGCACCGGTCACGGTAAACGTCAGCGACGTGCCCTGGAACATAGCGCTCGATTCGATCCTGCGTTCACAGGAACTCGGCATACAAGTCAACGGTACGATCCTCCGCGTCGCTGATGCGAAGGCTCTCGCGACCGAAGGCGAACTGTACCGGGCACAGATGGACAATCAGCTTGACGGATCCCCGCTCTACACCGAGTTCATTCGCTTGAATTACGCACGCGCTGCCGGCACCATTAGCCGCGGTTCAGCGACAAGCGGAACGACCACGGTCGGTGGCGGCGGCGGAGCAACCTCGGGCGGAGCCGGCAGCAGCAGCTCAAACACCGGCGGTGAAGGACTTCTTCCGATCATCAAGCGCCGCCTTTCGCGACGCGGATCGATCGAGGTCGACGGGCGCAGCAACTCGCTGATCATCACCGATGTGCGACAAAACATCGATGCTATTCGCCAGTTGGTCGCGATACTCGATCAGGCGGAACCGCAGGTCGAGATCGAAGCCCGCATCGTAGTTGCAACACGCAATTTCACCCGGGCTCTTGGGGCCGAACTGTCAGCTAGCCTAAGCGGACCAAGAGGAGCTCTTGGCACGTTCGACACAATATTCAACGGAAACACCCGACCGAACTCGTTATTCAATTTGACGACCGGTATTTTTGGAACGGCTCGCATTGACCTTTTGATCACCGCCGGCGAACAGAAGGGACAAGCGAAGATAATCGCTTCTCCTCGCGTCACGACGCTCAATAACCGGAAAGCGAAGATCGAAAGTAAAACGCAGATCCCGGTCTCGACAATTCAGCCGAGCGCCGGAGGTGGCGATCCGATCGTCACGACAACTTACGTCGACGTCCCGCTGAAGCTGGAAATTACTCCACAGATCACGGATGTAGGCACGGTGGTGCTGGACGTACTCGCGGAAAACGCTTCGGCGGCGGCGACGTCGGGCGGCGCAAATCCAACGATCAACACCCAAATCATGGAGACGCAGGTGACCGTTCCCGATGGCGGAACAACGGTTGTCGGCGGCGTGCTTTTCGATGACGAACGCGAGAGTCAGGACCGTACGCCGGGCCTTTCGAAGATCCCGATCCTTGGAAATCTTTTCAAGCGAAAGGACGTCCAACGAAACACGAATGAGGTTCTGTTCTTTATCACCCCCAGGATCTCTCGTCCGGATTTGACCACCGCGGCCGGCTCGTCGGGCACCAGGCCTTCGGCAACGATCATCCAGCCGGTGCCGCTAGGCAATCCGACTTCGAATTCGGATGTTCTGCCTGCCGATCCTAACCGCGTTGGTCCGTTGACCTTGCAGCCCGGCGTTCAGCCCGGACCGGCAGCGGCGACGCAAAAGCCCTGACCATTTCCAGGACAGGCGTTAACGTTACTTCCATTACAGATAACCCGTCAGAAGCTTCGAAAGCTTTTGACGGGTATTTTAATTAGGTGATCTATTACTGAGAAATGTATCCGGCCGGAACGGGTGCGTCACCCGCCAGGCCGAACGAGTTGATCGTTACGGCGGCGTCCGAGCTTCTCATGACATACCAAACGCCGTCACGGTACACGGCGATGTCGGTTTTTCCATCGCCATCGAAATCCGCGGGTACCGGCTTGTCGGTCGATGTCCCAAATTGTGCGGCCATGAAACCTTGTGACGAGCGATTCAAATACCAGACGGTGTTCGACGGACGAAAAACAGCGGCATCCGTTTTTCCGTCGCCGTCGTAATCGCCCTGTGTAGGAAGGTCGCCGTTCAAACCGAATCCGAAGATCGAAAAGTCCGAGTCGGAACTACGCCAGATATACCAAACGCCGGTCGACGGACGCCAGACCGCGAGATCGGTCTTTCCGTCGGCGTCAAAATCTCCCTGTGTCGTCTTATCCGATGAAATACCGAACTGCCTGAGATCGTAAGTCGCATTAGAGCTGCGCGCGATGTACCACACGCCGGTCGAAGGTCGCCAAACGGCGAGATCATTCTTCAGGTCTCCGTCATAATCACCCGGAACAGGAACGTCGCCCGCGGTGCCAAATGGCACGATGATAAAACCGCCGGTGCTCTTTTCGACATACCACACACCCGTTGACGGACGCCAGACTGCGCGATCCGTCTTGCCGTCTCCATCGTAATCGCCCGGAACTATGCGGTCCTCGGCGATGCCGAATTGAACGGATTGAAAGTTTCCGTTCGTGCTGTTCAACGCATACCAAACGCCGGTCGAGGGACGGTACACTGCGATATCCGATTTCTCGTCGGTGTCAAAATTCGAGATGGCCGAACCGGAGAGCGTTGCTTTTGACGTCGTGTAAATGTAGTCGCCCGAAGTGCTGTTGTCGCTGTTAGCACCGTTTCCCGCCGCATAAAATCCGATCTTTCCCTTGCGCTGCGCGGGTGCGGTCCATGTGAACGTCCACGATTTTGAGCCGAATTGGGTTGGGATGATGCCGTCGATCGTGTGCTCGACATAGACGCGTAATAAACCATCGACAAACCCGTCGGCGATCTGCAGCTGTTGGGGCGTCTGAGGCGCGAGCGTGAAAGTGCCCGCTGCCCGGCCCGTACTGTCGACAGCCGTTAGTTGAAATCCGTAAATGACGGCATCGGCCTGACTGGTCTTGGCGGTGACAGAAAATTGCTGGTTGGGCAGGTAGTTAGCCGGTACGCCGGTGATCGTTATATTTCCGGTGCCGCTGTTTACGGTAAAGTCGGAATGGCACGCGGTGCAGTTGGCTTCGCCCGGTGCGTTCGTGTGCGAAGGCGACGGCCCGCTGGCCGATGCTGCGACTCTCGAATGATCGGGTGACGTTCTCATCAGGCCGAGAACTGCAACGAATGAAACGGCAACAACGGCGAGTAACTTTGCGATCCTGTAACCGCGCGATCTCATTTTCATAGTAGCGTGCCCCCGGGAAGATAGATTCAATTACTAATTGGACGACAACTGAGTGGTGAAAGTCCAACAAAAAGAGCGATCGGCCCAAGAAAAAGAAACGCGACCGGCCGGGGAAAGGTGGATCGGGCAACTTTCGCGTGGAAACCGCCCGGTCAAAACAAAAAAAGCTGCCTGTTACGGCAGCTTACAAAAAGAGAAATGGGAACTGCGACGGTGACGCCGCAGTTCCGCGATCGTGTGTGCTACGGAATGTAGCGCTTCGGTATGGCGATATCAGAGCCGATTCCGAAGTTTTGGATCGACGCTCCTGAGGTAGTCCGATTCAGCCACCATTGACCGTTTCGGTAGATCGCCGTATCGTCCTTTCCGTCACCGTCATAATCGCCCGGAACCGGGATATCTCCCGACGCTCCCCAGTTGATTATCGATACAGCTCCGCCATTGCTATCACGTATGTACCATCTTCCTTGACTCGGACGGAAGATCGCGACGTCGTCCTTCCCATCACCAACGTAGTCAGCCGGAACGAGCAGATCGCCCGCCTGGCCAAACGCCATTGAATCGAAGTTCGTCGCCGGTATTCCCGTTGCTCTGGCTATATACCAAGTGTTATTGCTCGGCCTATAGACCGCAAGGTTGTCCCTTGCGTCGCCGTCGTGATTGATCACGAGCGGAATGTCCGAGGTCGTGCCGAAGTTTGCAATGGTTGTTCCACCACCACTGTAGGATGTACCAGACCTGCGTCGATGGACGATACACGGCAACATCTATCTTGCCGTCGCCGTCATAATCGCCGCTCATCGGAACATCCTCGGGGACGCCCCACGAGAAACCCGAAACGGTGTTGCCGTTGCTGTTCAGGACATAGAAGTCGGGCTGTGCCGGATCGGCATTAGCGCGGAACACGGCTGTGTCCGCCTTGCCATCACCGTCGAAGTCTCCGGGAACTATAGTGTCACTGGAAATACCCCACTTGATCACTGTCATGCCGTCAGTTGAGCGATTCAAGTACCAGTTACCCTCTGACGGGCGGAAGACCGAAAGGTCTGTTTTGCCGTCGCCATCGAAGTCCGCACGCGATCTAATCGCGCTTGGGCCAACCTGGCAAACGTAATCTGGCGTGT
>JBKKAS010000068.1:0-7043 GCA_046714595.1 Pyrinomonadaceae bacterium | reverse complement strand
CCGGTCTGAACGGCGAAGCCATCATCGCAAGGCTTGATGACGCCGGAATTTTTGCCTCGACAGGTTCCGCATGCAACGCGGTCGATCACAGAGCGTCGCCCGTTTTACAGGCGATGAATGTCCCATATTCCCAGGCAATGGGATCGGTCAGATTTTCGCTCGGCAGATACAACACCGACGAAGAAGTGGCAGATGTCTTATCGAAGTTGAAGAAAATTATTCGGGATCTGGAACAAATGAGTGGGACCTGAACCGCTCTCTCTCTAGGCCGCCTTGACGATACCGTATCGCGCGATCTTCAAGTAGAGACCACGGCGTGTGAGACCCAGCTCGACAGCGACGCGGGAAATATTCCAATTGTGCCGTCCGAGCGCCGCCTTTATCATCTGCATCTCAAGTTCAGTAACGGCGTCTTCAAGGGTTCCGCCATCCGGAATATTCTTGAACGGCGTGAACGGCATGTCGTAGGTCGCTATCGGCTTTGATCCGGCTTCGATGAGAGGCGTCAGCGGTTTGGCGCTTCGCTTTAATTCCGGTGAAAGATGATCTGGCGTTACCACCTCGTTATCGACCGCACGGGCGATGATACGCTGGACTTCATTACACAACTGTCGAACGTTCCCGTCCCAGTTGCACACCATCAAAAGATCGACCGTCTGCGGGGTGAACGTAATGTCGTGCTTACCGAAGCGCGCCGAGTAGTGGTTGATGTAATAATTTACAATCGGGGGGATCTCAGAACGACGCTCGCGCAGCGGCGGCACCCTGAGCCGGATGACGTTCAGCCTGTAGTAAAGATCTTCGCGGAACGTTCCTTCGGCGACCTTGTCCTCGAGCGGCATATTCGTCGCAGCGATCACCCGGACATCAACTTTTATCGGAGTCTTTTCGCCGATCGGCTGCACCTCGCCTTCCTGGAGAAAACGCAATAATTTTGGCTGCACGTCAATCGGCAGATCGCCGATCTCGTCCAGGAACAGTGTGCCGCCGTCGGCCGCGCGGATCATGCCGGGCGAATCAGTCACCGCTCCGGTAAAGGCGCCTTTCCTGTATCCGAAAAGATGGCCCTCGGCCAGCTCCTTCGGAACCGCCGTGCAGTTGAACGGCACAAAGACCTTGTCCTTACGATTAGAAAGCGTGTGTATTGCGCGCGAGACAAGCTCTTTTCCGGTTCCCGATTCTCCCGTTACAAGCACCGTTACGTCCGAGGATCTGATCTTATAAACTTCCTCGACCAGCGAGGTCATCGCCGGCGATGAATGAATGAAGCCGGGCATCATGCTGTTCGATGTATACGGACTCGATTCCTTTTCGACGGGCGTCGTCTTGTCCTTCTCACGCAGCGCGATCACGTCCAGGCCTAACTCAACGACCCGCAGCAGCGCGTTCAGCGGACCGCCGTCGTTTAAGAGCGCTCCCGACTGCGGTTGGATAAGCAGGACGGCCGGCTTCGCGTTTGAAGTCTTGAGCGGGAACATCCCGATATTCCTGTTTCTTGCGAATACCTTTTCGTTACCTTTTGATGTAGCGTCGTCCAGCTTTCTTAAAATATCGCCGCTCTCCTCGGGCGAGAAACCGTGGGTAATGAACGGCCGCAGTTTCGAACCATCCGAGTCCGCAATAATTATTCGTTTCGCCTGACTTTCTTGCTGCAGCACGGCAACAAGTTCACGAAAGAGCAATTCGCGCGACGCAGTCGCCTCGGCCAGCCGGACCATCAGTAATTGGCTTGCGGCGGAGTTAACGAGCTGACGCGTTCCCGACTCGCGACCAGCGTTCTTGAGCTCGACGATCCTATTATCCGCCCTGTCCGATAATGCCCGGACACCGAGATTTCGAAAAACGTCGCCTGCATTTGTCAGGTGTCTTATCGCCCGCGCGCCGTTATCGGGAGCGAGGTTTTCGCCGATCAGTAAGTTAGAGAGGGCTGTATGATAAAGGTCTTCGGCAGCTTCAAAGATCGTGAGACTGCGATTAAAGTGATGGACCGCAAGTTCGTTGTTCTCGTCTTCCAGCGCGGCGAGCCCGCGTATTCGCTGAATATTACCAAGCACAAAAAAGTCCGACGTCGGGTCGCTTTGCTCGATCACCTGCAATGAGTTCTCACACTCGTTTGCGCTTCCTTGTCGAAGATAACTTTCTGCCAGCACAAGGCCGGCCATGTTGGCGTAGTGTTTATCGCCGATCTGACGAGAGAGTTCGATCGTCTCTCGCGCAGTCACGATAGCTTTCTCTACCGCGCCCTGTGCAAGGTAACAGCGAGCAAGATTGCGTTTTGCCTGTGCTTCGTACCACTCTCGCTTCCGGTCTCGTGCGACCGCGACTGCCTGCTCCAGGTAATTCTCGGCATCCTCAAGCTTACCGCGCAGAATTTTCAGTTCACCGAGCGAATCGAGAATGCCGGCGACATGAACATGGTTCTTGTCTATCGCCAGATCGAGCGCACGCTTTATTATTTCCTCGGCCCTCGGCCACTCACCGATCAGCATCAGGTTAATGCCCAGATTGTTATACGCAATAATGGAATTTAGAACGTGCTCGGTTTTCTCAAAGAAGCCGATAGATTTCTCAAGACACGCGATGCCGTCTTTTGGCCGGCGCAGGAACCAGTACGCGCCCGACATATCGGTGTACAGCTTGCCCAGCATGAACGGAGCCGACCGCTCGCCGATGATCTGTATGCCGAGCTCGAAATACTCGAGTGATTTTTCACTGTTCCCTTCCTGGTGATAGCTCAGCGCAATTTCACGGTAGGCTTCGGACATACCGAGCCAGTTGCCATTCTCTCGAAAATAAGCGAGCGATTTTTCGGCGTAGCCTCGGCAGATGGCGCATTCATTCAGCTTTCGATAGACGCGTGCCAGGCCGATCTCGATCTGACCGAGCAGGAAGTTGAGCTCGTGTTCCTTTGCCACCTCGAGCGTTTCCTTTAGCAGTGTTACGGCTTTCGGATGATCTCCGAGATTGTTGTACGAGATGGCGAGCTGTGTTGTAACGCGGACCTGGGTCTCTTTTGAGATACGCTCGCGAATATCCTCGTCTTCATACGGCCGAACTGCCTCGAGCGATTCCTTATACCGTCCGACGGTCTCAAGCGCGAATGCGAGCAGGCGTTTAAGATTGGCGAGGTTATCGGCGGTATGGCTGTATTTTTGGATCGCGTCGGTGAGTACCTTTACGGCCTTGCTCGAAAGCCCCTCGCGGAGATACTGCCCGATGCTGGCGAAGATCGCGTCCAGGGCCTCGGGTTGGATCGGTCGCCCGCGAGGGGAGAGCTCAGCAGGTAAGCCGGACGCGAACTCCCCGGACGTTCGATTGGCCGAATGGGAATTATTACTCATGGTCGAATGGCTAAAAAGACACCGAATCACGGCGTATTTTCAGCAATTAGTTGACTAACTGGTTATTTGGTAATCAGCGCAAACGAAATCTAACAGAAAATAGATGGAGTGTCTATATTTTTCATGTTGGCGTGTGGCAGAATCTAGGCGATGGCCGATTTCCCGGAATTCGACAGCGACACTCTCACAGAATCCGAGACCAAGCTCGAAAAGCCCAAATTGTTCAAGGTGCTATTGCATAACGACGATTTCACGACAATGGAGTTCGTCGTTTTCGTCCTTGAGTACGTCTTTAACCGTACCGAACCGGAAGCGTTTTCAATAATGCTAAGGGTTCACAACGAGGGGTTGGGCATCGCCGGCGTTTACCCGTACGAGGTAGCGAGTATGAAATCCGAGAGGGCGATGAATCTCGCGCGGTCGAGGGAGTATCCACTGTTATGCACCGTTGAGGAAGAGTAGATTCGGGAATCTATGGTAAGGTAAAGATCGATATTATGCGGAGGCCATCGCCAATTATTAAGACAATTATCGGGACTATGCTCCACGAGAGTTGAGCAGCAATATGAGTTTGCTCAAAGGGTCCCAAGCCGCAATCCGGGCTTGGGACTTTTGATTTTGGATTTTGGATTTTTGATTTGCGACGTATGACGTTGAATTTCGAGTTACAACAAGGCCGGAGCCAACTGGTAACCGACTACTGACCACTGACCACTGACCACTGATCATGACCGAACCTTTGGACCTAAAGAAAACAGTTAATCTGCCAAGGACGAGCTTTTCGCAGAAGGCGAATCTTGGGCAGAGTGAACCCGCACGACTAAAGAAATGGAAGGACGCGGATCTCTACGGGCAGGTAATGAAGGCCCGTGAAGGCCGGGAAAAATTCATACTCCACGACGGCCCGCCGTACGCGAACGCCGATATTCACATCGGCACCGCACTGAACAAGATCCTCAAGGACTTTGTCGTCAAGACACGTTCGATGATGGGTTACTCGGCACCTTATGTCCCGGGTTACGACTGCCATGGCTTGCCGATCGAGACTTTGGTCGAGAAAAAGCTGGCTGAAAAGGGTAAGAACAAGAACGATCTGCCGGTGGCGACCTTCCGCCGCATCTGCCGTGAGCACGCCGAGCATGCGATGGATGGCCAGACGCGCGATTTTCAACGACTGGGAATTCTGGGCGAATGGGAAACTCCATATCTGACGATGTCGCCGGAGTACGAATCGTCAACGGCCCGTCTGTTCGGAAAATTTCTCGAGCGCGGTTATGTCTACAAAGGTCTGCGGCCTGTCTACTGGTGCATACATGATCAAACCGCGCTAGCCGAAGCTGAGGTTGAGTATAAAGAGCACACATCGCCGTCCATCTACGTGAAGTTTCCGCTTAAGTCCGATCCGTCGAAGATCGATGCGGCGCTTGCCGGTAAGAATGTGTTCCTGGTTATCTGGACGACGACTCCGTGGACGCTGCCGGCGAACATGGGTATCGCGGTTCATCCGGAATTCGATTATTCGGCGATCGCTCCCACCACCCCGTCCGCCGAAGACGGCGGCCACCCCTTCTCTGGCAGGAGGGGAGCTTTCGATGCCGAAGTTTTTATCGTCGCATCCGAACTCGCGAAAGCTTTTGCAGAAACCTGCGGCTTTGCCGAGTACGAAGAGATCGCGCGTTTTAAGGGCGCCAGGCTGGATCGCCTGGAAGCGAAACACGCCTGGCTTGACCGCACGTCGCTGATCATGAACGGCGATCACGTTACGCTCGGCGAGGCGGATGCCGAGGTCGAGCTCGATGTTCGATTCGAGAACAAGTCTGCCGGAAAGTCCGGGACGGGCTGCGTTCACACGGCGCCGGGACACGGAGCAGACGACTTTCATATCGGGAAGCGGTACGGACTGGAGATCTACAATCCCGTCGACGCTTCCGGCAATTTTATCGCCGAGGTCGAACATTTCGGCGGAATGAATATCTTCGACGCCAATCCGAAGATCGTGGAATTTCTGCGCGAGAACGGAATGCTGCTTCAGTCGGAAAACTATCAGCACCGGTATCCGCATTGCTGGCGATGCAAGAATCCGGTCATCTTCCGCGCCACGCCTCAATGGTTTGTATCGATGGATGAGCTGTTTGAAGTCCCGGCTTCAGCCGGCACCACCCCGTCGGGAACCACCCCGTCCGCCCAAAGCGGCGGCCACCCCTCCTCAAACCAGGAGGGGAGTGCGGCCGCCACCCCTCCTAAGACAGGAGGGGAGTTCGGAGAAATCCAAAATCCAAAATCCAAAATCCAAAATGCGAAACCGCTCCGCCAAGCGGCACTCGAAGAGATCGCACGCGTCAAGTGGTATCCGGCGTGGGGCCAGGGCCGCATGACGAACATGTTCAAGGGTCGGCCCGACTGGTGTGTCTCACGCCAGCGCTCGTGGGGCGTTCCGATCCCCGTGTTCTATTGCCAGGCTTGCGATGAAGCGATCGCTGATCCGAAGATCGTCGATCACGTCGCTGACATCTTTGCGAAAGAAACGGCCGACGCATGGTACGCACGGCCCGAATCCGAGTTGCTGCCCGAGGGGTTCAAATGTCCGAAATGCAACAGCGCGGATTTCCGAAAGGAGACCGACATTCTGGATGTGTGGTTCGATTCCGGTTCGAGTTGCGTTGCCGTTCTCGAGACCCGCGGCGACACACTTCGTTTTCCCGCTGACGTCTACCTTGAAGGCGGCGATCAGTATCGCGGATGGTTCAATTCAAGTCTTAGCTGCGGTATCGCGGCGCACGAGGCCGCACCCTATAAACAGATCATCACGCACGGATGGGTGGTGGACGGCGAAGGCAAGAAACAGAGTAAAAGCTTGGGCAACGTGACCGCGCCGCAGGAGATCATCGACAAGTCCGGGGCCGAGATACTTCGGCTGTGGGCGGCGGCTGTCGATTACACCGAAGACGTCCGCTGCTCGGACGAGATCTTGTCGCGCGTCGTCGACGCGTACCGAAAGTTTCGGAATACGCTGCGGTATGCGCTCGGAAATCTTGATGGCTTCGATCCGGTGACCGACGCGGTTTCGGAAACCGAGATGCTCGAGATCGATCGCTGGGCTGTGGCGAGTCTGAACGAGGTCGCGGCAAAGGCGCTGAAGGGTTATGAAGATTACGATTTTCAAGCGGCCTATCACGCGCTCTACAATTTCTGTACTGTCGCGCTGTCGGCACGGTATTTCGACATAATCAAGGACCGGCTCTACATCTTTGCGCCTCGATCGATAGAGCGGCGTTCGGCGCAGACGACGTTGTACAGGATCACTGATACACTTTGCCGTCTGCTTTCGCCGATACTCGTATTTACATCGGACGAAGCGTGGGAAAATCTTCCGGCGCGCGAGGTTTCGTCCGTACACATCGCGGAATTTGCGAAAGCTGAAGCAGCCGATAACGAGCTGCTCGACCGGTGGGAGCGTATCTTCGCGATCCGCGACGAGGTGATGAAGGCGCTCGAGGATGCCCGAACCGCGAAACAGATCGGATCGTCGCTCGACGCGAAAGTAGTGCTGACGACGGATGCCGGGACGACGCGCCTTCTACTCGATTACTTTGCCGATCTGCGTTATATCTTTATCGTTTCCCAGGTCGAGGTTCACGAAGGCGACGGCTTCAAGGTTGAGGTTCACAAGGCCGACGGTACCAAATGCGATCGATGCTGGAA
>JBKKAS010000067.1:0-20647 GCA_046714595.1 Pyrinomonadaceae bacterium | reverse complement strand
ACGCCTTCGCGAAGATTCTCGACCTTCTGGCTTGAGTCGGTGGCTTTCGGTGCGACGACGAGCTTCACATGCCGCACGGCTTCGCGCCACGCTGACTCGATAACGGTCGCCGCAGCGTCATCTGCGTCGTCGATAATAAAGACCACCTCGTACACTGGAAAATCCTGTTGCAGCAGCGCGTCGAAATTTTCCTGCATCCCGTCGTCGACGCCCTTGCATGGTGCGAAGATCGTCACAAAGGGTTCGAAGTCGGATCGTGGCTTTGCCAGTTCCTGCCGGAAATAATTAAGGTAATCGATACCGCCGCGGAACGATCTGTAGCTGAGGTAGATCAGCAATGCGGCGAAGATGTAGAAGAGGAAGGTAAGCAAAGTTTTCAGTTTTCAGTTTTCAGTTATCAGTTTTCAGTTTGTCCGGACAGCAAAGTTCGAATCTGTGCGATCGTGTTTTGTGTCGCGTGCCGGTCCGACCTGTGTATGAGAGAGGCGGCGTTTCGGCCGATCTCGTGGCGTCTCACAGGGTTTTCAAGAAGCTCCATGAAGGCCTCGTACAGTCGGTCTGAGATCTCGAAATCTTTTGCCGAGGACGGAGTCTGCCGTATCGCTTCGTTCTTATGAAATTCCTTCACAACCGTTTCAAAATTTGCCGTGTACGGCCCGGTCACTATCGGTTTTCCTGCCCCGGCGGGTTCGAGAATGCTTTGCCCGCCATGCGGGATCAAACTGCCACCGACGAAAACGATCTCGGCAAGCGGATACGCGGCGCGCAGTTCGCCGATCGTGTCGAGAAGAATGATATCGGCGTTCTTGTCCGCCTCTGACGGCGGCGAACTGCGACGTACGAAATCACGAGACGAATCACGAAGCAGCCTCTCCACCGCCTCGAACCTTTCCGGATGCCGCGGCGCGATCATCAGCCGGCACGAAACACCCAGCTCGCCATCGAGCGAATCGAGAACGTATCCCTCTTCCGGCTCGTGAGTGCTCGCTGCGATGATCAGGGGCTTATCGGCTGAGATGCCGAAGCGACAGCGAAACTCCTCGGTTAGTTCGCCCTCTTCCGCATTCGTGGTCTGCTCGAATTTGAGATTGCCCGTGATTGAGACTTTGTTCGACTCCATCCCGAGGTCAACAATTCGTTTTGCATCAGCTTCATCCTGCATCAACGCAAGCTCGACATCGGCGAGAACGCGTTTGACGAACGAGCGAACTCGGGAATATCTCTCGAACGATCTTTGTGACAAGCGACCGTTGACGATCGCGACCTTCGCGCCGCTAAGCTTCGCCTCGCGAATGAAACGCGGCCATATCTCGGTCTCCATCAAAAGGACAAGCGACGGTTTGTAATTGGCGAGAGCACGGCGGACGGTGAATTCAAAATCGAAAGGCAAGTAGATGATCGCGTCCGTCTTATCCCCGAAGACCTTTTCCGCTAGCTCGTGCCCGGTCTTCGTCGTCGTAGAAATGATGAGACGGTGGTCCGGAAATTCATTCTTGAGTTGTGCCACCAGCGGTCTCGCCGCATTCGTCTCACCGACGGACACGCAGTGGAGCCAGATCACGTCACGTCCGTCGTGCTTGAATTCGGGATAATTACCGAAACGCTCGCGGAAACCGGATGCGTACTTCTCTCGCCGCAACAGGAAAAGCGGCGCCATGAGTAGAAATCCTAGAGAGAGCAGGATGCTATAGAGGAAGTACATTTGCGAGCTCGGGGCTGTCGCCAAAGGCGACTAACAATAAAGCCTAGGGTGAAGCGAACTATGCGAGCGGAACCCTAGGTAAAGCGTGTAAATGAATTCGACGCTGAAGGCGTCGAACAAAACGGAAGGGATGTCCGTCCCCTTCAGGGACGCGTTGTCGCTAATGCTATTACCCAGGGTTTCGCCTTCGGCTCCACCCTGGGCTTTAATGTTTGTCACCTTTGGTGACCTGAAACAGCGATCTACTTCACGCGCTCGATATACTTCGATTCAGCCGGATTGACCCGGATCTTCTCGCCCTCGGCGATGAACGGTGGAACCGACACAGTGACGCCATTTTCTAAGGTCGCCGGCTTGTTTGAATTAGACGCGGTCGCACCCTTTAGCTGCGGATCGGTCCGGGTTACCGTGAGGTCCATCGAAGCGGGAAGTGCGACGCCGATCGGGGTGCCGTTATAAAACTCGACCTCGATCTTTAAACCCGGCATCAGCCATTGTGCCGCGTCGCCGAGCTCTACTTCAGTCAACGCCACCTGCTCATAATTCTCCGAATTCATGAAATGGTGATGCGAACCATCGGAATATAAATACTCCATCTTGTGCTGCTCGAGCGTAATCTTTTCGAGTGTGTCATTCGAGCGGAATCGGAATTCGAACGAGTTTCCCGTCAGCAGATTCCTTAGCCTCGCCTGGACCATTGCCCGCAGATTGCCCGGGGTGTGATGATGAAACTCCATCACCTTTACCGGCGATCCTTCGTGCAGGATCACCATTCCTTTTCTGATATCATTTGCCGAAATTGCCATCAAACCAGTCGTATCCCCCGGATCTTAAAATTGCAAGCTGTGAGTTTAGCGAACCGTCACGCGAAATGTAAAACGCCCGCGCCAAGCATCGGCTTTTCGACATTCAACAACTTCGATCGTGTAGTCTCCGGCCTCGGTTGCCGGGATCTCGCGACGGTTATTGCACGAAGCGTCGGAATCACCGACATCATTACCGGTCGGATCTTTGATCGAGATAGTGACTGGCCGCGAGCGGCCGCCGATCTGCTCGGTCCTTAGCGTTTGACCCTCGCGAACTCGTATGACAAAGACGCGTTTGCTTCTAAAGCCGTTGAGCGTGCCCGAAGCCGAAGCACTGACCGCCCTTCGGGCAAACGTGATTCTCGTTTGGGCAGCCGCGGTATCAGATAATAGGACGAGGAAGGCGACCGCTATCAAACTGACAAGATATGATTTTGCTTGCATAAGGTACTTCTGCCCTACGGTGCAGAGGCCCGAGCGTGAGCGAGGGCGATATGCTCAAGACAGTCCGACCGCGCCCGCTTCCCCGCATATCGCCCTCGCTGACGTGCGGGCTTTTGCATCGTCACACTGGCTTCTTAAACGGAAGCGGCGGCGGTTCCTCGCCTTCCTTGGGCGGATCTTTTTTCAGCATCGTATAGATGCTTACGATCTGGTCGATCCATTTTTTCGATTCTTCGTGATTTGGATCGTATTTCAAAGCGCGGCGGTAGTCGCCCAAAGCCGAGGCGTATTGGCGAGCTTCCGTTAAAGCAACACCACGGTCAGAAAACGCCTGGGCAAGCGCCTTTTTCGAGCCGTCATCCGCTCTGGCTTTAAGCTCCTTCTCGGCGTCCGCGATCGCTTTGTCATATACCGACGTATCGAGCGGATCGCCGCTCTGCGACCATTTGCCGGGACCAGATGCGTTAGCAGGTTTGGGCGTCTGGTTCTCAGTTGTATGCGCGACCGTCGTCTGCAGCTGTTCCGAACGCATCGGGCGATCCGGAAGCGAATTGGTATTTGCGACCGGCTGCGGAGCCCGGTTACATGTAACAAAGAGAAACGCCGAAGCTGTAAGTAAAAAATATTTCATATGCTTTCTGCTCTCTGACTTCTGACTTCTGCTTCCGCCTTCCGACCACTACTGCCTGTCAACATACGGCCTCGCCTGGACGATGTAGATGCGGCCGTTCATTATTCCCCATTCGATGTCCTGCTCTTTCTTTCCAAAAACCCGACGAATGCTGATAGCCGTCTTGGCAAGGGAGCGCGCCTGAAGATCGGTTAGGACGCGTTTTTGCGCGTTGGCGCATTTGTCGCTCGTCTCTTTCAGATCGCCGGCGTCGTCGAAGGCAAGAGCGCTTTCCTGCTGCGATAGCGTCATCACTACGACCGAATTAGATTTCGGGTTGAACAGGATTTGCTCGGGCAGACCGCTGTTATCGACGACCTTTGAATTATGACCGCATACAGCACTGATATATACGGAATCCTTGTTCTCGGCATCGAACGGGTCCTTCGTGATCATCACGCCGCCTTTCGTCATGTCGATTCCAACCTGGATCAGCGCTGACATGTAAACGTCTTTCTGGCTGATATAATTTCGGACTCGAGCCTCGTAAGCTTCGAATTTCCACAGCGACCCCCAAACCTTCTTCACGGCCTCGATCAGTTTGCCTTCTTCCTTGACGTTCGCAACGCTCGAATACAAACCGGCCCCGCTGAAGTTCGGAAGATCTTCCGAGTTCGACGAGCTCCGAACAAAGACGGGTCGGGAACCGAGCTGCGTTCGCCATTTCGCGACGATCGCCCGCCGCAGCCCCGGATCGAACTCGGCCTTTTGGATGGCATTGCGAAATTCTTCGAGCTTCTGCCGCCGTACCCGCGGGTTGTGAACGAACTGAAGATCATCCTGATACTCGCTGATCCGGTGGTCCAGGCCGTTCGCTTTCATAAATGCGTCGTACCAGTAGAACGGTATCGAAAATCCATCCGGCACGATGACCCCGGTGACCCGAGCATTCAACATCTCACCGAGATTCGCCGCCTTCGCACCATAAATGATGCTGGCCGTCCTTCGCATTTCGCGGAGCCCGGCGAGCCTCTTCACCTTCAGGTTGACGGGCGGGATCTGCTCATCGGGTGACTTGAAGTCGGTCTTAATGTCGTCGAGCGATGCTCGATCCAGGTCATAGTCGGTCATCCGCGCGTCGAGCTTATAGATAAATGTGTTGTATTCGCGAAACAGTTTGTCCGCGTCTTTTATGTAGACGTTCGGAATGTTCCAACCCTTCGCGAGGATATTGATATGCGAAAGCGGCGTTGACGGCTGGGCGACGATAATACCGCGAACCGGCGGCAGCGTCTGCGGCAGTTCTTTGAGGACAAGGATCTCGTTGTCGCCAATTTCGACGGTGTCGTCGAGCTTGTCGATAATGTGTATCCGCCCGACGGCCTTCCCGGTATTTAGCGCGAGGTACGCCTGGTTCTTGTTGAGATCGCTCTGAAGAACACGGTCGATCTGCAGGGTTTCCGAGACGTCCTCCTGCCGAAGTGAATTTGGTTTATATGCGACCGGAGCGAAGAAATGTTTGTTGATCGACTCGTTTGCGGTCGTGATGTGCTCGGCGGTCGCGAGATCGCCTTCCCAAAGTTCCCACGTAAATTTCTCGACCGGTTTTTGCCAGGCTATCGTACCGACAATGAACCGCCGGTCGTCGTCGATATAGATCGGTTTGAAAACATCGGCCCCGCGCGGAACAAGATAGGTTGCGAGCAGGAAATCTTTATGAAATCGGTAACGCTGCGAGTTGACGAAATAGATCTTGTTTTTGGCGCGCCGGTCGATGACGAACATCGCGTGCGGTAAAGCGTATGGTGTGTTTTGATGATAGACCCGCGCGATCGAATCAAACTCGGATTGCGACAGCACATTCAGCAGCGAATTCTTTTTCGAATCCGGCCGCTTGTCCATCACGCCGTCCGGCTCACGGGTCGGCGACGGCTTGCGCGACATCTGACCCAACGCCGAAGGCAGAAGGCAAAAGGCAGAAAGCAGCAGGACCAGAAGAGCGGGGGCAAGCCACCCTTCCGGACCTGCGAATGATCTGCGGCCGCAGCCTAACCCACAGGCCTCTGAAACCGACCTCAAAAGATAATGGGATTCGCAGGTCCGGAAGGGTGGCTTGCACCCGCCTTTCTGTTCAAAATCTCTCGTTCTCATACCTTGGTTGTCGATAGTTTCCTAAATGTTTCGTTCCGCATCGCATCCAGCTGCTCGAGAGATTTAACGCTCACCTTCAGATCTCGATAAATACCGTCGGCGATCCTATATATCCAGCCGTGCACTTCCAATTGCTGACCGCGTCCCCAAGCGTCCTGTACGATCGTCGTCTCACCCACGCTCACGACCTGTTCGATGACATTGATCTCACACAGTTTGTCTAAGCGGGCGTCGTAGTCCTGAACCGGGCTCAGGTCATCACGATACTTGTGCATTATGTCCTGGATGTGTCGAAGCCAGTTGTCGATCAATCCTAACCGCGCGTCATCGAACGCCGCCTTGACGCCACCGCAGGCGTAATGCCCGCAGACGATTATGTGCTTGACGTTCAAAACCTCGACGGCGAACTGCATCACTGAGAGACAATTCATGTCCGTGTGATTTACGAGATTCGCAACGTTTCGGTGAACGAACATCTCGCCGGGCAGCAGGCCGATGCTAGTGGCAGGCGTTATCCGACTATCGGAACATCCGATCCACAGATACTCCGGCGACTGGATCTCCGAGAGTTTCTCAAAGAACTGCGGATCCGTTTCCTTGATGTTCTGTGCCCACGATTTATTTCCGTCGAGCAGATGTTTGAGTGTACTCACAGGTGGTTATTTTAACTTACTTTCAATCGGTAAGCAGTAACGGGAATGCGGAAGGCAGGCGGCAGGCGGCAGAAGGCGGAAGGCAGGAGGCAGAAGGCAGAAGGCAGGAGGCGAAAGGCGTGGCGACCGGCTTCCGCTTGGATCTTGTCTTTTCACGTTCCCTTATGGACAAGGATTCGCTCGATAGCGTCACATGCTGCTGTGGTCCCGCCTTCGGAGTTGATGATGGCGGCGATCTCGGCAGCGCGTTTCCGGTATCTGTCATCCGAAAGAATCCGGCTGAGCAGTTTCGCAGCCGTTTCGGCGGTGTAATCGTCACGGGCGATGATCTCTGCTACGCCCGACCGGCGGCATCGTGCCGCATTGTCCGGCTGATCGTGAGCGAACGGTATTATCAAATGCGGGACGCCGGCTCGAAGAACTTGTCCGGTCGTACCGACACCGGCTTGATGGACCACGCACGCGGCCCGGGGAAAAATTTCTGAATACGGAGCGTAATCGAAACCGACAATGCTGTCTGACAGACCGGCGGGCGGTTTGTTAAAAATGCCGTACAGTATCACGGCGCGTCGGCCAAGGATCTTAGCCGCCTTTACACTTTCTTCAAAAAAATCGCGGGGGTCCATGACGGCCGCTGACCCGAGCGTGAAGACGATCGGCGGTTCTCCCGCGTCCAGAAACTCAGTCAGTGCATCCGGCATCTGGCCCGAATCGGCCTGCCCGTCGTAAAAACAAAATCCGGTTTGGACGGCGCCCTTCGGCCAATCCGGCTGTGGGGCTCCCAGTGCGCGAGAGAACATAATCAGGTGAAGGTCTTTCGAAAACTTGTCACGGAAGATCGGGTCGTCGTCGGGATCAAGTCCAATGCTCAGGCGAAACTTTCGATATTCGTCGAGCCAGCGGTGCATCGACATTCGTATCACGCGATAAAGCAGACCGTGAAATCCCGCGCCCAGAAATCGGAGATTCTCGAACCACGTCGCCATCGGCGGAACCGGCGGGTCGTGCGCCGAAATCAGTGAGATAGGTGCGAGCGTAGTCGTTACCCACTTGATACCGGTCTTTTCGACAACTGACTTGGCCGCGTAGATGATCTCGCCGCTTACGAGAATATCTGCTCCCTCGACCGCGGCCAAAAGATCGTCGTACATCGGTGGGACATTCGCGATGACTATCTCGCGCAGGATCCTTTCGGTGCCGGTGTGGGCATCCACCAACTCCGGTGCGTTTGCAATGTCATTCGGGTCCAGATGTGGGGCCATCGGCACATACTCAAACCCGACCATCTCGATCTTCTCGCGAAAAAAGTCCATCGTCGCGAACTTGATGTGATGCCCGCGACGTTGAAGCTCGAGCCCGAGCGCGATCATCGGGTGGAGGTCGCCAAGCGAACCAAATGTTGCCAACACGATCTTTGCCATCTCTTGTCAGACCGCCTGCAGTAGCGGGCGGTTTACGGTGGGATATAAGTCCTGCGATCTGGAATTCAACCGCCGTCGTCGTTTGTTACGTCCCGTTCCGTTCCTCTTCCCGTCTTCGGTTTCTTTCCTTCACTTGAAACCTCACACTCAGAAAAAACGAAACGCAGGCGACGACCGACGTAGCAAACGCTCCTTCGGTATTGCCCGCCCAAAAAAAATAAGCGGCGGCTCCTGCCAGGATCACCGCCGCTATCTGAAACGCTCTTTTCATAGATTCTATGTGCTCTTCAATTCGTCCTGGGCGAGCTCGACGACCGATCTCGGTCTCGCCTGTCTCCTCAAAACATATCTGAAGACGATAAAAACAGGCAAGCCGATGAATAGTGCAAATGGCAGCGCAGCGACGATGAAAGTGAGAAACCCGAATACAAAATTCAGCGCGACGTCCGCACCCGCCGTGAAAGAATCCGAGAGGCGGCCGCCAAAGCCGGCGGAGTTCGCCGCAAACAGCTTCTGAGTTTTCAGGCGGATCTTGATCGTAGAAAGGTTCGACTGGTTTGCGAGAAATCGCTTCCGGCCTTCGATCCGCTCGATATCACCGCGAACGTCGGCCAACTGACTTTGTACAGTCAGGGCATCGCCGACCGTGTTCGCCCGCTTCATGATCTCCATGAACTGCTGTTCCAGCGCCTTCTTTGCCTTAAGCTGTGCTTCGATGTCGATGAACTGCTCGGTCACGTCTTCGCCCTTCACGGTTTCGAGCACGACACGCGTCGCGGTTTGTCGGATCTCCGTCAGTGCGTCGCCAAACCTGGCCGCCGGCACACGGACGGTCATTGAAACTATGTCGCGCGAATTTGCTTTGATGTCGCTGCTGCTTTGCTGCGACTCCACCACAAAGCCTCCCTTTAGTTCGGCGAGTGCCGTGATCCTTCGCTGTGCGTCCTCGGGATCGTCGGCTTCGAGATCGAGTTCAGCATTGCGAATTATCTTTCGGTCCGACGACGCTGTGTCGACGGCGGAAGCGGACGCCTGAGCAAGAGAGATGTTTTGTGTTACTGCTTGACTATCTTCGGTACCACGGCCGCCTCCTCCACCTCCACTACCGGAACCCGCAGCGATCTTTTGGGTCGAAATAGTTGCAGGCTCGGCTTGGGTGGCGTACTCAGGCACGGCGGATGCCGAATTCGATGCAGTCGACGACCCGAGATCGCCGGTGCTACTACAAGCTGAAATAAAAGTGATAAATGAAATGACAAAGAGAGAGACCTTTTTCATGCGTGTTCCTCCGAGAAGATCTGGATATCTAACGGAGAAAGAACGACCGGGCCAGGTGAGCCTTGCGGGCTAAATGACGATCACGCGGCTCTTCGGATCCTGAACGTCTGGTTGTCCTCTTTGACGCCGACCACCGAGAAGTAAAGCTCGTCGGCGATCATGTTGGCGTAAGGGAAGTGGATGGTGCCGAACATAAACAGCGTACCGTGCCAAGCGTCCTTATGGAACTTAGCGATCTCGGCGCACTCGCCGTCCGCAGAGACGTTCCAGATCGCGGCGACATTCTCTTTCTGGCTCGGAGCGTTTTCGGCGGTTGTCGCGAAAAATAGTTCCTTGCCGATCTGCTTCGAGTAAAAAACGTTCCGTTCACTTCGGCCAGACTCTTTCTTTCGGAAGTCTGGCGATCGCGGCGTGATGACGCGGTTAAGCTTGCGCAGAAGTTCCGACGAGCCGATCACCATTCGATAGTGAAACGGCAGCAGATCGGTATCGAAAACCGGATAACGGTGCCCTTGAGGACAGCTCAACTCATTCGCAGACGATTGGAGCGCCTGTTTATCCCGCGGACATACGGAATGATCAAATAGCCACGCATTCATAGAGGGTGAGTCGTCTAGGCGAAACGCCATTATAGGAATGTAACGGCAAAGCCTCACCCTGCGGGATCGATCCCGCCGGCGCCGCTGAGGCTCTCACCCCGCAAAAATGCCCGTGTGCTTCTGAATATACGCCTCAGGGCACGAAGGACTTTTGGGAAAAACCAAAGGAAGAGGATCACGAAGACGACAAGGACGATGGCGATTATGACCGGCGCGAAAACCGCGAGAAGCGTACCGACGAAAGCGATAATGTCCTCGACGATCGACAGCACCCAGTTCGAAACCGGTTCGGGTGAGAAGTTGGCCCCGGCGCGGAGTGCCGCTTTGGTTCCATGTGACGATAAGGCAAGTCCGCCGCCGATCAATGTCGCGGGAATATAGATACTCGGGTCAAGTTCGTACGTCGCCGCGTATGCGACGATGACGCCGGCGGGAACGCGAATGAAGGTGTGCACGACATCCCAGACGCTGTCGACGTACGGGATCTTGTCGGCAAAAAACTCGACGAGATAAAGAAATCCGGCGACGCCGATGATCCACCAGTTGTCGAGTACATCGAGACCGCCCGGGAGCTTCGCCGCTCCGAACTTCTGCAAGAGTCCGAGAACGGTGACGGTTGCATAGAGGTTTATGCCGGACGTCCAGGCGGAACCCAAAGCCAAACTCAATGTTGAGAGCCATTCCATTTCTTTAGTGACGAGTGACGAGTGATGAGTGACGAGCAAGAACTACGTTCGAGGTTTGTTCGTCGAAAGAGTCCGCCTCAGAGCATTAAGCATTCTTCGTATCTCCAACATTAAACCGAATCCGGCTTTCGCATCAGCGTCGCCGCAAAAGCCGAGCTCGACCGCGATTATAAGCTGTGTTTCGCATTCGGCCAACGAGCCCTCGGCAGTCGAGATAAAACGAATGAAATCGCCAGTCGTTCGTCGCGCTTGGCCTTCAGCTATATTTGACGGAATCGAAACCGCCGAGCGCCGGATCTGTGAAATTAAGCCAAACTTCTCTTCGGAAGGGAACATCTTCGTCAAGATGTATACCGTTTTAACAAGGGCGATACTCTTCTGCCATACGATCAACTCCTTAAAGTTGCCTGTTGTCACTGTCGCTTATCTCCTTCTCCCCGACAGTTGTTTTAAAGTATCAGATCAAGATTTCATTCTAGATGGTCCTTCGGCTCCTCGTGCCTTCTTACTCGTCACTCGTCACTCGTCCCTCGTCACTATCATCCACATCCTTTTTTATTCCAAACTTCTCCAACCTATACTGCAACGTTCGGAACGTCAGTCCAAGCAGCTTCGCGGATTTCGTGATGTTGTTGTCGGTTCGATCCATCGCCTGCATGATCAGGCCGCGTTCTACGTCTTCGAAGTTCACGCCCTCAGGCGGGAGCTTGAAAAGCGAATCGCCCGACGCGTTGGCGCCTGCCGCGCGGGTCTGCGTCATCTCGGGCGGCAGGTCTTCGAGCGTTACGGTATCGTTCTCACACAACAGGATCGCTCGTTCCAGTGCGGATTCGAGTTGACGGACGTTGCCGGGATAGTGGTAATCGAGCAGCAACTTTTTCGCTTCCGGCTCGAGAGTAATTGTGCGGTCGGTCCCGCGAGTATGTTTCTTAACGAAGTATTCGAGCAGGACCGGAACATCCGAGCGGCGTTCGCGCAGCGGAGGGATATCGATCGATAAAACATTCAGCCGATAGTAGAGGTCTTCGCGAAACCGCTGCTCTTCCGCCATTTTCAGAAGGTCACGATTGGTCGCGGCGAGCACGCGAACGTCAACCTCGATCTCCTTTATACCGCCGACACGGCGGATCTCTTTCTCCTGCAGAGCGCGCAGCAGTTTCGCCTGAAGTGCGATATCCAGCTCGCCGATCTCATCGAGGAAAAGTGTTCCGTTATTTGCGATCTCAAACAGCCCTTTCTTTTCGGCGACGGCACCGGTGAACGATCCCTTCTCGTGACCGAACAATTCCGACTCGAGCAGATTCTCGTTGATCGCGGCACAGTTCACGGCCTGGAAAACTTCGTTCGTCCGCAGCGAGTTCTTATGGATCGACCGGGCGATAAGTTCCTTTCCCGTTCCGCTCTCGCCGCGAATGAGCACTGTCGAGTTCGACTTCGCGATCTTCAGGATCAGCTTCTTCACCTTGTCCATTTCAGGTGAAACGGAAACGATCTCGGTGTCGAGCGCCGAGAGTTTGTTGAGCGCTCGCGAAACGGTATCCAGCAACTTCTCGCTCCCGTAAGGCTTCTGCAGATAGTCGAACGCGCCCAAACGAAGTGCATCGACGGCGGAATCGACCGAGCCGTGCGCGGTCAAGAGGATCACGATTATCGACTTGTCGAAATTCGTCAGCTCCTTTAACAGCTCGAGCCCGCTCATGCCGGTCATTTTCAGATCGGTCAGTACGAGATCGAACCGCCGAGCCTCGACGAACTTCATCGCCGCCTCACCCGAGCTCGCCGTCGTTACGTCGTAGCCTTCGCCCGAAAGGATCGTCTCGAGGATCTCTCGCTGATTTTTTTCGTCGTCGACGACGAGTATTGATTTTCTGGCCATCTTGTTTTGAGTGACGAGTGACTAGTGACTAGGGACCAGCAAGGATTTCCTTCACTCGTCACTTATCACTCGTCACTTGTCACTTGTCACTTGTAACTTGTCACTTGCAGGTAATCTTACCGTAAACCTTGCCCCTTCGCCTTCCTTCGATTCGACATCGATCGTCCCGTTGTGCACATCGATGATCTTTTGAACTATCGCCAGCCCAAGCCCGGTTCCGGTTTCCTTTGTCGAGAAATACGGTTCGAAGATCTTCAAGACATTTTCTTGCGGGATGCCGTCGCCAGTGTCGGAAATCTCGAAACGGACAAACCCGCCGTCGGGCGAGATCCTGACATTCAGATTGCCGCCCTCATTGCCCATTGCCTGAACGGCGTTAATAAACAGATTGTTGAAAACCGATCGCAAAAATTCCGGGTCGCCCAGGATCATTGGCACATTCTCGTGTTCGACGATGGCGATCCGAATGTCGTTCTCGCTCGCGTGTGCTTCCACCAGCCGGAGCGAGTCTTCGACCACGGCCCGAGCTTCGATCGCTCTCAGTTCAAGGTTTGCGGGCCGCGAGTAATTTAAGAAGTCGGAGATCTGTTGGTTGATGCGTGCAACCTCGGATTTGATCTGAGTGATCAGCTTCGTAAACGACGCGATCCGGTCCTTATCGTCCGGGGCAAATTTAGCGCGAAGATGATCGAGCGTGAGATTAATGTAATTCAGCGGGTTTCGGATCTCGTGGGCGATCGCAGAACCAAGGCGTCCGATGACGGCGCTCTTTTCGGCCTGGCGTAATTGCTCTTCCAGCTCCTTGCTTTTTTCGAGCTCGGCCGTCATCTCATTGAATCGTTGAGCGAGCTGTCCCATCTCGTCTGTTCGTCCATTGTCGGGAACGCGAACGCCGAGGTTTCCATCTGCCACTTCGCGTGCTGCATTAGACAGATTTGCGATCGGCCGGGTGAACCGCCATACAAGCCAGAATGTGACGAGTGTCGACAGCGACAGGACGATGAGCGTGACTATTAGAGGTAATGCCGCTCGGCGCGCAGCTTCGCTCTCGTCGTTCCGAAGCAAAACCATTACGTAGAACCGGCCTTCGCTGGTCTGGATGGGAATCGCGCGCGCTTCGTCATCACCGCCCTCAAGATTTGAATTGGGGAAGTGCGCCAGGTCGTCGCCCAGCCGGGACCCTTCTTTTAAAGGCGGCAGGTCAGGCAGCTCGGACAATTTCTTTCTCAACGTTTCACCATTCGGCCCAATCGTCGGTACAAAATCGGGATTGAGACTGTCGGTTACCTCCCAATTGTTGTCGATGATGATGACATCCTTGATACGAGCTCTGGTTGCTTCGTCGAAGTACGTCTGGCCCTCTCGGTCTATCAAGTCCTGCATGTATTCGGTTGACGTGATCACGTTCGTGCCCAACGTGATTCCCGCCACGAGAGCTTTAGCCTGGGCGTCGCGAAGCTCGTCGTTTTCCTGCTGCGTCAGCAAGTTGAGGTAGTACTGAACGCCGAGCGTCGCCACCAGCAGAAACGCTAAGATCAACAAAAGACGGCCCCGGAATGTGCTGAAAAAGTTCATAAACCGACTAAATTAAACAGTCGCTTAAATTGCTTGCCTCGCGGTGAGTTGAATGTTATAGTCTGGTTTAGCTTTTTCGCAAACTCTTGAACAATCTAAACAACTCGTTCCGATAAACGCTCAAGAGTCTTTCCCGAAAACCACAACATAAATCCAGACCGGCCGAGGTAAACCATGAAGTTAATGTGTCCCGGAAAGCGTCTCACATCGCTTTTTTCCCCCTTCATCCTGATCGCTCTTCTGTTCTCTTACGCTCTCCACGCTCAATCGAAAAAATCAGCCTCAAACAAGAAAGCCGTTGCTAAGAAGTCCAGCTTACAGGCTAAGGATGCCCGTAAAGACAAGAAGCAGGCGGGTCGTCGAGATAGTAAAAAGGAACAGTTAGCAAAGAAAAAAGGTAAGAGTGAGTCCAGGAAAGAGAAGGCATTGGCGAAAGCCCGGGACAACCGCCGCGATGCGAAAAAGGACGCAAAGCAAGACAAGCTGACCGCAAAAGAGCGCCGGCGTGAAAAGGAAAGGGACCTACGCGACCGTAAGAATCCTAAGAACCGGGCCGAGTCCCGGCGCGCCGAGGCCGAACGCCGTCGCGAAGCAGAGATCCGCCGTCAGGCTGCATTGGCCGAACAGCGTCGTCGCGAGCAGGCAGCACGTGAAGCTCGAGCGCGTAAACTCGCATTCGAACGCGGACTACGTAACACAACGGTTGAAAATATCGCGAAGGACGACGTTACCGGTGAAGACCTGACTGTGCGCCGCGCCGCCGTCAACGCTCTCGGCGGTCACGCGGGAACGGTCGTGGTCATGGAAGCAAAGACCGGTAAGGTCGTCACGATCGTGAATCAGGCTTGGGCGATTCGGGATAGCTTCAAGCCTTGCTCGACGATCAAGCTGGTCACCGGTGTCGCCGGCCTCAACGAAAATATTATCGACGGCGAAGGCAATATCAGGAATAGCTCGACGCGGATGGACCTCGACTATGCGCTTGCAAAATCGAACAACGGCTACTTTCAGCGTGTTGGCGTCAACATGGGTTCGAGCAAAATGATCGGGTATGCGAAGACCCTTGGCCTCGGCGAAAAAACCGGTATCAATTCCGAAGGCGAAACCGCCGGCCGGCTTCCGTATGGCAACAACAATGCCCGCATCTATTCACACGGCGATGACTTTGAGGTGACGCCGCTTCAGCTCGCCGTTATGGTTTCAGCGTTATCGAACGGCGGCAAGAAAGTGGTTCCGCAGATCAATCGACAGCAGACTGAACGGACCGCTTTTCGCCCGCACATCAGCGAGAGTGTCAATTTGCCGATGCGCAGCGTCGAACGTGTTTTGCCCGGGATGATCGGCGCGGCCGAATACGGCACGGCCCGTCGCGGCGTTGACGCGTCAATGGGCGTTGCGGGAAAGACGGGTTCGTGTATCACAAAAGGTTCATGGATCGGTCTGTTCGCCTCTGTTGCTCCGGTCGAGGACCCGAAATACTCGGTGGTCGTGATCACGCGCGGGCAGAGCGAGCGTGGTAAATATGCAGCTGCCATTGCGGGCAAGATCTATCACGCGCTGGGCGGACAGATCCGGCGAAACAAGGATCTGCTATATGCTCGCCAGCTGAAGGTAAAGCCGGTGATCGACACGAGCACGATCGCGAACGAAACTGACGAAGGTGAAGAGTCGGATATGGCCGAGGTCGAAACCAACGAGCAGACTCCGATCATTGTTGGTTCCAGGCAAACTGACGTAGCCGCAGTTCCGCAGGCTCCGAAAAAGATGGTCCAAAAAACTGCCTCGAGCAAGCCGTCGTTTACACCGGTTGTGATCGAGTTCGATAAGAGCGGTACGGGCGGTGCGGAAAGAAAGGAACGCCCGCGGATCGTAAAGAATAAGTAAATCTACCGGCATTTCCCGGTATTCTGTCCCAAAAGGCCGAAGCAATTTCCATCACTGGAATGTTTCGGCCTTTTTCTGTTTCGAAACCGATTTTCGCTTGACACAAAAGCGAAATCTGCGGGATTATTAGACTTCCCAACGTTCGGATTGGTAAGTGTTCTGTCGGGGATCGCCGCCCCGATTTCGCCTGGAAACATTTGCAACGTTTTTTTTGACAGTAACATCTGATTTCACGCGAAACCCTTATCGAATGAAGCGGGTATCGGCTGTAAGAGAAATTTAGGATTTTGCATTAGCTGGAGGATAGAATGAAAACGATTTTTAGATTTTTTAGCACCGGAGCATTGACGGCGGCAATTCTGGCCGGCGGAGCAATAACCGGTTTCGGACAGGACACCACGGCGACTCCGAACCCATCTTGCGCTGATGTTGACGGGCAGAACGCCATCTACACCAAATTCACGGCGACCTATAACAAAAAGACGCTTCCGGAGATGGAAGGAGCGTTAGCAGCCGGTAAAGAGTTCCTCGAAAAATATGGTTCCTGCGAGTCGGTCAAGGAGCAGGTCGATTTTGTCAGACCGCAGGTCGTCCGACTTGAGACCGCGGTTCCGACGGAAAGGGAACGGGCAAAGCTTGCTCCGTTTTTCAACCAGTTCGATGAGGGGTTAAAGTCCGGCAATGCGGACGCAGTGCTTGCAGCGGGCAAAGAAATTCTAAACGTTAGGAAAGACGATGTGAATATCGCCTTTGCAATGGCGTTAGTAGCCGCTGAGAAATCGAATGACGCGAATAAGTTCAAATATGCGGACGACGCGATCCGATATTCCAATATGGTAATGACGCGAGTCAAGGGTGGCTGGCAGTTTGACCGGAAATATATCAAGGGCCCGAAGACGGGAGCTTCTTACATAGGAATCGGGGACTACAATCGGGATAATAAAGATCTAGCCATCAACGAACTTACCTATACCGTCGCATATCAGAGTAATTACGGTAAGAAGGACAGGAAGACTGCACTTCCGCTCTATTACGAACTGTCCCAATCTCCGCTTTCGAAGAACGATCCCCGCATCTACGGTGCGATCGGCGACTACTACGTCCAGGAAGGTGCACCGATCGGTGAAGAGATCGCGAGACTCATCACTCAACAAAAGGCAGCTACGGAAGAGGCGGTGAAGGCGGACCTCGATACGCAGATCAAGGCGAAAATCGCGCTTTTCAATGGCTACACCGAGCGTGCGCTGGATGCTTATAGCCGTGCACACAACGTCGCGAAGAGCGACACACCAGCCGCGAAGGCGTACAAGGACGGCGTCTATAAGATCATGCAGGGACTCTACAAGCGCCGCTTTGAAAAAGACGCCGGTCTTGACGTCTTTGTTGCCAGCACTCTGGCGAAGCCGTTTCCGAACCCGACGACCCCAGTGACGCCAGTGGCTGATCCGGACACGCCGACCACGACGACGACTACCGGTACGACTTCAGCTGCTCCGGCCGCTGCTCCGGCAACGACCGCGGCGAAGCCCGCGACCAAGCCGATGTCGACAACCGGTACGAAGCCGGCGACCAAGCCGATGTCGACAACCGGTACGAAGGCTGTCGCTACTAAAAAGGGAACCCGGAAATAATTTCGCATAACTCCAGAAATCTAAAAATCGGCCGGATGCCAGGGTGAAAACCTGCATCCGGCTTTCTTTTTCTTTGCGTTCTTCATAAACTGAATTTTCGGAATGAAACTCTCAACTTTTGAAAATTCACTGGGATATAAATTTCATGATCTGGCGTTGCTTGAACGCGCCCTCACTCACCGTTCGTGGGCCCACGAGAACCTCGCCGGCGGGAATGAGGATGAGATCCGTGCGGCCGAGAACGAATCGTTCGAGTTTGTCGGAGACTCGGTACTGGGTCTCGCCGTCGCCGACGAGCTGTTTCAAAAATATCCCGGTGCGTCCGAAGGCGAGCTGACATTGATGAAGCATCGGCTGGTTAGCACGACAACGCTGGCGACCATCGGAGAATCGATCAAGATCGGCGAAAGCATCCGACTAGGGCGTGGGGAAGACAAAACAGGCGGCCGGCAGAAGAAGGCGATCCTCGCCGACACGCTCGAGGCTATAATCGCAGCGATCTTCTTCGACGGGGGATATATCGCGGCACGGTCGTTTGTGGCAAAAGTATTTGCGGTCGAATTTCGAAGTGTCACCCCGGAAGACTCGGTGGACTATAAGACACTACTGCAGGAAATGCTGCAGGCCGAAAAAAGTTCCGGTCCCGTTTATTCACTGCTCAAAACTGAGGGCCGACCACATGAACGGATGTTCTTAGTTGAGGCTGCATGGGAAGCGGGGCGAGCAGAGGGCTCGGGAAGTTCAATAAAATCCGCCGAAATGATGGCGGCTAGTGAGGCCGTAAGATCACTTCAGGCGCAAAAGATCCGGCCTGACGAAACGTAAAAGCTGAAACCGACGTAATGTATTTCGCGAATTTATGAGCAAAGACGAAACAGAAAATAAAGAAGAACAGGTCCCGAAGCCGAAAGGTCCGCCGAAGTCGATCTTCCGCGAGTACTTCGAATCATTCGCGGTGACGTTGATAATGGCCATTTTTGGCATGACGTTCATCTTGCAGGCGGTGACCGTGCCCACCGGCTCGATGCAAAATACGATCCTTGTCGGTGATTATCTTCTGGTGAACAAGTTCATCTTCTCACCAGGCGGCTCGTCTCTGCCATTTTTGCCGCAGCGTGAGATCGAGCGCGGCGATATCATCGTATTCAAATACCCGGGCAACAAAGTGCACCCGGAGATCGATGCGTCGCGACGGCCGCCCATTAAACCGTATCAGTTGAACTACGTTAAGCGTGTGATCGGGCTGCCGGGGGAAACGGTCGAGTTTCGCAACAACCAGGTTTTCATAAATGGCGAGCCATTGCCCGAGCACCGGGTGATCGGCGATGCGGACGATGATCAGTCAGCCCTTGAGATCCGCGAATTCGAGGAGCGAAAACCCGGCGAGACGTACGACGTCTATTATCAGGAAGACAGGATGGAATGGGTTCGCTCGGGAAAGAATCTGCCGCGAACGAGTTACGAATTCGCCATCCCCGGAAAGCCGATGCAGGTGCCGGAAAACAGTTTCTTCGTAATGGGTGACAGTCGCGACAACAGCGAGGACAGTCGATACTGGGGATTTGTGAAGCGTGAGCTGGTTATCGGCCGGGCGATGTTTGTGTACTGGTCCTGCGATCGCGGAGCATCGAACGGCGATTTCTTCGGCTGCATTACGCACCCGCGTTTGAACCGCATCCTGAAGTTCGTTAAATGAAGATAACGTTCAATGACGAGATCGCCGGTGCGCTTCATTTCGAACGTCCGATAGTCGCGCTCGAATCGACCGTGATCTCGCACGGCCTTCCCCATCCAAGAAATCTCGATACAGCCATCCGACTCGAGCAGCTGGTTCGCGCCGCGGGCGCAATACCCGCCACGATAGCGATGTTCGACGGCGAGATCTGCGCCGGGCTCAGCCACGAGCAGATTGAAATACTCGCCACAGATAAAAATGTCCGAAAACTGTCCCGACGCGACCTGGCCATCGCTGCGGCGCGGAAGCTGAACGGAGCGACCACGGTAGCGACAACCGCCCTTATCGCCCATCGGGCCGGTATCAACGTCTTTGCAACCGGTGGCATCGGCGGCGTGCATCGCGGCTTCGCGGCCGATGTGTCGGCTGATCTGCCGGAACTGGCGCGGACGCCCATCATAGTCGTTTGTTCGGGCGCCAAGGCGATCCTCGATATTGCTGCAACGCGCGAGTGGCTCGAAACGAACGGGATCGCGGTTTTAGGATGGCAGTGCGATAAGATGCCGGCGTTCTATTCGTCGACAAGCGGCCTCGAGGTCGATGAACGGGTTGACAAAGCTGAGGACGTTTCGCGGATAGCCGACGCGCGAAGAGAGCTTGGACTCGACTCGGCACTGCTGGTTACCGTGCCGATCCCGTCGGAGTTTGAGATCGAAGCCGCGGAGGTTGAAGCACTGATTGGCTCCGCGCTCGCCGAGGCTGGTACGCGAAGGATCGCCGGAAAAGATCTAACGCCCTTCCTTTTGAATGAGCTATCCCAAAAAAGCGGCGGCAAAACACTCGCCGCAAACGTTGCACTTTTGGAAAACAACGTTCGCGTCGCTGCCGAGATCGCTAAAGCCCTGAATTACTAACCCGCTAAGCGCGTTTATCCAATTTCATTTTTAGTGAATCGAGTCGCCTCTGTGCTTCAGCCGCCTCCGCGGATGTCGGAAACCGCTCGACTATCTCCTTCCAGCTTTTGCCGTTGTAATGGAACGTTCTAAGCGACGAGTTGAAGAGAAACGTCACGCCGAGTTTTCGATAACGATCGATCATATTGAAATTCAGATAGTAACTGTGCACCGGAGCGCCTGATGCGGCCATCTCGCGTCTGCTCAATCTCGAAGTAGCATCCCGTGAAAGCTTAAAGGCGACGTCCTCCAAAAGATCTCCGAACAGCAGAAGTATCGGCGGACGAAATTTCGACGCCGGGTACATATCGAAGAACTCCGCTGCAAGCTCGATCTGGTCGAAGCCATCCGCGGCCTGAACAAGCCGGGCGAATCGCTCTTCGTCGCCGGAGCGAAACCTTCCGAAAACTGCATCGGATTGGACCCAACCAAAATTGCCGGGCGGCACCGAGACTTTGTAAAACCGGACACCGTCAGCTTCGGCGCGGCCGATGATCTGTACCCGTCGCCCCCGACGCATCCGCTGGATCGGGTCCGCGAAAAGGCTTGGCCTCATTCGCAAAACCGACAGCGTTTCGTCGACCACGACCGCCGAGTTTCCGCTCTCGCGTAGCTTCACCACACCGGGTGGTTTTGCCCCGGGAGCCGGCCTGCGCTTTTGCGCACCGGCCGAAATAGAGCACACGAGTACCAACGTAAGAGA
>JBKKAS010000066.1:0-3715 GCA_046714595.1 Pyrinomonadaceae bacterium | reverse complement strand
TTTTAAAATCCCAAAATCCCCCTCTTTCGGGCATTGGCGAGCTTTGCGTTAAATGTATTTTTCACCCCAAATGCAGGCCAAGCCCGCAAAGAAAGCTAGACCACCTTTCAACGTCCGTTATTCACGCTCGACCATTCACTCGTCACTAGACAAACAGTTTGCGTTTCCGGCAGCCTTTCCGATAAACTTACCCAAATCAAATTGCCGAAGTTGTAGAAATACAGCACGGGGGAACCAAGGTTTTGCCAAACGCAAAATTGGGGCGCATCTGATAAAAACAGAAGAAGACTTCTTCGCTTCCAGCCCGTCAGCTAACCTCGTAGGCATTAACGAAGAAGGACACGGTTGATCTCGCGCAGGTTGTGTTGACACGGTGTACTTCACAACCTTTTGTCGTCTTTGGCGACAGCGAAAGGAGGCCGAACGATGGTGAGATTCAACGAATGTTTTCGGGTTGTCACGTTTTCCCTCGCCATTGTTCTCTGCTCGTGCCTTCCGACTGCCCAGGACGGAGGAGCCGGGCGCCAAACGATCACCGTCTACGGCTTTTCGATAATGAAGGAGGCGCTTGAGAAGGACATCTACCCGGCTTTCACAGCCAAGTGGAAACGCGAGCATGGAGTCGATGTAAATTTCGTCTCGTCATTTGGCGGATCGGAGACGGTGACAAACCAGATCCTGCAAGGGGCACCCGCCGATGTCGCGATCCTTTCAATTGAGCGCGACGCCGACCGGCTCACCGAGGGCAAAGCGACGACAACCGACTGGCACAAGTTACCCAACCGTGGAATCATCAACAAAACCCCGTTCGTCATTCTCGTACGCAAGGGGAATCCGAAACAGATAAAAGACTTTCCCGATCTGGCCAAACCGGATGTTCGCGTGATACATCCCGATCCGGTCAGCTCCGGCGGCGCCCAATGGTCGATCTTGTCGATCTATGGTTCTGAGTTGAAGAAGTCGGAAATTGAGAGCGGCGGTCCCGATCAATCGCGGGCGCTACGTCTTCTTCAGGCGATCTGGAGAAACGTCGGCTCGACACCTGGTTCGGCGCGTGAGGCTCGAACCACATTCGAACTCGGTTATGGCGATGCGTTGGTAACGTATGAACTCGAAGGATTAATGATGAAACAAGCCGGTGCGGAGATCGACGTCATCGTGCCGAGGTCGACCATCTTCAGCGAACACCCGGCGGTCCTCATCGACCGTAACGTGACCGCTGCCGAACGCCCGCTGATGCAAGCGTTTCTCAATTTTCTGTGGACCGACGAAGCGCAAAAGGCGTTCGTCAAATATCATTTCCGCTCGGTGACAAACGAATCCTTCAACCAGGCCAACACTGAATTCGCGAAGATCGAGCTGCCATTCACGATCGAGATGTTTGGTGGCTGGAACAAGGCCTACCCGGAGATCATCGAGCAAGTATTTCGCGATCAGGTGCAGAATAAGTGAGGCTGACTGGAACAGGTCGTTCGTGCTTCGCACTCATGCACCACCCCGTCAGCCGAAGCGCCTGCCACCCCTCCTTAGACAAGGAGGGGAGCTAGCCTCGGTTCAGTCAAAATCTATGAGCGCAAATCTTTCAGGAGTTCGGCATACCCGCGGGTTTGATCTGGTAAAGCCGCTGAGTATCACGGTGATGATCGCCGTGATGCTGCCACTCGTCCTGTTACCGCTTGCGTCGATCTTTATATTTGGAACGGCGAGCGGACCGGAGAGCTTCTGGAATGCCCTGATGGCACCCGAGGCGGTTTTCGCTCTTAAGCTTTCGATCGTCACGAGCTTTTGGGCGACCATCTTTAATGTACTGTTCGGATTGTTCGGGGCGTACGTCCTTTCGAAATACAACTTTTGGGGCCGAAACGCGCTGATCGTCACGATATCGCTGCCAACCGCGATCCCGACCGCCGTCGCGGGCTTCGCGCTTCTTCTGCTTTGGGGACCGTACGGAACTCTCTCGCGCGTGCTCGGCGAAGAGAACGTCCCCGAAATAATGTTCACTGCCGGCGCAATTATTCTTGCGAATATCTTCGTTACATTTCCTCTGGCGTTCGGGGTGATCAAGCCGGTGTTCGACACGATGAGCAACTCGCTCGAGGAAGCGTCTGCAACGATGGGGGCGACGCGCTGGCAAACGTTCTGGCACGTCACATTGCCATCGCTGCGCGGTGCTATCGTCGGTGGAGCACTCCTGACATTTGCCCGGTCGGTGGGTGAGTTCGGCTCGACGATACTCGTCTCGGGTAATCTTGCGAACCGGACGCAGACCGCACCGCTCTACATTTTCGCGAAATTCAACGAAGGCCAGGTTGAGGCAGCGAATGCGATCGCGATCGTTCTTGCGTTGTTGTCGTTTGCGATCTTCAGCGTACTGTTCTTCGCCCGCGACTGGTTAGAGGCAGACTAACCGATTTTGGATTTGGGATTTGGGATTTGTATTCACGATCAACGATTCGCGATTAACGATTCGCGATTAACGATTCACGTAGATGACAAGTACGCTCTCAACACAACCCGCCGTCTCCGTACGCGACCTTAGCAAAAACTTTGGCGCGACAATGGTGCTGGACGATATCAACTTCGACGTGGCCGAGGGTGAGATAGTCGTACTTCTCGGTGCTTCGGGCAGTGGAAAAACTACGATCCTGCGTATAATCTCGGGTCTCGAGTCGCCCGGAACCGGACGTGTGATACTCCACGGAAAGGACGTGACCGACATCCCGGCCCGCCTTCGAGGCACCGGCGTTATCTTTCAATCCTACGCATTGTTTCCGAAGATGAACGTGGAGCAAAACATCGCCTACGGGCTAAAGCTCCGTCGCCGTTCAAAAGCCGATATAAAGCAGACGATCGACCGGCTTGTAGAGATGGTTCATCTCGAAGAACACCGGACCAAAAGTCCGTCACAACTTTCGGGAGGGCAGCAGCAGCGTGTCGCCATCGCACGAGCGCTCGCCTACGAGCCCAAGGTCCTGCTGTTCGATGAACCGTTCGGTGCTCTCGATGCGCAGATCCGCACGACGCTCCGACGCGAGATCCGGGCGCTGCTGAAACAGATCAGAGTTCCTTCGATCTTTATCACGCACGATCAGGAAGAGGCCCTCGAGCTCGGCGATCGTATCGCGGTGCTCAACTCCGGACGTATCGAACAGATCGGTACGCCGTATGAGGTTTACAACAAGCCCGAATCCGAGTACGTCGCGACCTTTCTCGGCTCCGCTAATTTGATAGATGGCGTTATTCGCGGCCGGACTTTCGAATCGGGAGATATTTCGCTCGATATCGGCGACGAGTATGAGTTTAACGACGGCCAGCGAGTGAAGCTCGTTATACGTCCTGAAGATGTCTTTCTCCGACGGCCGGAGAACCTGCTGCAAAACTATCAAAAGCTGACCGAGGGTGTCGTTGAAGAAATGAGTTTCGTTGGTGCATATGAGCGCGTGGGCGTCCGTCTCGAAACACTCGACCGGCAACCGATAGTTGCAACCAGGCCGAAAACTGAAACGGCCGCGTTTTATCTCGAACCCGGCAGGAATGTAACGGTCGGCGTCGTCAGGTTCCGGATCCTGCCGACTTCCGACGTCCCGGTCGTACTCGCCAGGGCGAACCGGGCTTCCTGACCGATTGCCCGGCAACGAGATCCGGCTAAAATGTGAGAATCCGAGGCTGTCGAAAACTCGGCGGTTATTTAACCTATGTCAGATTCGTTCCTTAA
>JBKKAS010000065.1:0-3950 GCA_046714595.1 Pyrinomonadaceae bacterium | reverse complement strand
TTCGTGTTCTTCACCCAGTTGATGTCGGGCGAACCATCCACTATCCGCACAAAGAACGAACCGCTGTAGAAGCTCGTGAAAATATTCTTCAGGTCTTCGTTCGTCAGGTTCGCTTTCGTCTCCATGTAGCATGACGCAAATATGCCGCGTGAAACCGGCAGACTGTGAGTCATGAAAACGAGCTCGCTCGCAAAATCGCCGACAGAGCCGAGATGCTGTGTGATCTCGGGCACGTGCTGGTGGGTGAAAGGTTTATACGCGTAAAACGAATTCGAACGCTGGGGATGATGTGTGTTAGCGGCTGGCTTCGCTCCGGAACCGCTCGAGCCTGTCTTTGCATCGACGATGATCTTTCCGGTTAGCAGACCGCTCTTTACCATCGGAGCGAGCGCCAGCAGCGTTGCCGTCGCGAAGCAGCCGGGATTTGCGATGTAGTGAGCACCCGCTATTGCATCGCGATTTGTTTCCGTCAGACCGTAAACGAATCGACCCTGAAGTTCGTTCGCGGTGTGGTCGAGATTGTATTGCACTTTGAACACTTCCGGATCGTCTATCCGAAAATCTCCGGACAGATCGATCGCCTTCACGTTAGCCGGAAGGCTGGGGATCAAGCCGAGAGCCTGCCCGTGGGGCAGGGCAAAGAAAGCAATGTCGAGACCGGTAAGACCGCTCAGGTCCGCCGGCGCGACTGTGAATTCGAGATCCGTCAGGCCGAGTAAATTTCGATGTACATCGCCGACGAGCTTACCCGCGTGCTCGTTGGCCGTGACCAGGACGATCTCGACATCAGGGTGAAACAGCAATATCCTCAGGAGCTCGCTCCCGCCGTACCCCGAGCCGCCAAATATCGCTACGCGAAGATTCATCGTGCAGCAACCGCCTCCACTTTCATCGAGGCCTGGATCATTTCAAAGAGCTTCTTGCCGTCGCGACGTGCATTGCCGGCTTCAAGGCCGAGTTGCGAGCGGACAAAATCCTCACCCATCTGCGAGTCGGTCACCGAACCGGCGACAACATCGATAGCGAGACCCAGATCACCCAGGACCTTCATCCCGCCAATAACGCCGACGTAGTCCGACGCGCAAAACACGACGCTCGAGACAGTTTCCATTATTAGTGAATCGCAAAGGATCGCGTCGACGCCGTAACCGCCGACGATGCCGTCACCAAGCTCCGCGACAATGAGATCGGGCGAAAAACTATTCAAGTGATTAAAGAGCGACCGGGCGACTCCGGCCAGATCATCGCATTCGACAGTCGAGGGCAGACCGCATTCAAGAAAGCTTGCGGTCGTGAAGGCTCCGTGATCCTGCATGTTTAGCGTGTCGCGCAAACAGGCGATCCCCGTCAGCTTGGCGCCCGCCACTTTTATTCCCGCATTCGACGCCTGCTTAATTATCTCAACTGCCGCTACGGTCTTCCCGGAGTTCATACATGAACCCGCGACGATCACGATCGGAGCCGACTCATGCAAGCTGTCGGCGGGAACCATCCCCGCGTCACCGATGTTCATTGGCAAACCCAGTTCGTCACAGACCGAGCCGATGACCTCGACTTCGATCGCATCCGACAGAGATGAATGATGTCCTTTACATTCGCCGATCACGCCGCCCATGTTAAGCACGTGTAATCGATCGCCGGCGCTGACGCGCGCCGGCACGTCGCCGACGAAACCTTTTAGCGCGCGACGCTTCCCGAGCACTCCCAGCACAGTATCGCCGCGGTTGATCTTTGCCAGACGTCCGCTGGGAAGCTCAAGGTTGCCGTATGTAACCGACTCCGTCAGGGCTTTCACAGCTACGACATCGCCGACCCGAGGCTCGGAACTGGTGCTAGTGATGCGAACCCGTTTCCCGAGTGTAAGCGGCGAGGTCGCCGAACCGATCTTGTCTATTTCTACGAACATCTTTCCCCCTTGTTCATCCAGCCGCGAAAATCATTTTCAACTTTTTCATCACGATCTTTTGATCGTGGACGTTACCTATCGCAATAAAGATCGTGTCGTCTCCTGCGATTGTTCCGACAATTTCTTCGATCTCCGATCCATCTATTCGAACGGCGGCCGCTGATGCAAGACCGGAGAGGCACCGAACGATCAGAAGATTCTCGCCCGCGGGCTCGATCGACGAGACCCCGAAAGGACTCGCCTCCGCCACTTGCAGTTCCACCCGGGCGTATCTGCCATCGATCTTGATGATGCCCAACTCGTCGAGATCGCGGGAAATACTTGCCTGCGTCACACTAAAGCCGCTGTCCCTGAGCAGTTGCGACAGCTCGTCCTGACGCTCGATCGGTCGAGCCGATATAACATCAAGGATCAGTTTCTGCCGTTCCGCCTTCTGCATATTCATACGAATACATGCGGATATTCACGCATATCCGATGCATATACGGATAATATACGTTGTCTATGCAGTCCCCGTCAAGGATTTGTTAGAAGATACTGAGCTTGATCCGGAGGTATTTCTTTGGATTCTGGCGAAAGTCATAGATAAGTTTCGTGCTTTCGCTGGAGAGTTGATTGAAATTAGAGGCGGTCTGATTGATGTTGTTGAATAGCGTTTCGTCGGTCACGAATTTGCCGAGCGTCCCTTTTCCTGCCTGGGCATCGGTAAGGATCGACTCGATCTTGGTCGCGGTCGAATTGAAGCGGGCGAGCGTATCCTTCGCGTCGTTGTAAAGCTGATCGTCTTTCAGGAATTTGCCAAAGGTGCCGCGTCCGGCACTTAGGTCCGCGGAGATCAGTTTAAAATCGTCTGCAATGCCGTTGATCTTCGCCGCCGACGTGCGAAGGTCGATGATCGCCGCACGCGTCTCGTTGTAAAGCGCGTCATCGGTAACGAATTTGCCGGCAGAACCTCGGCCCGCCTTTATGTCCGAAGATATGCCTTCAAGCGTGGCGACGGTACGGTTGAGATTTGTATAAAGTTCAGCGTCGTTAAGCAGTTTCCCGGCCGTGCCCTGACCGCTATTCACTTTATCAAGCGTCGTCTGCAACTTCGTCACCGTTAGCTTTGTCTCGGCGATCGTTGCATCCAGGTTTCGATAAAGCGATTCGTCGTTAACGATACGGCCGAGCGTGCCTTCGCCCTGGTTAGCCTTGTTAAGGATCTCGTTCGCCGGGACCGCGAGCTTGTTGATCTGCTCGAGCAGATCGTTACCGGTCTGCGTTAACTGATTTATCGAGATCGCGACGCGCGATTCCAGAATGTCATTCTCAGAAACCGGCGAACCTTTCGATGAGCCGGGAGAGATATTGATGATCTTGTCGTTGGCGAGCAGCGAAGTGGCGACCAGCTGTGCATTCGAATCGGTGCGGATCCGCTCCGATATCGGACGGCCATTCAACTCCTGGTCGACAACCATCACCGCTTCGACCTTGAAGTCCTCGGGAGTATCGGGCGGCAAAAGCGTCACGTCCTCCACCTTTCCGATTCTCACGCCGGCAAGTTGCACCTCGGAGCCTTCGCGAAGACCATCGGCCGCGGCAAAACGCGCCTTCAACCGCATCTTCTTCTCGAACGGATTAAAGTCACCACTCGAATTGAGAATCAGAAAGCCGAGTACCACGAGACCGAGCAAAACAAAAATCCCGACGCGGAGCTTGCTGAACGTTAGTGTCTTTCTTGTTTCGACCATGAGTTATTTGCCGTGAAGGAACCGCTGGATATACGGATCGTCGCTTGAG
The DNA here is from genome assembly GCA_046714595.1 of Pyrinomonadaceae bacterium. Classification (GTDB taxonomy): domain Bacteria; phylum Acidobacteriota; class Blastocatellia; order Pyrinomonadales; family Pyrinomonadaceae; genus OLB17. Next base: position 262 of record JBKKAS010000065.1, on the reverse strand, counting down.
CGCAGGCGCTCATCCGTACCGTTAAAGATTATCTTTCCATCCCGAAACATTATCACTTCCGTGTTTATCAAACAAAGCTTCTCGCCCTCCTTCTCATAGATAACGTGGCCCTCGCCGTCGACGGTAGCGTACTCGGACGACAGGGAGCGGACGTTATTCATTTCGTGGGTAACAAAGATGGACGAGACGTCTTGCAGGTCGCGAAGCTTGATGGCCAGCTCGCAGATCGTGCGGGCAGTTGGCGGATCGAGTCCTGCCGTAG
>JBKKAS010000064.1:0-9463 GCA_046714595.1 Pyrinomonadaceae bacterium | reverse complement strand
CCGCGAAATACACGAAACACACGAAAAAGAAGCGGTAGCTACCGCTCCCGGTTCTGACTCGTGACTCCGGCCGGCGTGACAACAAAATCCACCGCAACATCACCGTCGTGTGCGCCGTCGATCTTCTCGACCGGCTCGAAATGGCTTAGGCCGATCGTCACGGCATCCGGACGGCATTTTTTCAAGAACCTGTCGTAGAAGCCCTTGCCATACCCGACGCGGTGGCCGTCCCCGTCGAAGCACAATCCCGGAACCAGGACCATATCGATCTTCTCAGTTTCAATGATTTCGATATCGAGCGGCTCGTCGATATCCCAGACGTTTCTGACGAGCTCCGTATCCGGGCCGAACTTCAAGCTCGTGATATCGCTGGTTTCAAAATCCACACGCGGGACTACCGTCACGATATGCGAAAGATCGCGCCAGATCTTTTGAAATATCGGTTTCGTGTCGACCTCATTGAATTTGTCGATGGGAATAAATGAATGGAGATAACTAACGGTGCTCAGATCGAAATTCCGGAAGAAAGAATCCGAGATCCGTTTATCGTTCGCGCCGCGTTCTTCCTGGGAGAACGCTTTTTGCCTGGCGAGATAGATCTTGCGGAGCTCGGACTTTTTCATTCCATCATCGGTACGCTTCCGCTAACCGCGCTTTTTGTGCGGCCGGGCTTTCATCGCCGTACTGTTTGTCCTGGGCGTGACAACGGACGATTTGAATTCCTGACCGCTTTGTAGATCACGGTCAGTCTTGTCCGCGAGCAGTTTTGAATTATCCAATAATTTTTGAGCGGCCTTCAGCTTCTTGCTCGGACGCTTTTTCTCTTTTGCCATAATGGTCTCTCCCCGTTTCCGTTTTGGTCGCTAAACTTTTTACTGCTTGATGATCCATCCACCGCCGACGACTTCGTCGCCGTCGTAGAAAATTGTAGCCTGACCCGGCGTTATCGCGCGCTGCGGCTGGTCGAAGACGATTCGCGCCCGGGCGTCCGCGAGCGGGTAAATCGTCGCTGGTGCAGGATCATGGCGGTAGCGAACCTTCACGGCGGCGCGGACCGCTGCAGACGGCTCGTCGAACGCCGCCCAGTTTACGCCCTTCGCCACGAACTCGATCGACTCAAGCTCATCCGCCTGTCCGACGACTATCTGATTTCTTGACCGCTCTATCTGCACAACGTAGAGCGGCTTTGCGTGCGCGATACCTAGCCCGCGGCGCTGGCCGATCGTGTAGTGGTGAATTCCCGAATGGCTGCCGACGGTTTCGCCCGCCGTATTCACTATCTCACCGCCGGCCGGCATTTCGTCCGCGCGGTTTTCGTGGTCGAGATAGCGATCAATAAACTCAGCGTACTTACCATCCGGCACAAAGCAGATCTCCTGCGACTCCTGCTTTTCCGCAGTATACAATTTCGCGTCGCGAGCAATGTCGCGGACCTCGCTCTTAAGCATTTCGCCGAGTGGAAAATATGCACGCGAAAGCTGGTCCTGCGTCAGTTCCCAGAGAAAGTAGCTCTGGTCCTTCCAATGGTTCTTACCGCGAAACAATCGATAGCGGTTCTTGGCTTCATCGAACTCGACTCGCGCAAAATGCCCGGTCGCGACCTTATCGCAGCCAAGCGACGTCGCCATTCGATCGAGTGATGCAAATTTCAAACGCGAGTTGCACGCGACGCATGGGATCGGCGTTTCGCCCGAGAGATAGCTCGCGACAAACGGCTCGACCACGTCGCGTTCGAAGTCCTTTTCGAGATTCAGGACATAAAACGGAAAGCCAAGTGATTCGGCGACGCGCCGCGCATCGTACACGTCGTCGAGCGAGCAGCATCGGCTGGGAAGCGGATCCCCGTTCTCATCCACACTTATGCCGCGGCGCTGGTTCCAGAGCTGCATCGTAAAGCCGACAAGCTCGTGTCCCTGCTCCTTTAGAAGCGCAGCTGCCGCCGAACTGTCGACACCGCCGCTCATTGCTACCGCGATCTTCATAACCCGAACGCCTATTCTGACAGGCGATTCGGATTAGTTGCAAGACGGACGAGATCGGTTGTTAGCCGTTATTGTGGGGGTTGAACCTTATCGCGAGTAGATGAGAATGGGACGACCGTCGCTTTTTACGAGTCCCACAAGCGCTCCGACGCCGGCAAATACACCACCCAGCAGCTTATCCCTACCCGTGTGCATTGCCTCGGCTCCTTTCGACGCATTTTTCTTGACGCCGCCATAGCCGCCGACGAGACCATAGAAAGCAGTGACCTGGTCGCGCCGGATCTCCATTCGCTCGTGACGTTCCCGTTCGATGATCAAAAGACTCGTCGCCGTCGCAGAGTTTGAGAATCCTTTGACCGATTTGCCATTGACGAGGACGACGACGATCCTGGTTCCGGGATACACGATGTTGATATCTTGCCAAAGACCGTGGCCCCGCTTGGTCACGTCGGGGACAAATGAGAAGTCCCTTCCGCCGGTCGAGAGTTCCAAAACGTCTTCATACTTCAGAGTCGAAGTATTCTTCTTGATTTTCAGATCGAAGGAATGCTGATCAGCCGCCACCACCTTACCCGAGTAAGCGACGAGCTTACGCGACAGTATCGTCGCCTTAGCAGATCGTGTCGCAAGTTCCCGAACGACCGATCGGACGTTTTCTGCATCGCTGACCCTATCATCCTGTCCGAGAACATAAATGGGGGCTATGACGAACAGAAACATAAGAAGTATTTTATCCACGGGCTCCTCGCCTTCTCCTGCGCAACCGTGAAACCGTACCACGACTCCAGGCAGTTACGTAAAGTTAGACCCTCGCGAAATTACGCCCCTGCTCAGTGATCGCAGGTAAGACTACGGTTTTGATCGCCTCGAAATACGCCTTCGAACCTTCGACATTAGGATGGCCGATCGCCGCGAGCTCGCACATTCGCTCCGTTAACTTTCCATAATGGCGCGTTTTGACTTCATTGAACGTCTTTGGGCACTCGATCTTTCGTATCGGATACATTTCGTCGGCGGGCAAGTTGTCCTTGTCGGTCGTCCATAACCACGAGTTCTGTGTCGCAAACGTGTGCTCGCTCGTTATCGGGGTTGGTACAAAATAGATTCGTGAATGTGGAAGTTTCGTGTTGACGCTTTCGATGGCGTTTCGGATCGCACGATCTGATTCCCTGACCCACATCGCCGAGCGTTCTGCCATTTTCTTTCGCAGGACTTTCATGAACTGCTTGCTCATCGGGTTTGTGAACGCGAACTGTAAAGGATGCGGGAACTTTACGGCCTTGAACAAGTATCTCGAGATCTGGTTAACGTCGCTGCTTGTCGAGATGATGGGGAAGTATCCGATGACCGCGATCTGCGCGTTCGGAAATGCAGACGCGGTGTCGGCAAGAAGCTTCGCCATTGAACGGTGACAATATCGATTGATCAGGGCGTGCAACTTGTATGATTTCAAAAACGGATTGACAACATTGGCGACCAGGACGTCGGTTATCCCGCCTGATAACAAGATGAGATCGACGGACGCGGGATCGGAATATTCGGCGACTGCCGTCTCGATCTGCCTTTCGATCGACGGAAACGAGAGATTGATCTCCGGGTGATGCGTACGGTTTGGATCGTCGCCCAGCTTTTCCATCGTTTCGGCCTCGTCGTCGTGCAAACTAATCCGCGCACCCGAGTGTGCTTTTGTTTTCAGGTTGACCGTCCGAGTTCCGCGGAAGATCTCGCCGTGCAGCCATTCCTTTATGAGGTAATAGAATTTATTCTCCGTCCTCAGACCCTGGGCGGAGATCATCGAATCGCCGACGACAAGCATTTCGAAGGGCCGGTCGCCGGGTATTGGGTTTCCGAACGGCAGTGTCCGCGACGCTAGCAATGTCGCTGTCGCTGCGCCGACCTGCCCGAGGAACTGTCTACGCGAAACGTCCTTCATAGCCCGCCTCGCATCCGTGTAAGTTCGGAGAGAGACGAGAACGCCCCGCGCGTGTTCATGTGTTCGAGTAAGAATTTCTGTGTTTCCTTAGGCGACGAAGTGAGGACGATCTCACCATTTATCTTCTCATGGCGGATCGCATCCGGGTTTTCGGCCAGAAAGTCCTTCAGCCATCGTGGCTCCATGAACGAGATCTGAACCGTCGACTCCTTGCTAACGATATGGATGAATGTGTGTGTCGCGAAAAAATAACCTTTGTAAAGATCGTTTTGCGTAAAGCCGGGTTTGACCGGCACGATGTCGAGAAACAGTTTGTTTTCGATCCTTACGAGCCGTGCGTCATATTCACCCCTTCGGCCATCGGAATCGATATGGACAAGTGTGTATTTAAACTTCTCGCAATTTGAAAATGTCCACGTCTCGTCGTTTTCCTTATCGATCCACGTGCCGATCAGCGCCGGATCCACCGTCAAGTCACGTTCGGTGTAAAGCGGATTTAGCGACGGCACACAGCCGGCGGCGAAAATAGCGATAACCAGGATCAATGTTTTTGCCACGTTCATAAGAATTCATCTCCTTTTACATTAACTACTGAGGTTCAATAGAAGTGCTTCAACGACAAAAACGTGTCAGCATTTCCTTGTTGTGCTACGCTAGCGGGACTCCGCAAGAGGAGTCTTGAAGGCGTCGTGAATTGTTCGTGAATTAGAAGTGAATTGACCGATGACCGCGAAAAATACAGTCTACGAATTTGCGGATTTGCGGCTCGATGTCGGAAAAGAGTTGTTGATGCGTGCCGGGTGTCCCATCCAATTGCAGGGAAAGTCTTTTGAGCTTCTCTCGATACTCGTGAGATCCGAGGGGCGGCTCATCTCTCGTGATGAGTTGATGGAGCTGCTCTGGCCCGGAACATTCGTCGAGGAAAACAATCTTTCGCAGCACATTCGTGCGATTCGAAAGTCTTTGGGTGACGGTGAAAATGGAACCCGCTTTGTCGAAACCGTACCGCGCCGCGGAATAAGATTCCTGCCGGACGTCCGAGTTCTGGACGACGCAGGTACCGGATCGGTTGGAACGCCGTTGCCAACCGACCCTACACTCTCCGACGCTACGACGGACCGTTCGCGTCTTCCAAACAGAATTAGTCGATGGATAATCTTAGGGACGGCTTTCGCCGGGCTCGCGCTCTCGATCTACCTGGGCTTCGTATATTTTGGCGGCTCCACGAAAAAGGATGATGAACGTATTTCTTATGCAAACAATATCAGGCTGGCACAGCAGGCGCTGAATTTCTCGAATCTTACGCTGGCAAAACAGCTTCTGGATGAAACGAAACCGAGACCTGGCGAAGAGGATGTGCGTGGATTCGAGTGGGGATATCTTTCGAATGTACTCGCCGAAGCCTCTGCCTCGCAGCCAACGTTGCTTGCGCACGAAAGCGGCGTGGACGCCGCTGCATTTTCTCCGGATGGGAAGACTCTAGCGACCGCGGCTTTCGACAACGTAGTGCGTACTTGGGATCTCAACTCTGGGAGCGAGGTCCGGTCATTTTCGGGTCATACCAAACTGATAACATTCGTTGCCTTTTCTCCCGATGGCGGCAGGCTGCTCACGACCGGCTTTGACCAGACGGCAAGGGTTTGGGATGTAGCAACGGGTCAGGAGCTGTATCGGATTCACGATCCTATTGCCGCTGCGCAATTCTCGATCGATGGCAGCGCGATAATCTCAGTTCGCGGACGCGAGATCATCTTTTGGGATGCCGCAACAGGGACGGAGAAAAGTCGTTTTGCAATCCCGGTCGAGGCAGGCGCGTTACGATTCTCGCCGGATGCAAAGTTACTCGCTGTTCGCGGCCATGATCAGACGATCCACATACTTGATGCCTCCCGTAAGAAATCGATCTCGATTATTGAGGGACACTCCGGGTGGATAATGGACTTCCAATTTTCGCCCGATTCAAATTTGTTGGTGACCGCCAGCAAGGATCGAACAGCAAAGCTTTGGGATGTAAGGTCCGGAAAGGAACTACTGACATTTAAGGGTCATGATGACGAGTTATATGAAGTCGAGTTCTCGCCCGACGGCACGACGATCGCGACCGGTAGCAATGACCAAACGACAAGACTCTGGGACGTTGCGAAGGGCTTTGAAATTACGAGGCTGCGCTCCCACACGGGAAACGTTACGGCCCTGGCATATTCGGCAGACGGCCGAAAGCTGGCATCGGGCGGCGTTGAGGGAATGGTACGCGTCTGGAACGCGTCGGGCCTCCGCCAACGGGGCGTTCTTCGAGGACACACCGAAAGCGTTACGCGGGTGATGTTCTCTCCGACAGGGAGAATGCTTGTTTCTTCAAGTAAGGACAAGACGGCCAGAGTTTGGGACGTCGAATCCGGACTGGAACGGATCGCGCTCGGCGGCCATACCGATACCGTTCACACGGCGATCTTCTCGTCGGACGGCGACCAGATCGCGACGGTCAGCGAAGATAAGACCATCAAGCTTTGGGACCCTAAAACGGGCCGTGAGCTTTTGTCGATCGACAGCCCGATACCGGCGACGAACCTCGCGATGTCGCCGGATGGGAAGGTCCTCGTGACAGGTCATTGGTTTCACGATCCTATGTTGCGGTTCTGGGATGTCGCAAGCGGAGAATTAACGTGCTCGGTCAAGGCTCATAAAGCGGGGCCATGGAGCATGGAGTTCTTCGGTGACGGAACTCGTGTCGTAACCGCCGCAATTGACGAAAGCTCGATCGTCGTTTGGGATTCTTCGACATGTGAAAAGATCTCGACGTATGAGGGGGAGGCAGATACCGGATATGGCGTCTCTTTTGGACCGGATAATAAACTGCGTGCGCTTCAGATATTGAATGGCGGTCGCAGTTTGAAACTGGTCGACATCGAAACGGGCACTGACCGCGCCAGTTTCAGCGGCGACGATGCCATTCTTGCGGACGCCGTGTTTTCTCCCGACGGAAGCCGGCTGGTCACAAGTGATGAACGGGGAATATTAAGAATTTGGGATACCGCTACAGGTCAGGAACTGTTGTCGTTCTCAGCATCGTCGGGCGACAGCCGCCTTGCTTTCTCGCCAGACGGCACGATTCTCGCAATCGGCGATACCGACGGCACGATAAAGCTGCTTCGGACCTTGAATGCGGGACCGTGACCGACGCAGCCAGTGCGCATCGGCTCACGCAATTCCCATCCGCTTTGTAATATCCAGGAACCGCTCGTCAGAACGTATCGGGTCGCACTGTTGATCGATCATGAAGTACGGCATTCGGACCGACCGCTCCTCGAAACCTTGCTCAAGCCACTCGAAAACCTTATCCGTTTCACTAAGTCCAAGATGGATCTTTGCTCGATTGACGGGCGAAATATAATTCTCAGCCGCTGCGTCGTCGAGCGATTTGAGAATGGCTCGCGCCTCCGACTCGTTCCCGGCTACTGCCTGGACACGCGCGAGCTCAGCCAGTACAAACGGTCGATTGGAACTTATCTTCACCTCATTCTGGAGCGACGCCATGCTGTCGGTGTGCTTTTCTTGCGCGGCGCATGCAAGCCCGAGTACCCAATGTGCCGTAAAGTGATTCGGCTCGATATCGATCGTCAGGCGGGCCTGCTCTTCGGCCTCTTCATATTTGCGCGAGAGATAATAGAACCACGCGAGGTTGGCGTTCTCTCATTCCGTGGTTGAAAAGGACTGAACCACAGAACAAGAGGAACAAGACTAAGGGAGGAAGAAAGAAAAGTAATCCTGAAACAAATGGTAAGTTTGGCCTACGATAATGGTTCGTGCTAAGGTTTCGAAATTATGCTGATCCAACTTGTCTAACTCATCCGTCCCGTAGTGTCTGCCCGAACGCGATCTTAGGATCCTCATGCGGGCGACTTCCCCGCACGTCTCGTGCATTTGTTACCCGTTTATTTTTTTATTTGTATGTCGTCTGATGCCAGTGCTCCGCCACCGGAGGAGCTAAATAATTCGTTTTGGTCAGTACTGCGCGAAGGGTTGCGCGGATCCGAGCGCGACTTTACGAAAGGTCCGATCTGGGTCGCGCTCGTCATCCTGGCGATTCCGATGATTCTCGAGATGAGCATGGAGAGCCTCTTCGCGGTCGTCGATATTTTCTTCGTCGCAAAGCTTGGCGCCGACGCGGTGGCGATCGTCGGCCTGACCGAATCTGTCATGGCGCTGATCTACGCGGTCGCGTTTGGTCTCGCGATCGGCGCGACGGCAACCGTTGCACGCAGGATTGGCGAAAAGGATGAAGCTGGTGCGGCGAAGTCGGCGGCGCACGTGATCTACCTCGGCATATTCGTCTCGGTGGTGATCAGCGTGATAGGAATCGCGTTGGCACCGAACATCCTTGTCTGGCTCGGAGCAGCTGCCCACATCATCGATGAAGGCGCGCTTTTCATGCGGATCATGATCGGTGGAAACGCGGTCGTGCTCTTCATCTTTTTGCTCAACGCGATCTTTCGCGGAGCGGGCGATGCCGCGATCGCGATGCGCGTTCTGATATTGGCGAACGGATTGAACATTGTTCTCTCACCTATGTTTATTTTCGGCGTTGGTTTCTTTCCCGAGCTCGGTGTCACGGGTGCGGCGGTCGGCACGACGATAGGGCGCGGGTGCGGCGTTCTGTTTGCTGCGTCGTATCTCTTCCGCCCCGGCGGTCGCATCCACGTCAGTCGCGAAAGCTGGCGATTTGATCCAACCCTGCTTTGGAAACTCCTCCGACTCTCGTCGACTGGGGTTTTCCAGCTACTTGTCGCGACAGCAAGTTGGACGGCGCTTATGCCGATCATGGCCGGTTTCGGCGAGACCGCTATCGCCGGATATGTCATCGCCCTTCGTGTCGTGATGTTTGCGTTGCTGCCCGCTCTTGGTTTGAGTAATGCCGCAGCGACGATGGTCGGGCAGAACCTCGGGGCCAAAAAACCTGAACGTTCCGAGGCCGCTGTTTGGGCGGCGGCGAAATTCAACGCTGCGTTCTATTTCGGAGTCGGCGTCGTGTTCTGGCTGTTCTCGAATGAGATCATCGGGTTCTTTACCCAAGAGCCCGAAGTTCTACGATACGGCACGAGCGCGCTCCACATCATCGCTTACGGCTTCGCTTTCTACGGCCTTGGAATGGTTTTGGAAACTGCGTTCAACGGAGCCGGCGATACGTGGACGCCGACCTATCTGAATATTTTTGTCTTCTGGCTGTTCGAGATTCCGGCGGCGTACCTGCTGGCGTACTATTTCAAGCTCGGCCCGGCCGGCGTCTTTTGGGCGATAACCGTGGCGTTCTCGCTGCTGGCTGTAGCGAGCGCGCTTTTGTTCAAACGCGGGAAGTGGAAACTGAAGGAAGTGTGATCTGATAAAAAGATCACACTCTCTACCATGCCCGCGATATGTTTCCTATGACACTAAGAGAGATAATTAGGGATTTAGAATCTACATCCGATGAACTTGTGATCTTCGCAACTAGAACCGCGTCCGAATGGGAAATCGACGGACGGGCAGCGTTGGTTTTAATAGATGATATGGA
>JBKKAS010000063.1:0-9246 GCA_046714595.1 Pyrinomonadaceae bacterium | reverse complement strand
TCGCTCGGCCACCCCTCCTAAACAAGGAGGGGAGCTTTTTTGTCGCTCCTCAACTATTTTCAGACCAATCTCTTCCCTCAAACCGCGCACATACTTCAGACCGACACGGACCACTTTTTGATTTTGGATTTTAGATTTTGGATTTTGGATTTCAGGGTCCTGCCTTCTGCCTTCTGCCTCCTGCCTACCGGCTTCCGCGTCCTCAACAGTAAACAAATAATCCGAGCGGTTTATATCGATCGGCTTGAAATGCAATCCATGACGCTGCGCGTCTTTCACAAGCGTCGCGGCGGAATAAAATCCTAGCGGATAGTTATTGAACATCGCCGTCATAAAACACGCGCGGTAATGCACCATAAAATACGCCGAAGCATAAGCCAGAAGCGCGAAGCTGTACGCATGGGATTCCGGAAAGCCATAGTTGGCGAACGCCTTGACGCAGGTGACGATCGTGTCCTGTGTCGCCTGGTTGATGTCGTTTCGCGTCATGCCGGCGCGCAGATTCTGTTCGATCTGTTCCATTCTTCTGTCCGGCCGTTTAAATCCCATCGCACGCCGCAGCTCTTCAGCCTGGCTGCCGGTAAAACCCGCAATGTCCATTGCTATTTTGAGAAGCTGCTCCTGAAAAAGCGGCACGCCAAGCGTTCGCTCCAGCGTCGGTTTTAGTGAGTCATGCGGATACGTGATCGCTTCAAGTCCCTGACGACGTGCGATGTAAGATTTGAGCATGTTGCCGACGATCGGGCCCGGACGAATGATCGCAACCTGCACGACGATATCGTAAAAAGTGCGCGGTTTTGATTTTGGAAGGAAAGCTATTTGAGCACGGCTCTCGACCTGAAACATCCCGACCGTGTCGGCGTTCTGCAACGCCTCATAAACTTTCTTGTCGTCATTCGGGATCTTATAAAGATCGAGCTCCTCGTTGTGATGCTCGCGGACGAGCGTGATCGTGTCTCGCAGCACGGCCATCATCCCAAGTCCAAGCAGATCGATCTTGACGATCTTCAGCGCCTCGCAATCGTCCTTGTCCCATTGAATGATTCGGCGATCCACCATCGACGCGGGCTCGATCGGGACTATGCCGTCCAGTCTTTCCCATGACACAACCATGCCCCCGGAGTGCTGACCTAGATGGCGCGGGTAATCTAAAATGCGCGAGTACATCTCGGAAAATTTCCGGAAGCGAAAACTATCCGCCGGATCGAAGCCTTCCTCTTTAAGCCGCCGATGCAGCTCGTCGCCGCTGAAGGTCTCGTAATGAGAATTGATCTTGGAAAGCCGGCCGAGCATCTGCTCTTCGAAACCAAACGCCTTTCCGACCTCGCGGAGCGCCGATTTGCCCCGATATGAGATCACATTCGCCGTCATCCCCGAGCTGCGCAAACCGTATTTCCCGTAGACATGCTGGATAACTTTCTCGCGGTCGTCGCCCGACGGCAGATCGATATCGATATCCGGATACTGTTCGTACGTCTCGGACAGAAAGCGTTCGAACAAAAGCTTATTGGCGATCGGTTCGACAGCGGTTATGCCGAGCGCGTAACAAACCACGGAGTTGGCCGCCGAGCCGCGACCCTGCGAAAGTATTTGTTGCTCTCGACAAAAATCCGAGATGTCGGAAACCATCAGGAAATAACCGGCCAGCTTTTTCATCGCAATCACGCGAAACTCTTTTTCGAGCCGGGACATGACCTGGGATCTGAGCGGCCACGCACAGTGACGGTAACGCTCAACCGAACGCTCGATCGCTTTCGCACGCAGCACGGAATCCATCGTCTCGCCGGGCTGAACTTTATAATCCGGAAAATTGTAAGAAAGCTCGTCCATCGAGAAATTTATGCGCGCTGCGATCTCGGCGGTTTGATCGATCGCTTCCGGATAATCTTCGAACAGTGCGTGCATCTGCTTTTCAGATTTCAGATAGCGCTCGCCGTTTTGCGAGAGCAGCTTGCCCGCCTCATAGATCGTGCAGTGGTTCTTTATGCAGGTGAAAACGTCGAACAGCTCGCGGTCCGTTTCGTTGGCGTAATACGCGCCGTTCGAGGCAAAGGTTGGAACATGCATCTGATGCGCCAATCCTAAAAGACGCAGGTTGATGTCCTCTTCGCTTCGCAGATAATGTCGCTGCAGTTCGACGTACAGGCGTTTTTCGAACACGTAATTTAACCATGCGAGATCGGCCTGGCCGCGGCCGTTCTTTATGCTGTTATGCATGAAGCCATCGGCTCCGCCGGTGAAGCAAAGCAAGTCAGCCGAATATTCTTCGATATCTTTTCGTGTTGCGAAATGCTCGCCTTTTTTGTTGCGGAGCTTGATCGTGGTGATCAGCTTGCTGAGGTTTTGATAGCCTTTCAGGTTTAGCGGCACGAGCGGCAGAAGGCTGCCGTCTTCCATCGTGATCTCAGCCCCGACGATCGCTTTTATCCCGTGTTCTTTTGCTTCGAAGTGAAACCTGACCGCTCCCGCAACTGTGTCGCGGTCAAGCAAAGCTACGCTGCCTATACCAAGATCTGCGGCGCGCTCGACGATCATCTGCGGCATCGAACCCGAAGAGAGAAAGCTGAAAGCCGATCGTGTGTGTAATTCGTGAAAGGCCATTATCCGTCTACGAGTTTTTGAACGCGGATTTAGCGGATCAGGCGGATAAGAAAGATTTAAATAAGATTTATCCGCTCCCATCCGCTTCATCCGCCGAATCCGCGTTCAAAAAAAATCTCAACCACTCAAACTTCGTTCAAATCCTCAATCGTATTCCCCTGCCAAAAACCAATCCTTATCAACTTTGCACAGGCGGTACACGCCGTGGTCCTCGATCTCAATGTCCCACTCCTGCGTTTTCCACGACTTGTCCCACCACTTCGAATTCGCTTTCCAGACCCCGCTGTATTTTTTTACAGGGCCGCTGAAAAATTGCGTCCGTAGGTAGATGAGTTTTTTATCCTGCACTAAAACGTCAGCCCCGATCGGCGGATTGAAATAGCTGAAGGCGATAACCGGATTTTGGATTTTAGATTTTGGATTTTGGATTTCTGCATCACCTTGACTCCCCTCCTTGTCTAAGGAGGGGTGGCAGCCGCTTCGGCTGACGGGGTGGTGCTCTTTACCTGAAGGAATGCCATCCGGGTCCAGATCGAAGGGCCGGGCCAGTCTTTGATCCAGCAAAACAGGCACGCCGACGTTCTCTTCGCCGACAAGTTTTTTAAGTTTATTAACCGTCAGCAGCAGTCTTTCCGGATCGGGCCGCGACACGGCATAAAGACCGAGCTGGGCGGGCCGCGGCGGCGTGAAGTGAGATGTGACGTGAATCGCGAGGATCTCGGATCCGGGCGGGTCTAGCGAGATCCGCAAATTTATCAGCTTCAGCCAGAACGTTTTGTCGAGGGTCGGGAACGAAGTCTTTATTTCATAGTTTCGCTCGGTTTTATTTTGCAGCCGGAAAAAAATGTCGAGCTGTTCGGTGCTAAAACCATAAGTGGAGGTTTGCGTCAGAAGCCGGTCGAGCCCGTGATTGAGAATGAAGATAAGCTGCTCGAAATCATCGACGGGGAAGTCGAGCTGGTGATCCCAGCTCACCTTGTTCTCACTCAAATTCGGCGTCAGCAGACGACTGCCTTTTTGCTCAATGACATCGATTATATTTTTGAACTGCTGTCCGTAACGATTTACCAGATCGTCCTTTGGAATTTGCTGGAGATCATGAATGCTCTTGATCCCGAGGTCGTTGAAAACGTTAAGCGTGGCGTTATCGATCACCAGATTCTGCAGCGGAAGTTGCGAGAAGCTGTCAGGCGAAGTGATGTTCCCACGAGCGAGCAGCTCGGCGGTGTCGGCAGTATCCGCGACCGCGCTGTTACCGGAAACTGAATTCTCCCTGAGCTCGGCGAGGACCTTTTGCGAGATCTTGTTTGCATCGCCGACCAGCTTTTGCAAACCGCTTACATCGAACAGAATGCCATCCTCCAGCAGCTCGATGCTGTAGGAAAACTGTTGTGCAATGGACAATAAAACCGCTCTGTCCTTTTTTGCATCCGCCGAAATTATGCAGGCGTAGAGTCTTATCATGGTCTTGATCGGGTAGCGATCATCGAATTTAGCCGTGGGGTTCAGCCCACGGTCGAGTGGCAATGAAACCCGCGTCGCGTAGCGACGCTCGAATATTCGGCCGTCGCTACGCGACGGAATTTGTTTGCGTTACATTTCCGTGGGCTGAAGCCCACGGCTAAATTCGCTTGCCGCTGACGCGGCAAAAAATACTTTAAACCCGCTGACGCGGCAAATAATTTAAATCTCTGCATAATCAAACTCCGCCTTTGTGAACAGAGGCTTTCCATAAAATTCTTTTCGCGAATGAATAGTGATATGGAATTCGCGCAGCAATTTGAACCGCCCGCTGCCTGACCACACCGTCCGCTCGCGGGAAAAAACGAACGAGTTCTGTGATGCTGAGCCGGCTATCGGCTCTTCGGCGGTGACGAGAAGCACGGTCGGCGTTTCCTTTATCCGATTGCGGTAGCGGTACCAAAACGTTCGCGGCACAAATTTCAACTGGTGCCTGGGTACGCCATTCAGATTCAGCCATACGGCCCCGAAACCCTTCGCCTGAACGAGATAATCAGCCGCCATAAATGCCCGCTCGATGTCGCCGTCGCATTTCACCCACAACAGATTTTCAAGCTCTACCTTCGCCAACACGGCGGAGCACGGATCGAAACTGTTTACCGAATCGACGACCGCGCAGATCTCACCGTCGCGGGTCAATTTTGAAAGAAGAGACAGCGTCAGGCTTGTTTTGCCCGAACCCCCGGCTATCTCGGTCAGCGTTCCGCGTGTGAGCGCTAGACCGGCAGGCCCTAACAAAATTTCATCCGAGTATTTTTGTTCTTCCTTTAGGCGGGATAGACTTTTTACTAAACTCAGATGGCTCATCGCTACCAACCTTTTTACTTGTACTGGAAGTAAAACTATATTGCATCTGTGAAACAGAGTCAAAAAGCGTACTTATCCCTTGACGTAAGGGGATAAGTACGTCAAAAAGTTCTGAATTAGCTGGCTAAGCGGATGTGGGCGCCAATGTATGTGAAGTGGAGGATTTGTCGCCGAAGGCGACCGGATATTTGTCGTGAATCCTACGCCAAGCACCATCACGAGGATGAGTTTTGATAAGGTCTCCTTTCATTGATACCCGGAAACGTCTCATTAAACTTCATCGCCAGTCTTGTCGTTTACACCTTCTCCAATCTCGCCATAAACGCATATCGTTTGTAGAGCGAAGTGACGTTTAGCCGGACCAAGCCCTTTGTTTCCAGTGTGCCGAGATAGGGAAGCAGATCGTTCCAAAACTGAACGTGAAACGCCTTCAGCCAATTCTGGAGCATCTTTCTGAAGCTACGAGGCAGATCGTCCTGGTCGTAGAAATCAACGATGAAAAGCTCGCCGCCCGGCCTTAGATTGCTGAGAGCGTTGTCGATGGCTTCGCGCCACGCCGGGATCATAGAGATCGAATATGAGAAGAAGATCTTATCGAAGCGATCGGTCATCTCGAAGGTATTCACGTAATAGAATTCATCGGCGAGAGTGTGTGCGAGCGTGATGTTCCGAAGCCGGGCCGAGTCGATCTTGGCGTCCGCCATTTCCAACATCTCAACCGAAGCGTCCAAACCAAAAAAGTGCGAATCCGGATGACGTTTTGCGAGAATGACAAGGTTCCTCCCCGTCCCGCAGCCGACCTCCAGAACCGTATCGCCCGGCTTCACGTTCATCTCCTGCAGAAGCTGATCGCGCCCGAGCAGATAGTATTTGCGCGTAAAATCGTAAAAGTGCCGCTGCAGGTGATACATGCGATCCATTTTTTCGAAAGTATCTGTCATGAGACGAGTGATAGGTGATAAGTGATAAGAAAAATTGACCTCAGTTGCTGGCACGAGCCTTAATAGTTTTCGAGAGGCCGACGAGCATGCGGGCGATCACATTGATCTCCTCATAGATGCACTCGTAATCTTCAGTGGACAAATAACCCAGATTTTTCGCAATTAACAACTCGGTTTCAAGTTCACTCGCTGATCCCTGGGCAATCGACAGAAATCGGTAGAATTCTTTATCGCTCTGTCTAGCGGCGCCTTCGGCAATATTTGCGGGAATCGAGACTCCCGCCCGTCGTATCTGGGACGTTAGGCCGAATTTCTCATCGGCCGGAAATTTCTTAGTGACATCATAAACGACAGTAACTATTGCGACAGCTTTTTTCCAAACATCAAGCTTTTCGTGGGGGCGCATGATATTTTCTTACTCCTGTTTTATCTAGACCTCATCACTTATCACCTATCACTCATCACTCATCACATAAACGTGAAATCCGCCATAGATCGACGAGCGGTCCCGTTTGAACAGATTCTCCGACAATTCCTTTTCGTAAACAAATCTCGAGCGGAGTTCTTCCGGTATTTGCGTTTCGATCGGTGACGCGGCACCGGCGGTGCGAAAGATGATCCGTGAGCCAGGTTCCGCGTTTTCGGCGAGGGCTGACCATAGATCGGTCAGAGCTTCCGTGTCCATCCAATCCTGTGCGTCGAGGAAAACAAATCGGTTGAAAGTCCCTTTCGAATGGATCTTGATCTCGTCTGTTGCCGAACCGATCTTCGTCGTAAGGCGGCCCACATTTGATCGGAGAATATCGAAATTATCTTCCTTGAGATATTCGGGAATGGCACGACGATCTTCAGTATCGTACTTCCTTGCAAATGCCTGCCATGCGAAATAGTTTTCCCGGATCGGAAAATCGCACGCGAGTCGCCGGACGCGCTCGCGGTAAATGTCGATGACGGTTCTTCCGTCCGTAAGGTCTTTCTTCAATTCGTTGTATTGCTGTGGCGGAATGCCAAGACCGAACATCGTGACCGGCAATTTTCCGACGGCCTTGATCACAAAGCTGTCGAAAAACAGATCGATGTGCTCATGGTAAAGAACCGTTTGTTCTTCGAGTGTCACCGCCTTCAAAACCTCATCGACTTTGCAGCCTAAGCGGAGCGCAAGCCAATGAAAAAAGCCCAGGAAATAACCGTTGCGTGAATGGTGATAGAGACCGGCATTTCGAAAAAAGCTGATTCGATCGCCGTAGAGAAATCCGCCAAGGAAAGTGTTGGATTCCCAAAACTCGCGAGTTTTTCGATCGAGCTTCCCGGCAATGTGTTTCAGATAATCGGACCCTGTATTTGGACCGCGACCCTCGCCGAAAAACGCAAAAAAACTCTCGTAGGTCGGGAGGTGTTTCAACGCCGCGAGTTTTAGATCGAGGAGGTAGATGTGATTCCGGTTCAGATCGACGGCTGTGACCGACGCCGGACCTTCGACCAGATAGTTCAATGCGTTGCAACCGCCGGAGGAAATCGTCAAGACGCGTGAATCACTGTCCAGCTCGAGCGCCTGGAGATCGACACGCGGGTCTTCCCAGATCTGGTTGTAGACGAACGCGTCGAACCAGAATGCGAAAAGCTTTTGAAGAAGCCCTTGTTTGGAAGTAAGACTCCGGTTCCGGACGGCTGTTTGTAGCGTTGTCATCGAAAAGAAACCTTGACCGCCGAGACGCAGAGACGCTGAGAGCAGTATTTCATCAGGGTGGTAACGACGTGCCAGTTCTCCGTCAAGTTCCTCGTTTATTAAGCTTTGCGTCTCGGCGTCTCGGCGGTGAGTTGGCTTACTCATTCGCCATTACCTCGACCGGATCAATGGTCGAAGCACGCAATGCCGGATAGAGTGCACCGAAGAGGCTGCCGGCAACCGCGATCCCGATCGCCGTCACGACCCAGCCGATGCTGAATTCGAACGGGAGCTCGAAAATCCGTCCGATGCCTAATGACGCGATCAGCGAAACCATCAGGCCCAGCACAACGCCAAGAACGCCGATCATAAACGCTTCACCCTCGATGGCGCGGATGATGAACGCTTTCGAAGCCCCGAGAGACTTTAAGATGCCGATCTCTTTTCGCCGTTCGGTGACGGTCGTGTACATCGAAAGCAGGACGAATATCGTGCTGACGAACGCGCCAAGGGCGACCAGTACGCGGAGAAATGTATTGAGTGCCGGAATCCGCTCCTGCGCATCGATAACCAGATCGCGTGTGAGGTTTATCTTGTTTCCCGGAAGTACCTCGTTGATCGTTGCGGCGACAGCATCGACGTCGGCGCCGTCTTTCAGTTTGACCAGAATGTAGGTGCACTTGCGCGGAGAATCGAGCGCGTCCTGCATTGCAGCTAGCGACATCTTTATACGCGAACCTGAAGGCGGTGAAAAGACGCCGACGATCTTGTAATTTCGGCCAAACAGCGCGACCGGATCGCCGAGGTTTAGCTTGTCATCGCGCATCTGGCGCTCATCAAGTATGACTTCGTCGTTCGCCGCTGGTGCTCGGCCCTGGACCAATTCCATTCGGTTCATTTCGGCGAACGGTTCCCAGTCGACACCATCGATCTGCTGAATGCCAAACCGCCCTTTTTGGCTCGGGGTTATGTAACGGATAACCGGAATCGCGGATGCAACTCCCTCGATCTGGACCAGCCGGTTTGCGTATTCGGTGCTGACCGACGCATTCGAGCTTGTTAGATCCATCGCGCCGGGTCGCGTAAAAACGATCTCCGCCTTCCAGTTGGATGCCCGCGCGGCCATGTCGTTGGTCATCCCGCGTGCGAGACCGGTGAAGAGTACGACAAGAACGACGCCGAGCGCGACGCCGATAACACTTATGAATGTTCGAAACGGCCGGACCCTTAGATTTGCGAAAACAAGTTCAAGCATAAACAGTGGTCAGTGGTCAGTGGTCAGTGGTCAGTGGTCGGTGGTCGCTGGTCATTTGTCAGTAATGAGCTCTTCTGCAAAATCAAACTTTCTCACGGCTTCCGAATCGACGAACAGCTCCCGGTTTCTTTGAAAATGTTCGTCTATTTTGTCGTACGTCGCAAACAGGCGATCGGTTGAAGCCTCGCGAGTATTGAGACGCGCGGTTGCCAGCGCTTTTTCGATCTTGGAGCGCCGCACATCCGCGTTATTTACGATCTCACGGATTACGGTAGCAAAATCCTCTCCTTTCGGCTGAACCAGCCACGCGTTCTCGTCGCTCGCGTATGACAAGATCCCGCCGGCGTTCGGGGCGACGGTCGCGACACCCGAAGCCATTGCCTCAAGCGGTGCAATTCCGAACGGCTCCCTCGGATTAGGGTGAACGAAGACATCTGCGTTCGCGTAATAATCGG
>JBKKAS010000062.1:0-6977 GCA_046714595.1 Pyrinomonadaceae bacterium | reverse complement strand
TTTTTCGTGTTTCCCTCCTAATCAAGAATGCAACCACTAAACACACGAATCACACGAATCAACACGAAAACAATCTACAGTTTCTTTTCCATTTCGAGGCCGCCCATATCGAACCATTCCTCTGGCTCGGTCTCTCGTAAAACGTAAAATCCATTCTTTTCGTAAAGCCGTTTCGCACCCGGCAGAACGTGCGTCGTATAGAGATAAGCACGCTTGAATCCCTTATCGCGTGCAAACACTTCTAAAATTTCGAGCAGATCCTGGCCGATTCCGCGTCCCTGAGCGTCGGGCCTCACCGCCATACTGCGAATATAAAACCGGTCAGTCTCGGGCAATCCGGACACGGTTCCGATCATCGTGTCGCCGTCCACCGCCACCCATACGGGACCCTCATCAAAGCGCCCGCGGACGACATCGGTATTCGGGGTCGTATATTCAAACGCCCCGGGTGTGTACTCCGACTCGAACAGGCCGAAAGACTCGAGCAGCAATTCCGAGATCGCTTCCGACTCGTCCGCTTGCGCGCGTCTGACCGCTATCTCACGCACCTGCGCTTTTTTCAGTACCGGCTTCAACATATATCTCACCCTTCATATACAGAACGGCGTTGCCGCCGATCTTTACCCTGTCGCCCGCAAGCTCGCAAAAAAGTTCGCCGCCGCGTGCGGAAACTTGTCGCGCGAACAGTTCGTTTTTTCCCAGCTCATTCGCCCAATAAGGTATCAGCGAACAATGGATCGCACCGGTCACGGGATCTTCGGGAATGCCGATCCGCGGGGCGAACATCCGGGATGCAAAATCGCAGTCATCACCCTTTGCGGTGATAATGATCTCGTCATACGGGAGGCGTGCAACCTGCTCCATATCCGGCTCAAGCGACCGCACCTCTTCCTGATTCCGTAGAAGCATCATCAGCATATTGCCCTGCGTCTCCCAGCTTTTCAGCGGCGGAACCTCCGCACCCACAAGCTCCGGCAGAGTATCGATCTCCTTAAGAGGGTACGCGGGAAAATCGAGCACGAGCTTGTCGCCTTTCTTTTCAACACCGAGCTCGCCGCTTCGATGCGAATGAAATTTTATTGTCGCGTCTTCCGCCTTCAGGCAGTGGAAAATGACATAGGCGCTCGCCAGTGTTGCATGGCCGCAAAGGTTCATTTCGACCTTGGGCGTAAACCAGCGAATTTCATATCGATCACCGTTCTTAACAAAGAAAGCGGTTTCGGCCAGATTGTTTTCCGCGGCGATACTCTGCATCGCGGCGTCCGGCAGCCATGCAGTCAACGGAACGACAGCCGCAGGATTTCCGCCGAACGGTTTCGACGTAAAAGCGTCAATCTGAAAAATTTGCAGTTTCATATTCCAACTGTTCAGCCCGCTTTCCCCAATTGATCCAGCCGCGAACGTGCAATCCAAAAAATACGGCGCTTCCGGCTATCAGCGCCCAACTCTCGATCATACAGCCAACCGTCATCCAACTCAGGCTCGCGAGCATCATGATCAGAAAACCGTATCGGTTCCTGCTGCCGATCAGGTAAACACCGGTCAGTCCGCATACGGTCGCCAGCCAATCTATTCCGAAATACTGCATCCCTCTTTAAGCTCCCCGTCTTACGAAGGAGGTGTCAGCGGCTTCTGCTGACGGGGCGGTTCTCTAGTCTGATCCGGGTACGGTTGATCCGCTTACCCGGTCGCTACCGCTCACGGTTCTGACTGCGGCTATAGCCTGAATCTCGATCTGCGTGTTGAAGTGAAGATCCTTAACCGGAACTATCGCCCGCGCGGGTCGGTGAGCGCCCATCACACGCGCGTAAGTCTCGTTAACTTTCCCCCAAAGCTCGATGTCTGATACGTAGATCGTCATCTGAAGCACATGATCCAGATCGCTTCCCGCTTCATGAAGCACAGCCTCAACGTTTCTCAACGCCAGCTCCGTCTGACCCTCGATCGCACCCGTGAACGGCTCGCGCGTTTTCAGATCCATCGGAAGCTGGCCCGATACGTAGACCAGACCGTCATGCACGATGCCGGGCGAATAATGCCCGGCAGGTTTCGGCGAATCTTTCAGGTAAACCGGTTCCATAGATCAGTTATTCGCTCCCACGTATTTCAATGCCAGCATCGTGAGATCGTCATTCCGGGCGTGCCGTTGCGGAACGCGGCGAGATGCCGGCGGTCCAGTCTTCTACCCAACCGATCCTTCCAACTTCAATCCCAAAAGCTTTGTCGCCTCCACGGCGTATTCCATCGGCAGCTCGCGAAATACTTCTTTACAAAATCCGTTGATGATCAAACTAACCGCGTCTTCCTGCGAGATGCCCCGTTGCTGAAGATAGAACAACTGGTCCTCGCTGATCTTCGACGTAGTAGCTTCGTGCTCGACCTTCGCGGTGTTGTTCATCACCTCGATATACGGAAACGTGTTCGCCCCGCTCTTGCCGCCGATCAGCATCGAATCGCACTGCGTGTAGTTTCGCGCGCCTGTCGCCTTGGGCATTATCTTTACGAGCCCACGATATGAGTTGTTCGATCTGCCGGCTGAAATACCCTTCGAGATGATCGTCGATTTTGTGTTCTTGCCAAGATGGATCATCTTCGTACCCGTGTCGGCGATCTGCGCATTGTTCGTCAATGCGACCGAATAAAATTCGCCAATCGAATTGTCGCCCTGCAAGATCACGCTCGGATATTTCCAGGTGATCGCCGAGCCTGTCTCGACCTGCGTCCACGAGATCTTCGAGTTCACGCCGCGACACGCTCCGCGTTTTGTGACGAAGTTATAAATGCCGCCCTTGCCGTTCTCATCGCCTGCGTACCAGTTCTGCACGGTCGAGTATTTGATCTCGGCGTCGTCGAGAGCTACTAGCTCAACGACCGCGGCATGTAGTTGATTCGTGTCGAACTGCGGCGCCGTGCAGCCTTCGTTATACGCAACATAGCCGCCTTCTTCGGCAACGATCAGCGTCCTTTCGAACTGTCCCGCGTCCTGCGTGTTGATCCGGAAGTACGTCGACAATTCCATCGGGCATCGAACGCCCTTCGGAATGAAGACGAATGAACCGTCAGAAAATACAGCCGAGTTCAATGCCGCATAGTAATTGTCATTCACCGGCACGACCGATCCGAGATACTTTTTGATCAGATCCGGGTAATAGGCGACCGCTTCGGTAAACGAGCAAAAGATCACGCCAGCTTTCTTAAGTTTTTCTTTGTATGTGGTCGCAACCGAAACCGAATCGAACACGGCATCGACCGCGACGTTCGCGAGCATTTTCTGCTCGGTTATCGGAATGCCAAGTTTCTCGAATGTGCGGATCAATTCCGGATCGACCTCATCCAGGCTTGCTTTTTTTGCCTTCTGCCTCGGCGCCGAGTAATACGAGATGTTCTGAAAATCGATACGCGGATATTCAAAGTTCGCCCAGTAGTTCGGCTCCGCCATCTTCAGCCACTGCCGATAAGCCTTCAGGCGAAACTCAAGCATCCACTCCGGCTCATTCTTTTTCGACGAGATCAGCCGCACGGTATCTTCGGACAGACCCTTCGCGATCGTGTCCGTCTCGATGTCCGTGACGAATCCGTACTTGTATTCCCGGTTTGTAAGTATCTCTGTTGCTGTACTCATCTGTTAGTCCCTGGTCCCAAGTCTCAAAAGTCCCAAGTGCTTATCGCTTACTGCTTACTGCTTACTGCTTACTGCCTTCCGCCTAGTGCCTACTGCCCATCGGGGCGATCGTCCGGTGGATTCCCTGTATCGCGTGAAACATCTTATCGACCGACGCTTCGTTCCCGACCAATTGGGCCAGTGTGATCTGCGAAAGCGCGTTCTCAACGATCTCATGCAGTCCGACGATAACCGGCCGGATACCGCAGTCGCCCTTGTGTACGCACGAATCGAGCACGCCGGTGTAACTCTCACAATGCTTGCTCAGCACATCCTCATCGAGCACCTTTATGATCTCGCTTAGCCGAATATCGCCAGCCGGCCGAGACAGAAAATAACCGCCCTTCGTGCCTCGCGTCGAAGTCACGAATCCGGCCTTGTTCAAAAGCCACATCAGCTTGCCGGCATTTGCGGTCGAGATTCCTTCGCGTTCGGCTATTTGCGGCAACGTTAGGCCTTCGCCCTGGCCAAGATTGGCGAGCTGCACCAGGCATCTCAGTCCGTACTCTTCCTGTGCTGAAATCTTCATAAGCCCAAACTCGGTCCGGATTAAGTGGTGTACTTCGACTAACAGGGTCTCAAATCATTACTTTTTTGTCAAGATTGATATCGGTCTATTTCGTAATAAAAAAGGCTTTTCGAGTCGAAAAGCCTCCCATGGCGGTCTAGATCGGTCGGTGATCTATTGTGCGCCGCCCTGTACCGGAATGTCGCCATTCTGTCCGAACGGATACGAGTAGAATGTCGAGAAGTTGGAACTGCTTCGAAGAATGAAGTAATTGCCGCTTGATTGTCGCCAGATCGCGAAGTCGGATTTTCCATCCTTGTCGTAATCGCCGACGACCGGCTTGTCTCCGCCCTGCCCAAAAGTCGCGGCCAGGGTCGAGCCGTCGGAACTTCGTTTGAGCCACCATTGGCCGTTTGACGGACGGAATATACATAAGTCGGCGCGTGAATCGCCGTCGAAATCACCATCGACCGGAATGTCGCCGTTGACGCCCCACTGATCGACCGAGAATGTGTTCGAGCCGCTGTTGAAAGTAAACCATTGCCCCGTTGCCGGACGAAAGATCGCCGAATCGGCCGACCCGTCGCCGTCAAAATCGCCGGAGTGAAACTGTGACGCACGCGGCTCGCCGTAGAGAATTGCTGAGATCGCGACGCGGTCCACGGTATAGTCTGGGCCGTCAAGTCCGCCGGGAAAAATGGGTACTGCGCCGGGCTCGATCTCGACCGATGCAATGCGCTGACCTGCATTGTAGGTAACTCCAAGGAACGAAAGACCACTGTTATTGTTGAGCAATCCAAAACTGGAGTTACCGATCTGGTCCCCATTGCTATCGTAAAAACGCACTCTCGTATTTGCACCTGTGTCGGTGTCGGTAAATACAATGCCGACGCCCTTCACCGTAGCCGGGACGTCTGTTCCCGGGATCGAAAAGCTCACCAGGAGTGATGTACAATTTCCAAATCCCGCTCCCGGCCACTTCATTGCCAGCATTCTTTGCGAATTATAAGTGATGAAAGAACCAAGATAACTTGGCTCAATATTGGAGAACCCGACGGGTGTATTCGTCGGGTTAACCGCGTCCGCGCTCACGGCGAGGACTACGTGCCTGCAGCGTGACGAAAGCACGCCGCCGCGCGGCACCGTCGTCTTGAAATAGTTACCGGGGAATACATTCGGCTCCGAGAAATTATCCGTCACGAGACCCAGGTCGAGTTGGCGCCAACCAGTGACAAACGATCCTCCGGTACCGTTGTCGACTCCGCCGCCGAGGGCGGTAATAAACTGATTCATCGCTGGCTGTATCGACGCCGGTGTCGAGCCTTGCGCCGTTTGAATCGACTGCCCGGCTACAGCTGGCCCAAGTAGGGCAAGTAGTGGGAAAACAATTAGAAAGAACACGGAGAGGTCTTTTTTCATATTAGTACCTTTGGATTCGGGCCTGATTTCTTCAAAAGTCTTGGGCAGGAGGCCTCACAGCTTCCGCACCATTCTTGGCGAAAGCTGCAAAGCCCCTGCACGCGTCGCGAAGCACGCTGATATTTCGCCGGAGGGGTAGCGAAGCCAGACTGTGCGACGCCGTTACCTGGCAAAGCAATCAAGACAGCAGCCGTGTGCGGACGACGGCATAGGCTCAAAGCGTACTGTCCCCGGTTGTCCCCAATTCATAAGTGAGCATGCTGCCGTCGCTTGATCTACGGATAAAAAAGATGCCGGACTGACCGTCTTCTGCCCGCCATACGCCGATGTCCGTCAGTCCGTCGCCGTCGTAATCACCACCGCTGAGCGGCAAATGAGCGTTCGGAAACGTGCGTCCCCAACGGATGGGTGCCGCACCCGTTCCGCCTCCGTCACGTTCCAAAATGTACCAGTGATGTTGACCGTTACTGAGTTCCGATCGCCGAACACAAAAATCTGTTTTACCGTCGCCGTCATAGTCGCCCGGCACGCCTGCGTCATTGCTGAGGCCCCAGTTTATGAACTCCACGACTGAGTCGGATGATCGACGCAGGACGAATAGGGTGGAACTCGGCGGCCGCACACAGAAATCGAGCTTGCCGTCGCCGTCAAAATCGCCGCTGTAGACACGCGAGCCGCCGGTTCCCCACGGAACATAAGTCAGACTTCCGTTAGGATTGTTGAGGGATCCGCGATAGATGTAGTAGCTCTGAGTGCCGGAACCGAAGCTGCGGTAAACGGCTAAATCGGCTTTGTCGTCCCCGTCGTAGTCGCCGATGACCTCTCGAGTTTGGTCGAATTCCTGACCGAACTGCTCGATTCGCACGGTTCCGTTTAAACTGTTGAGGATGAAAAAGAAACTTTGTCCGGACGTCGCTGATGGCCGCCAGACAGCGAGATCAGTTTTACCATCGCCGTCGTAATCAGCCGGCAGCGCATGGTCGAAACCGTTTCCTATGCCCCACTGGGCGTGCCGCAAAAGATTGGTGCTGCTCTGGGCCATATACCAATCCAGGACGGTTTCGCTTCCGACGGTCCTGTTCCGCGTAACTGCAAAGTCAGATTTTCCGTCGCCGTCAAAGTCGAGCCGAGTTTCGGCCAGGACTGCGGAATTCAGACTGGCGAACATAACAATGCTCGATAAGATACTGATCATTAATTTCATAACACTGCTTATCTCCATCGCTTGGGTAAGAGTCGATCTTCGGCTTCGCAGCTAGTTAATTACCGATAAACCGGATTTGCCATGAAATCTTCATTAGACAGATCGTCGTGCGGCGAAAGGATCCGCGTGTCCGGTTCAAAAACGAATTGCTTTGCACTAACGGTTAAAAGGTAGAGCTGCCCGAT
>JBKKAS010000061.1:0-13097 GCA_046714595.1 Pyrinomonadaceae bacterium | reverse complement strand
GCTCATCATTTGCGTGGCAGCGATTTTCTGAAGACGTATATCTTGTCAACAAGATCGGACGATTAAAGCACATCGAAACGGCGCTGGCGCGCACGCCAATTCATAATGTTAAAACCGTACCAGCCCTTCGCACAAGCTTCGCCGCACGGCTGCGTCGCCGATGATTACCCGGAAAGAACATCCAAAAGTGGTGCAACAGCGATGTGGGCATTCGGACGTTAAATTTACGATCGAGATCTACTCACTCGTAATGCCCGGTATGGAGAAAGATGCAGCCGATAGACGCGCCGAAGCTCTATACGGTTAATTTGCGTCTAACCCAAAGGCAACGCAGTGTCCGAGCTCTAAGCAGTGTTAATCACATCGCTTTTAGAAAAGCATCCACCCCAAATCCACCCAAACAGCAAAAAGACAGGTTTTGAGCCTGTCTTTTCTTTCTCGTTAAGCGATATATTCATTAAGTTAGGATGGTACACCCGGCATGATTCGAACATGCGACCCCTTGATTCGTAGTCAAGTACTCTATCCAGCTGAGCTACGGGTGCGTAAAACGCGAATAGCTAGACTACAAACCGTACGCGGTCATGTCAAGCTTTGGAAGTTTGCAGGGTTTGCAGAGTCTGGGAAGTTTTCAGAGTTCGGAGTTCGGAGTTCGTTCTCACGAGTAACTCTGAAAACTCTGCAAACTCTGCGAACTTCCCAAACTCTGCAATCTCTGAAAACTTATTTCGCAAAGTATCCCTGGCGGGCACGCGGGATCAGATCGGGCTTGTCGACATCTACCCTGATCGTACGCCACTTGCCGTCACGCTTGATGTTTGCGGGTTGATATTCGAGCGTGTACAGAGTTCGCAGATCGGCCGCGACAAGGGCGTACAACGTCCCCATCTCTTCCAGACGTCTTATCGAATTAAGCGTGCCGCCAGTCCGGTCGGCGACAAGTTTGAGGCGAGCACGTGCAGCGGTGTACATCGCGATCTGACGCGGGGTTGGATCCGCCAATCTCGCCGGATCACCGGTTGGCAGTGCTAGTGGATAAATAGTGACGCCCTGTACATCCGCCCGATCTAAAACGCGCCGGAGTGCCTCGTTGGTTTCCGCTTTGAGGGCGGTCGGGATCTGTTCAGTTTTTAACATTTCCAACGCCTTGCGGTCGGCGTTCTGTGCATCGGTATCGACACCGTCCGTCAGGACGACAATCGCCTTGCGACGGTTTTTTTCCCCAGCGAGTTTGCCGAGCGAAAATAAAAGGGCTTTATAAAGATCCGTTTCTCCTGATCCGTTCGCAACGGATATGGATTGAAATGCTGTTCGCCGGTCGGATGTGAAATCGTTCAGGAGGTTTACCTTGGTGTAAAATTCGACGACCGCGAGGCGATCGTTGGGTCCGAGCGCATCGAGAAAGCGGGTTGCAGCCATCTGGATATTCTGTCGAAAGCTGCGCGTCGACCCGCTCATGTCCAGCATCATCACTACGCTGAATGGCGCGGCCGAGGCTTCAAACCGCGAGATGTCCTGCTTTACACCGTCTTCATAAACCGTAAAGTTCGAGCGGTCGAGTGTTGTGATAGAACGCCCGCGATCATCTACGACACCGACGTTGACGCGGACGATCGAGGAATCCACACGCACCGGATCGTCATCCTGTGCCGCTCCGACGAACGCGGACGACAGCACGATCAAAATTAAAACAAAAGGTTCGCGAAACGGCATAGGTGAAATTCTAACAATCAGACGCACTATCTAATAGCGCAGTTGCATCGCGCCTATTCCAGCCGGCTCTTAACAACCCAAATTAATTAGACTATACTTAGCCATTCCTCTGGTGTAGCCTTTTTTCTTTTTAGAGCGATTCCCAACGCAGACAATGCTCTATCGTCCCAATTTTTGTTGCCACTGCGGAGAAAAGATCGCCCGCGCAAGATGGACGCCGCTGTCGAGTCGACGGTTTTGTGAATTTTGCGAGATCGAACAGAAGCAGCATGATCTTTTACCGAGAGCGGTGACCGTGATCGCCATATTGATAGGCGCGGCCGGCCTGACGGCATACATCGGTGGAAGCAGGGGCACGAGCCCATCACCGCCGACGAAAAATTCGACCGCCCGGCTCGGCGAACGTAGCGGCGACAATAAGGTGCGGACGGGTAACATATCAAACGCGGTCCCGGCAAATTCACCGGATCCTGTGAACTCCCCGGTCGCCACGGCAAACGCAGCAACGTCAAATCTAAAGCAACGAGAGCTACAGAAAAATTCATCTACCGAAGCGGTTTACTACTGCGGAGCGATCACAAAAAAAGGTACTCCTTGCACACGCCGGGTTAAGGCAAGGGGTCGTTGTTGGCAGCATGTTGGGCAAATGGCCGTACGTGAATCGCAAGAGTAAGCGGGCGTAATTGCGTAACTCCCGTTTCCCTATTGATGTTTGAGGCTATTTGGTGGAAAATATAGGGCAGATCGTCCTCCGTCCGTTGGTTTCACCTGCTCAAAAGATGAAAGCTTTAGCCCAGAACACTTTAATTCAGAATCGCTATCTGGTCGTCCATCTGATCGGTAAGGGTGGAATGGGTGAGGTTTATCTCGCCGTGGATCAGCGCCTTGGAAGTGCGGTTGCGTTAAAGCGAACGTATTTTGCCGGGGATGAAACGCTCGCGAACGCTTTCGAACGAGAGGCTCGCACGCTCGCCCGTATGCGTCATCCGGTTCTGCCGAAAGTGAGCGACCACTTTGGCGAGAACGATGAGCAGTTTTTGGTGATGGAACATATCTCGGGCGACGATCTCGCGAAACGGCTCGAGTCGGCACAAAAGCCGTTTCCCGTGAGCTGGGTCATGTTCTGGGCGGATCAGCTTCTCGACGCGTTGTCGTATCTCCACTCGCACGAGCCGTCGATAATTCATCGCGACATCAAACCTCAAAATTTAAAACTCACTGACGAGAATCACATTATTCTCCTGGACTTCGGCCTCTCGAAAACCTCGACGGGACTGACACATGTCTCGAACACCGGAAGCACCGGCAGCGTGGTTGGCTATACACCGCACTACGCGCCGATGGAACAGATCCGAGGCATCGGAACTAATCCGCGGAGCGATCTTTACTCGTTGTCGGCGACGCTTTATCAGTTGATGACGAACGTTATCCCGGCTGATGCTTTGACGCGCGCGGATACGATGTTGAACGGCTTGCCGGATTCTATCGAGCCGCCTCATCACCTTAATCCGGAAATACCTGCGGGCGTTTCGGAAGTGATCTTGAAGGGAATGGAGGTTAGCCAGGACAGACGTTTTGGCAACGCGCGCGAAATGCAAAAAGCGCTGCGTCGGGCTTTCACCCAGATGCAAGAGGCCATGTCGGCACAAACGGTCGCGTTCAATATCGGTGAGGCCCTGCCCGCCGGAGAGGCTTTTTCGGCGGCGGTGGAAAAGAGCCAGATGATGCCCTCTAAACCGCTTGACGCTGCACCGGATATCGGGAACGGTTCTGAAGTACCGGCCGACGCCGAAAGTGTCGACCTTGAGGCTACTCTTGCCTTTGACCCTGCTGAGAATTACGAACTGGCGCGACCGGCGGTGATACCGTCGGAGCCTTTTTTACCTGTCACAAACGGCGATTCTGAGGCGTTCGTTGCTCCAATCCAAGTCGGCAGCGATTCGTCGGACATGAACGATTCGTTTGTTACTGTGATCGCCTCGTCGCCTAAAGCGAGCAGCACTCTCGATGACGGGGCGCCGAGTTCCAGTCAACCGGATCGTACGCCCGTTGCACCGAAGAAGTCGGCGGGTAAAGCATTTGCTGTGGTCGGAGGACTCGTGGCTGTGTTGGTTCTGGCGCTCGGTGCGGCCGGTGCCGGTTGGTATTTATACAATAACTACTACGCTGCGTCGGTCTCCGCTTTACCGTCGCCGTCTCCATCGCCTGAAGCGTCCGTCGAAGAAGCCCCGGTCGCATCGACGACATCCGAGTCGTTGGTGGACGCAGGTAACACGGCCGCAGCGAACTCAAAGACGGTGGAACCGAGCGTTGGCTCGGCTGATCCTGGTAATGCAATTTCCGTAACTTCCGAGCCACCAGCGCGCGCTGATACTGACTCTCCGACATCACGGCCGTTACCACTCGGCTCCAGGCCGCCTGCGAATCGTCCCTCTTCGACGACAGTTCCAAAGGCGACGCCGAAGCCGAAAACCACTCGCGGCAGAACGGACATTCTTCAATAATGAGGTTAGTGCGATGAATCTAAAAAGACTCCTGCTGAGCTTGGCTGTGCCATGCTTTATGCTCTCGCTACTGCTTTCGACGTCAGTCGACATCTCGGCACAATCCAAGAAAGACGCTCGTAAGGCGAGGCAATTAGCCGATCGCGCGGCGGCTGCATTCGTGAAGCGCGATTATAAAGTCGCGATCGATGGTTACACTCAGGCCATTGCGCTGGAACCCAATAACCCCGATCACCATTTCTGGAAAGGCGTCGCTCATCATTACCTGGACGAGAACCAACTTGCGTTGCCTGAATTGAACACCGCGATGGAGAAAGGGTTTAAGAAGCCCATTGAGCTTTATCGTATCCGATGGCGCGTGCATTACGCGGGAAAGAATTACGACCCGGCGTTGGCCGACATTCGACAGGGGCTTGCACTTGATCCGAACAACCTCGAATTCCTGCAGGCTCTGGGAGATATTAGCTATGCGAAGAATGAATTTCGGGAAGCCGTTGACGCATACAAGAAAGTAGTATTGAAAGCCCCGAATACCGCAGGCGATCTTTACATACAGATCGCTCGCTCGCATTCCAGGTTGGGTAACGTTCAAGAGCAGATAGCAGCCGCAGAAGAAGCGATAAAACGCGGCACGCCATTCCTTGGCGAGGCTCAAACGCTTGTCGCGGAAGGCTACCGAAAGCAGCGGAAATTTGATAATGCGATAGCTGCGTATCAGAAAGCGATAGCGGCGAAGCCGGATACGTATTCAGCGTATGAGAATTTGGCGGAGATCTACCGAAGCCAGAATCGCTTCACCGAGGCCATTGATATTTCACGCCGGGCGCTGCGCGTTTTCCCGAATGATGGCCGCATCTACACAAATCTCAGCTGGTTTTACAGTCTCGCAGATAGAAACGAAGAGGCAGTTCAGGCCGCTCAGGCGGGCATCCGATTCCTTCCAAATGAATACCTCGCGTACACGAATTTGTGCCGGGCGTACAACGATGCGAATAAACCAGATATGGCGATACGCGAGTGTAATAATGCACTGAAACGGAATGCCGGCGACGGCGAGACTTACTTTTATCTTGCACGTGCGTTCGATCTGGTCGGCAAGCCGGACGAGGCTACGGAACATTACAAGCGGGCGGTGGCCAGATTGGTCGAGTTCACAAAGAAGAACCCGGATTCGTCGGACGGATTTTATTTACTCGGCAATGCTTACTTTGCGGACAATCAGCGCGAGAAGGCCGTCGACGCTTACGCGAGATGTTTAGCGCTGAGCCCTCGTTTCGTTAAAGCTCGCTATAATATGGCGATAATTCAGCTTCGACAGAAGAATAAGACGGCGGCGCTCGAGCAATATAATCGACTGCTGGAACTCGATCCGGAACTGGCGGGCAAACTAAAGGCTGAGATCGATAAGTCCTAAACGGCGCACACGGCGAAGAGTGTATAAAGCGAAGCCCGGTCAATCTGATTGCCGGGCCTCGCTATTTTAAAGTTCGGAGAGACTACGGCCTGTCCGAATAAGTTTTGACGTTGACGTTTTGGATCTTCAAGATCACGCGAATATTGTCAGACCGCTGATCAAGGCTGGCGGGAACGAATGGAGCGAACGCCGGATCTGACTGCAGGGCCTTTTGAAGCTCTCCGATCGCCCGGCCGTCGTGTGAAGGCTCGACGACTTCGGCGATCCGAGCCAAACCGTTGCCGAAGACGTCCGCAACAACAACAACTTCATCGTCATTCATCTCGCCGCGGACCAGCGACCTTGTCAACGCCACCAGAGCTCCTTGCGGATTGATACTCGGCGACTCTCCGGAGATAGCCAGACGTGTATTAGCGTATTCGTCCGGCGAGAGCTCGAAACTATTCGTCAGGAAGATCGGTGTTTCCGTTCTGGTTGAGGTTGAGTTCTGCGCCGACTGCGGGACCGGCGTCGAGAGCACCAGCGAAAGCATCACAAAGCCCAGAATCAAGGTTGTCAGTGCACCGACCGAATACGGCATCAGCCATATATCGGCCCAACTGCGACGTCGATCGATAAGATGGAAAACCGGTGAGGTCGACGCGGGTGCGAGATGAGCCATGATCGACGCCCGTATCGAACCCACCAGATCGTCAGGCGCTGACAGACGCGGGATCGATCTTAATCCCGTCCATATATCCTCAAACTCGGAGAGTTTCTGCCTGCAAAGCGGACATTCAGGAAGGTGAGCGTCAATGGTCGAACGCTCATTCGTGTTCAAGCTTCCGTCGAAATACCGCGGCAGATCGAATTGTAGCTCCTCGCATTTGGTCATAATTCTTGCTTCGAGCGAATGACTGACTGACCCCGGCTGCTTCCTGCTCGCAGAAAACAACGCGTAGCAGCTCGTCCTAACGGATGCGTGCGATGACGCTGTTGCTGGTCTGTTTCAAAGACGCCCGTCATCATCGTTCTCCGCCGGATTGATGAACCACACTCGTCCTCTTCGACCTCGTTTGGCACCGATTTGTTTTGTCTTCAAAGATAAAACCGGGGCGAGTCAATCATCCGTTCGATTGTCAAAAATCGCTAAGACGTTTTCGAAGTTGTTCGCGGCCGCGAGCGACACGCGATTTCACCGTACCAATATTTATGTTCAACGTCCTCGCGATGTCCTCATAACTAAGTCCCTCGATATCGCAAAGGACGATCGCTTCGCGAAAAATTTCAGGCAGTTTGCCCAGGGCCGACATCAGT
Source organism: Pyrinomonadaceae bacterium (assembly GCA_046714595.1). GTDB lineage: Bacteria > Acidobacteriota > Blastocatellia > Pyrinomonadales > Pyrinomonadaceae > OLB17. The sequence goes on along the minus strand of JBKKAS010000061.1, from coordinate 6,170 downwards.
TGCTCCTGGCGTTCCAGGCGTAACACCACCTGTTCTGGCGTTTCGCCGTCGTCGGCGATCGTATCGCCCAATGTTGTGGCCCCGTCTCCAAGCGGGCTATCAAGCGATGTTGTTTCGCTTCGCCTTCGCCGTTTCCACCAGCGGAATCTGTTTCTGGAATGATTCAAAGCGATCCGAAACAGCCACGTTTTCAATTCAGCATCGCCGCGAAACGACTTGACAGCTTTCAGAGCACTCAGAAACGTTTCCTGAGTTAGGTCGCGAGCTTCGTCAGCGTCCTCAGTTATCCGGCAAAGCAATGAGTAGATATCGCCGGAGTATCTGGTTATCAATGTGTCGAACGCTTCGGCGTCGCCATTCCGCAGCCGTTCGACGAAATCCGAATCGGCAATTGTGTACGCACGAGAGACTTCGGCCGCCACGGCGACCTTTCCAATATCTTCCTCGTCAAAAGCAATTGACTTGCCGAAGACCATCTCGTGTTCTGCCTTCTCTCGACAGAGAAACTTCGAATTTCGCGGTTCGCGATCAACGCGAACGGTTACTTAGACACTTAACTTCGAACATTGTTCCCGATGGAACAGAAAAACCGATGCTGGGAATCGCCGTTTCCATTTCAAAAAGGGGTTCTATTTGCCCTGGCTGCCGATTTAAGCTAAATTAGCTCTTTTGGAAACGGCCCGTTTTCCTGAATTATACAACGGCCGAGTATTGTAGACTTGCATTTTTTAAGATGGCACGGAAAAAGAGACGTATCGAACCGGTCGCGGTCGCGGCGAACGAAACAAAGGATAAACCCAGATATCAGGACCCGTTTCAACAGCGGGTCGGCGGAACGATCGAGGACGCCGGCAGAAAACTGGAAGGACAGGGACGAAACATTCTTTACGGCCTTGCCGCGCTTGTGGTACTGGCCCTTGTCGTCTGGCTAATTTACACCTGGAGTGGCAGGTCCAGCGCTACGGCCCAGGCGGCGCTTGGGAAGGCGATCGAGGTATCCCAGACGAGCGTCAGCGATAAGCCGGTTCCGGCGGGCTCTACGGAGAAGACTTTCAAGACCGAAAAAGAGCGGGCAGAGGCGGCGGTCGCGGCCTTTCAGAGCGTCGCTGAAAAATTCGGTGGCGATATCGGGCAGAAGGCAAAATATTTTGCGGCTGTGAACCGTATCGGACTGGATCGCCCGGCCGCTGTGGCCGAGCTAGAGGCACTGGCAGCTTCCGGTGACGAAGTCGGCAAGATGTCGAAGTTCGCCCTCGCCCAGACCAGGGCCGACGACGGAAAGGTCGATGAGGCTGTCACACTTTATCAAGAACTGAGTGGAATGCCCGATCCTATCGTTTCGAAGGATACGATCAATTTCGAGCTCGCGAAACTTTACGAAAAGCAGGGCAAGAAACAGGAAGCAGTCGATCTCCTTTTCAATCTCGTTAAGGCGGCAAGCGAGGTGAAGGACCCGGATGGCAAAGCGGTAACCCTGACGCCTACTGCACAGAGTGCGAAGGAAAAGCTGAAGGAGCTTGATCCTGAAAAGGCGAAGGAAATTCCGGAACCACCTCCGGACGCGTCGCTCGGTGGCATGCCGTTCGGACAGTAACGTGATCTGTTGAATCAGCACGGCTCTAGTTGGAGGGTGACGAGCCGTTCAACTAGGGCCTTTTTTGAATGTCCCGACGATTGGCTGTTTTTAAAAACATGGATGGGAAATTCGATGGTTGCCCGGAAACCCTGCCTTCTCAGCGACCGACATTTCGATGACTGTGAAAAAAACATTAAATCCTAACCCAACTTCCACCGCCCGGGTTCGATCCCTTCCGGGGAGCTATCTCGTAGCGCTTTTTGTGGCATCGTTCTTATCGGCATTGATCGCTTATCTCGGATATTCATCGTACGCACTTACGCTCGCGACCGCGGTCTGGATCATCATTCCCTTTCTGTGGTTGACCGACGCAATTGTGTTTGATGGAAGGCGGATCGCCCGCACCGGTTTGCTGCCGCGGCTTTTGGCGCGGGCAACCGGAGTAAGAGACCGGCTAAAGATCTCGGACATCGAACAGGTCGAGACTGCAGTTTTCCCGGGCATCAAGCGGGGACGCAATATTTACTACACGTACCGAACGACGATCAGCGGCAAAACGGCCCGCTTCGTCTTTTCGTCAGGACACCGCGGGTACCTCAACGTGATCAAGGCGATGCTGCCGGTTCTCGACGCGGACATCCTCGATAATGCGTCCATCGATCTTCGGGATTACCTTGTCGAGAAACACGTCCTTCGAAAACGCGCCCGAGAGTCGGACATTCCTTCTAACGACGTTTTAGACAGTGCATCGCTGGACATCCACTTGCGGCGGCAGATCAAGAGTAGAGCCGCCGATGCGGGAGACGCGGCCGAGAAGGTCAAACACCTTCGGCGACTCGCGAACGAGTTGCGTATTTCGGGTCGCCTGCTTCAGGCGCTCGAGGCATTTCGTCGTGCGGCGGTCTTGCGACCTCGAGATGCCCGACTGCTTTTCGATTTTGCCGCGTGTCTGCGAATGCTTGCCGGTTCCGAAAGTGACGAGAAGTTGGAGCACAAGGCGCTCGCGATGATGCGTCTCGCAGAACGACATGCCGGTAACGACCACGATCTCTTGGCGAGGCTGGGTGAAAGCTACTTCCAGATCGGCGAATGGCGGCGTGCCTCTATCGCTTTTAAGAAGGCCGTTGAAGTGTTCGGCCAAAGCTTTAGGACGCTGCGTGGAATGGCCGAGCTGTCGCTGCGTGAGGGAAAGATCGCACACGTCATTCACAACTTTTCTGCGGCAAACCAGCTTGCGGAAACCGACGCCTTGCGCCGCTGGACGAAGACAGAGGTGGATTATTTCTCGCACTTGCACAGTGATGAGGAATACATGGAGCTCGAGATCAGTCGCATCAATCTTCTCGACACGCTCGACAAGACCAAGCGTTCGTCGGTCAAGGTCGTAGGGGTCGGTTTTGTCGTGATAGCCGTAGGAATCTTGTTCGACGATTCCGTGATCGCGAATGTCGGCTGGGCGGTCTCAGGAGTCAGTTTGATGGTCTGGATCGTCATGATCCTGATGGGAAAAATGCTGTCGCCGCGCATTCCGTTCGACCTTATGGAATCGGACGAGTAAGGAAGTTTACTGAGTTGCCGGAGTTTGCAGAGTTTCAGAGTTTTTAGAGTTTTTGGAGTTCCAGAGTTAGCGAAGTTGGTTCTACTCCCTAACTCTGCTAACTCTGAAAACTATTTACGGGCTTTTTTCGCGGCCTTAGCCTGCTTCTCGGCAGGATTAAGCATTGCCGACCAGCGGTATTCCGGCGTCTCAAGTCCTTCTTCCAATTTCCGCAAGATAAAGTCGGTCAGGTTATCCACGATCCAGCGGTGATTGTATTCACCGACCGATGCGAGCTCTGCATCCGGCGCCGGGTTCATAAAGTCGATCGCGTACGGAACGCCGTCCTTGATCGCGAACTCGACCGTGTTTAGGTCGTAGCCCAGGGCTTTACAGATCGTGATCACATCCTGTTCGACCCGCTGGTGCAGCTCCGGCGCCAGATAGTTCTCGACATTCACGTACTGCACGCCCGAGAGATACGGCTTCGAAGGATCGTACGGCATGATGAGAACCTTTTCTTTGCCGACGCAGTAGCAGCGGACGAACTGATCATATTCGATGCCTTCTTGCAGTGTCATACACAACGTGCCCGACTGGTTGTATTCCGACAACAGCTCTTCGAACGAATGGATCTTTGAGACATTTTTCCAGCCGCCGCCGTCGTGTGGTTTTAGAAAAGCAGGGAAGCCGACATAGTCAACGATCGCCTCCCAGTCGAGCGGAAACTCCAGGTTGCGAAGCGACTCGCTGGTGATGTCCTTTATGTAACTTTGCTGGGGAAGCAAAACCGTCTTCGGGATAGCGACACCGATCTTATGTGCAAGTGAAAAGTTAAAGAACTTATCGTCGGCCGACCACCAGAACGGGTTGTTGATGATATACGTTCCCTCGAGAGCCATTCGCTTGAGCATCGCGCGATAGAAGGGAACCTCGTGCGAGATGCGGTCGATTATCACGTCGTACTTCTTCAGTTCGTCGAGACGGATCCCGCCCGCCGTGACCATTTCGCCGACCACCTCGCCGCGGTTTTTCTCATTAATGCTGTTGATCATAGATTCCGGAAACGTCACCTCGCGTCCGGTTAAAATTCCAACTCGTTTCATATACGTATTTCCTTGATCACAGAAGTTCAATGCAATTTACACCTTGCTGTTTGCTGGCGTTGGTCTAAAATCCATGATTCTAATTGATAATTCCGGCGCGGGCAAGGATCCCATATCTTTGCGTTGAACAACCGTAAAGTAGTAGGCTTGAAGGTGCCAATTCCTTCCGGCGTCGTCATCCTCGTTTCCCGGCTTCACATTCAGTTTCCGTAACTTCACACATGTACGAACAATTAACCGCTTCCACGGGAACTGTAAACGGTTCCCTAGCAGACGAGAACGTAAAATCATTCCACAACGTGCTTCAGCGAATGCTTGCCGTCGATAGTAAGGTCAGCGACCTGATCTTCTCGCCGGGGCGATCGCCCCAGGTGGAACTAACCGGTGAACTCCAGAGCGTTCCGATTCCAGGTCTGGAGAACCTCAAGCCAACGCAGATAAAAGGCATGGTCGATCTCATGCTCGCCGGAAACGAACAGGGATTGGAAACACTCGATAAAAAGGGATCGTCGGACATTTCGTACAGCGTTCCGGGACTCTGCCGTTTTCGCGTCAATATATTTCGTCAGCGGGGAACACACGCGATCGTTATGCGAGTGATCCCGACAAAGCCGCCGGACTGGCAGGAGCTTGATCTGCCCGAAGCAGTGATGAACGTCGCTCAACTTAAGAATGGACTTGTCCTCGTGACAGGGCCGACAGGGTCGGGAAAATCGACAACCTTAGCCGCTATCATCGATCTCATCAACGCCACGAAACAATATCATATCGTGACAATCGAGGATCCGATCGAATTCATTCACGAACACAAACTAAGCACGGTCCATCAACGCGAATTGCATTCCGATACGCCGGATTTCGCACTCGCCTTGCGTGCCGCGCTTCGACAAGCACCGAAAGTGATTCTTGTCGGCGAGATGCGCGATCGCGAGACAATCGAGGTCGCACTCGAGGCCGCCGAAACCGGCCACCTCGTACTTTCAACGCTTCATACGATCGACGCCGCGAAGACCATCGATCGCATTATCGGGGTTTTCCCCAAGATCGAAGAGGCACCAATCCGGACCCGGCTCTCCCAGTCTTTCCGGCGGATAATCTCACAGCGTCTCATGCCGAAGGTCGGCGGCGGACGGATCGCGGCGATCGAAATACTTGTCTCGAATTCACGCACGCGCGAGTACATTGAAAAAGGCGAGAAGGAAGGGCGATCGATCACGGATGCGATGAACGACGGCGAGATCGACGGTATGCAGACGTTCGACAGCGTACTTGAGAACCTGATCAGAAGCGGCCAGATCACGAGGGAAGTCGGTCTTTCATATGCGTCAAACGCGAACAATCTAACGCTTCAAATAAGTGACTTGAAGATTCCGGAAGAAGGCGGATCCGGTGGGTCTGAACCACAATCCGTCGAGCAGCTGGTGCCTATGAAACGGGCCGTCGACACACCGCAGATTGAAGGTTTTGAGCGCTAACCGTTCGGACTCGTTCAGCGTTGGACGAATCCCACAGACCCGCGAGGCGTTGGACAAGCGCGATCTTATCGAGTGGACGCGCACAAAACTGGCGAACCCCGCAGCATTCGATTTTCTTGGACGCGACGAGAAGCGAGCCCTGCTCGATTCGGTGAAGGTAAAATATGCCACCTCAATCGAACGGCTCGCGGCTGAGACCTCATTCGATACCGGATGAAAGGTCGCGAAGCTGTTTAATGCCGACGGCCGGATCGCCCCCGACCGCAGCGGATTCTTTGATTGGAATCGATATTCGGTAATCAGCGAAGACCACAGCTCGATGGCGTGGATGCGCGAGTGGAACCACGAGCTCACAGCTATAGACACGTAGTAAGCGTTACGCGTTTACGCTTGATGATCAGAATGTCTGTTCGGATTTTCACGCCTAAGGGCGTAACTCGTGCCTACGAATTAGAGCCGGGCAGTAGCTCGTAGTT
>JBKKAS010000060.1:0-11363 GCA_046714595.1 Pyrinomonadaceae bacterium | reverse complement strand
CTTTATATTCGGCTCGATCAGCTTTTCCTTGCCCTTAAATTGTTCGCCGATCAAACCTTCGAGCACCGGAAACTCAATATCGAGCAGTGCCGACAGCGCCCCGATGTAAACAATATTCTTAAATAATTGCCGCTGGCGCGCGTCAGTAAACTCGGCATTACAAAGCGCCATCAGCGGGATGCCGATGTACGTGATGTCGTCGCGTTTGTATTCGGGAGCGAGGGGCTTTGAGCTGTCGTAAAGAAAATAGCCGCCCGCTTTTACGCTCTCAAAATCCGCCTTCATCGACTGCGGATTGACGCTCACCATCAGATCGACACCCTCGCGCCGCCCCTGATAACCCTTTTCGCTAACCCGCACCTCGTACCATGTCGGCAGGCCCTGAATATTCGACGGAAAAATATTCTTCGGCGTCACGGGCACGCCCATTCGAAAGATCGCCTTGGTGAAAAGCGCATTCGCGGAAGCCGAACCGGTGCCGTTCACGTTCGCAAAGCGAACTACGAAATCGTTGATCTTGATGACATCTTTCGTCCCGCGATCATTTTCACGGGAAACGGCGTCTTTCATATTTCTATAAGCAGCGTTTTTAGTGTTGGCCTGGTCGTTACTGACAATGATAGTGCGTCGGCGCCGAAAAGTGAAGATACGAAAAAAGCTGGGTAGTGGTTATTATGAAAATTGCGTACGTTTTTTTGTTTGAGCGTGGCCACGTGCTTCAGCACGTGGCGTAAACGGCGTGGCTACGCGAAGCCGTTCGAGCCGAGGAAACTCCAATTTTTCAGACTGATCCAGTACTAAAAACCCGGGATATGTGACGAAGCACACGAACGCGGCCGGGTCTTTGTACTACTCTATTGCAATACAGTATATAAAAGGGCATAAAAGCGCCTCCACTGTTCACACCGTCTAAGGACTAATATGAAAAAACTCTGGATCTTGCTGGTATCGATATTCGTATTCTCGTTCGCCATACTCGGTTGGGTTGGGACCGAGATCTTCCGCCAAGCCCCGCCGATTCCGCGGCAGGTTGTGACGACTACGGGCGAGGTTGTGATCCCCGAAGAGGCAATATCCGACGGCCAGAATGTTTGGCAAGCAATGGGCGGAATGCAGGTCGGATCGATCTGGGGACATGGCAGCTACGTCGCACCTGACTGGACCGCCGACTATCTCCACCGTGAGGCGCTATTCATTCTCGATGAATGGTCGGGCGGGCAATTCTCGCGCGGCGGGATGCCAAGCGAGCAGCAGGCGATGTTAAAGCAGCGTCTTCAGGATCTGCTGCGGACAAACACACACGACGAAGCGACGAACACGATCAGGGTCGATCCGATCCGCCGGCACGCATTCGAAAGCAATCTCGCGCACTACAGCCAGATCTTCACCAATGGAAGCTCGGAATACGCGATACAAAAAAACGCCCAGTCCGATCCCGCCAAGCTTCGACAGCTCAACTCGTTTTTCTTTTGGACGGCGTGGGCATCTGTCGCTAACCGCCCGAACAACACGATCTCGTACACGAGCAACTTTCCTTCTGAGCCGCTCGTTGCCAACGTGCCAACCAGCTCGGCCATTGTCTGGACCGGCGTCAGTGTCATTATGTTGATCGCCGGCATTGGCGGGATGGTATGGTTCTACGCCGGGTGGCACAGGGAAGTCGATGAGAGCGACACGCCGGACAAAGATCCGCTGATCGACGAAAAACTCACGCCATCGCAAAAAGCCACGGTCAAATATTTTTTCGTGGTGTCGCTGCTGTTTCTGCTGCAGATCGTGATGGGAATAATCACCGCGCATTACGGCGTCGAGGGTGGAGGCTTTTACGGAATTCCGCTCCAGGATTATTTACCGTATGTCGTCACAAGAACGTGGCATACGCAGCTCGGCATCTTTTGGATCGCGACAGCGTGGCTCGCTGCGGGCCTCTTTATCGCACCGTACATCTGCGGTTAAGAGCCGAAGCGGCAAAAGCTGGGCGTCGATGTGCTGTTTGCCGCCTTGCTGATCGTCGTGCTGGGTTCGATGGCCGGTCAGTGGATGAGCGTGATGCACATGCTGCCGGGCGACCTTTGGTTTTGGTTCGGTCACCAGGGATATGAATACGTAGACCTTGGCCGCGTCTGGCAGGCTGCACTGTTCGTCGGATTGCTGCTCTGGCTGCTGCTGATCGCACGCTCCGCGATTCCTGCGTTGAGGAAACAAACACCCGGGCGCTCGCTCGTAATGCTTTATCTTTTGACGACCGCCGGCATCGCGCTGTTCTACGCGCCGGGATTGTTCTGGGGAATGCGTTCGCATCTCACGGTCGTCGAATATTGGCGATGGTGGGTAGTGCATCTCTGGGTGGAAGGATTTTTCGAAGTGTTTGCGACCGTTGTCATCGCGTATCTTTTCGCGCGGCTTAGGGTGATCCGCGCCGAACACGCCGCGTATGCCGCACTGTTGTCCGGGGCAATTTACCTGAGCGGCGGGATCATCGGCACCCTGCATCACCTGTACTTCGCGGGGACGCCGACGGTCGCGCTCGCATTCGGTTCCGTTTTCAGCGCACTCGAGATCGTCCCGCTCGTTTTCGTCGGATACGAAGCGCTCGAGAACATCCGCCACTCAAAGGTTCGGCCGTGGCTCGCGCAATACAAATGGGTCGTGTACTTTTTTGTCGCCGTTGCATTTTGGAATCTGGTCGGAGCGGGGATCTTTGGCTTCATGATAAATCCACCGATCGCGCTCTATTACATGCAGGGATTGAACACGACCGCTGTTCACGCTCATGGCGCACTCTACGGCGTGTACGGAACGCTCGGCCTCGCCCTTCTGCTCTTTTGCATGCGTGCGATGGAGCCGCAGCGGATCTGGAACACCAAGCTGCTCGCCTTCGCTTTTTGGGCGATCAATATCGGAATGCTGATGGAGATATTTCTGAGTCTGTTGCCGATCGGCCTCTTGCAAACGTATCAATCCGTAAACGAAGGTTACTGGTACGCTCGAAGCCCGGAGTTTATGCAAACTCCCCTTATGCAAAATTTGAGATGGATGCGCCTTTTCGGCGATACGATCTTCGCGATCGGGGCAGTCGCATTCGTTTGGTTTGCAATCGGTCTGATGATCCGGAAAAAACAACTGGAACCGGTTCTTGTCGGTGAACCCGCGTAGGCTTAATAGGGATCAAAGTTAAATGAGGGATATTGAATCTTCAAAACTAGGAAATTTATCATTGAGAAGCTCGTGGAAGTGAAGAGTGACGAGGGCTGAGGGACGAGTAACGAATCTGATAGCTATGAGCGTACAAGAACGCTTTTCACTCGTCACTCGTCACTCGTCACTCTTTACCTGAATTCCATCGTCCCGTCGTCGACTCGCCCATAGCGCAACATTGAGAGATCCTTGACGTAATTTTGGTGAAGCCGCCAGGGTGTTTTCGAACCCTGGCTCGGCAGCGTGTGGAGTGCCCGCTGCACGTAGCCGGATGTGAAGTCCAATACCTGCTCCGGCTTTACCGACGGATCGGTCAATCGCGGCGTGCATTGCGCAAAGCCATGCCGGTCCATGTAGTTCAGCATTCGGCACACGTACTCGGCAGTAAGATCGCACTTCAATGTCCACGAGGCGTTCGTGTATCCAAAGGCTGAGGCGAGATTGGGCACTTCGCTGTACATCATTCCCTTGTACGCCATCGTCTTCGACATATCCACGGGCTCACTATCCACGATCAATTTAAGGCCGCTCATTAATTTTAAAACCAGGCCCGTCGCTGTGACGATGATGTCCGCTTCGAGCCACTCGCCGGACTTTAGCAGCAGGCCCGTCTCGGTGAAGCTCGCGATGTGGTCGGTAACGATCGATGCACGCCCCTCACGAATCACTCGAAACAGATCTGCGTCCGGCACGAGACAGAGTCGCTGGTCCCACGGATTATACGGCGGCGTGAAATGCGCGATGTCATAGTCGTCACCAAGCTCGGTCCGCACACCCTTCGCTATCAAACGCTTCATCGTCTCAGGACGCTTCCGTGAAAGGACGTAGAAAAACATTTGCAGCATCACATTCTTCCAGCGCGTGAGTGCGTAAGCCGTGTGCTCGGGGAGCTGCCGGCGGAGAAAGTTTGCGATCCGGTCCTCGGATGGCAGCGTCATGACATATGTCGGCGAACGCTGGAGCATCGTAACGTGCTCCGCCAGCTCCGCCATCGCGGGGACAAGCGTGACGGCGGTCGCTCCGCTTCCGACGACGACTACGCGTTTGCCTGCATAGTCGAGATCTTCGGGCCACTTCTGCGGATGCACGAGCTGCCCGCCGAACTTTTCTACGCCCAGCCACTCGGGCGTGTAGCCATTTTCGTAATCGTAGTAACCCGTGCAGAGGTAGAGAAAGCTGCAGGTAAATTCGGCGGCGCCGTTTGGCGTCTCGGCTTCGACTGTCCACCGCGCGGTCTCGGAGGACCATGACGCCCGTTTTACTTTATGGCCGTAACGGATCTTTTTCTCTACACCGAACTCCGCGGCGGTATCCCGGATGTAGTTGAGAATCGCCGGCCCGTCGGCGATCGCCTTTGCGTCACGCCACGGACGAAATCTGTAGCCGAGCGTGTACATGTCCGAGTCCGAACGGACGCCCGGATATCGAAACAGATCCCACGTCCCGCCCATCGCCCTGCGACCTTCAAGGATCGCGAATGACTTGTGTGGGCAAGCCATTGAGATCTGGCACGCAGCTCCGATGCCGGATAGTCCGGCTCCTACTATTACTACGTCGAAGTGTTCCATCGAGGACATGTTAGATGGTTATGGGTGGAAAGCGAATCCGGCTCGTGATCGAGGCGGCTCGGTGTGCGGGAAAAGAATTCTGATGTCCCGCACCTTCTTACGGCTCTGCCGCTCGCTGCGCGGAAAGCGTCTGATCCCGAATTTTCTTTACGGCTCTGCCGCTCGGTGTGCAGAAAAGCTCTGCTTTTCTGCATCGCCTCAAAAAGACCTTGCGGCTCCGCCTTCGAGAAATGCATTTCGAAGAATTCATAGAAATTTAATGACGGCTCCGAGACGATCATCTAAAATTGGCGGCATAGCCGCAGAAGGTTTTGGGGTCGTCACGGAAAAGCACAGCTTTTCCGCACACCGAGGGCCGAAGCCTATGGCCTTATGCCTGAAATGATGGAAGTGATCAAAAGATAAAGACGAAGCCTAAATATATTAGACCTTGAACAAATCGGCTGAGCTTTCAAAAGCCAGCAGCCAACTAACAAATATGTTTCGAATCTCCCGAACAACACCGGCCTACTACCTAACGTCGGTCACCCATAACCGCCTTCCGATATTCCGAACTGACAAGCTGAAGAAAGTAGTGTGCAAAGCACTGGACGAAGCCCGGAAGTCGGCAGGTTTTCTGATCTTCGCATATGTGATCATGCCGGATCACCTTCATCTGCTGACCGACAATGCCAAATCGACATCGGAGACCTTACGTTTTACAAACGGGATCGCCGCTAAACGCGTTATCGATTATCTGAAAGAGAATAATCTCGAGTCGTGCCTCGCGAAACTCCGTATTCAAGTTCGCGATCGCGAACACAAACATTCAGTTTTCCAACATCATTCGAACGCGTTCGAGATCTACGGCGAGGACAAGATGATGGAGAAAGTGAATTACATCCACTTGAATCCGGTTCGGGCCGAGCTTGTAAAAGTTCCGGACGACTACCGATTTTCCAGCTCACGGCAATGGCATGGAAAGGCGATTGAAGATGAGCCTTTGATTACCGACCATAAGATGATCAATTGGAGGTAACGAAAGCATCAGTCGGATCGGGCTTTTTGAGATCTGAATTCTGTGGACCGAGTTCAAAAGAGGAGAGCCTATTCGGCTATGTCACTTTGCGGAAAGCCAGGGCGTCGTCTAGCTTTCTTCTGGCTCTACCGCTCGGTGTGCGGAAAAGCAGAGGATGCGGCTCGACCTTCTTCGGCTCTGCCGGTCGGTGTGCGGAAAAGCCAGCGTTTTCTCGAGAGCCTCTTCGGCTATGCCGCTCGGTATGCGGAAAAGCTCTGCTTTTCCGTCTAACGCCTAAAAATATTGGCGGCTCGGCCGCCCGGCTTGCGGCGTAGCCGCGAGGAGATTTGAAAGGAGCGGTCGGAAAAGCAGAGCTTTTCCGCACACCGAGGGGCGAAGCCCAAGGCCAAAAATAACAGAAGACTGAGCTTTTCCGCATACCGTAGCGACTAAGACATGCAGCGCTGCGACCAAAACCCCCAGCCGTTATCCCGACTTCGGCCTCGGCAAGTGGATCATATGCTTTCGGAAGTTGAAGACTGTAGACCTCATCGCATTGGTGACGACGAACGCAATCGGAAGTTCAGGTTCGGCGTCGAGAACGACGTCGGCGGTGAAGCCGCGCGATTGGAGGAATGTCGCCGCCTCATTTGCGCTTGCAACCGGATCTTTTACCACCAGGCCGATGCTCGCCGCTTGGGAATTTAGTTTCTGAGATACTTCTTCGGACGGAAGGTTGATGATCGTGCCATCCCACATTATCGAGCGTCGCACGCCGCCCGTATCCGCTCGAAATCGCTCGTTGATCCCGTGCATTTTTAGAAGCTCAACGACGGCGTCTTTGCCATCGGATGATGCTGCGGAAAAAATGCGGGATCCTGGGTCTGGAAACGGGAGCGGATTTCGCCGCAAGGCGATGAGTACCAGCCACGCGATAACAGCGATGGTGACCAGCGATACTGACACCAATAACCACAACGGTACGAACATATTCTCTCCTCGATTGAAAGTGATATCTGTTACGGAGTGACGGTTTTTACTCCGGACCCTGCCAGTCAGTGAGCCCATTGAGAACTGATAATAATTTCTTTCGGCTACGCCGCTCGGTATGCGGAAAAGCTACGCTTTTCCGGCACGACAAAAATAAACCTGCGGCTCCACCGCAATCGGAGAACGGCGGCGGAGCCGCATAGAGTGTCAATAGGCTGCCGTAAAAGCAGAGCTTTTCCGCACACCGAGGGGCGAAGCCCAAAACCATCAAACCGATAATTAATGACGGATATTAGAAGTCCCCACGAAATCCGGCCACCCGGTAATCGTTCATGATAATGCTAGCGATCGCCAATATTGCGTCAGCCTCCGGACAGCGGTTATCAAACTTGTGGTGTGGATTATCGTACATGTACGTGCGATAGCTTTTGCCCTTCTTAATTTCGACGACGTACGAGTAGCCATCCTCATGCATCGCACTACAATCAATACTCTCCGCATCAGCAAGAGTGAGAAGACGGTGCTCGAGCAGACTCTGCCCGGAACTTCCCATCCAGAAGCTGGTTCTGACAGGGCGGTCTCCTTATACTTCAAACTCCTAGGCATATTGAAGTCAGCTTCGATCGAACTTGCCGCCCAAACACCTCTATCGCGCCCAAGAAGGAAGCCTCTCAGACTTGTCATTCCAAAACCGCCCCAAACTCTAACTTCAATGTCGTCGACGCCGAGAGTCGTTTTCCTCAAGCCTCGTTTCCCGACAGATACAATGGCTTGGTCAATGGTTTCATGGAACGAAGGCTTCTTACCTTCCGTATCCGGAGCAACGTCCTCGGATTTAATTTTGGAGATCTTACTTAAATCGGGTGTGTTGACGTCCGGCAGTTGTGAAGTTTCACAGCCAAGGATCGCTAACAATATAGACAGCAAAATTAAAATGCGGACTCTCACCACTAGCGGTCCCCATTCCCATTACACCCATACTTTACCTCACCCGCCTTCGTTACGTTGTACCAAAACTTCTGCATGTCCCAAGCCGCGGTCGGGCAGCGTTCGGCGCAGAGGCCGCAGTGGAGGCAGACGTCTTCGTCCTTGACCATGATGCGTTTGGTTTGCGGCAGAATGTCGGAGATGTAGAGGTCTTGCGTTAAGTTAAGGGCGGGAACTTTCGTGCGAGACCTGAGATCTTCTTCTTCGCCGTTCGCGGTAAAGGTGATGCAGGCCGTCGGGCAGATGTCGACGCACGCGTCGCACTCGATGCACTTCGGAGCTTCGAAGACGGTCTGCGCATCGCAGTTCAGGCAGCGCTCGGCTTCTTTGAAACCTGCGAGCCGGTCAAATCCCATCTCGACTTCCTGTTTGCGATTGACGAGCGTCTTTGTCTTCGGAGCTTGGGGCACAACGAGACGATCGTATTCGTCGATCTCGCTATCGTACGCCCATTCGTGAATTCCCATCTTCTGCGAGACGAGATTCACCATAGGGTTCAGGCGGTTGGTCAGAAGATTCTTGCCGTTACACAGAAGATCGATCGAGACCGCTGCCTGGTGTCCGTGAGCGACCGCAGTGATGACGTTCTCGGGGCCGAATGCCGCGTCACCGCCGAAGAAAACTTTCGGGTGCGTCGATTGGAAAGTCGTCTTGTCGACGATCGGCATTTCCCATTTGTCGAAATCGACGCCGACACTGCGCTCGATCCATGGGAAGGAATTCTCCTGTCCGATCGCGACGAGCACGTCGTCGGCGGGAAAAAAAACCTCGGGCTCGCCGGTCGGAACCAAGCTTCGCTTTCCGTTTTCGTCGTAGACGGCTTTTACTTTCTCGAACATGACGCCTTTGAGACGACCCTTCCGAGGTTTATCGCCGGATGAGAGAACCACCCCGTCGTCGTCGGCCGCCGCCACCCCTCCTTTGTAAGGAGGGGAGTTTTCTGACCCACCCGCTACCGCAGGTGGTACTGACAAATTCTCCGCGTCTCCGCGTCTCGACGGTTCGATATCCTCGTCGCCGTATTCGATCACGAACGACTTAGGAACTTGGTTGTCGACGATCGGGATGTCTTCGTGCTGGGCGTCCTCTTTTTCCCAAGGCGACGCTTTCATCTCCGCAAACGGCGAGCGGACGATCACTTTTACGTCTTCACCGCCAAGACGACGCGCCGTGCGGCAGCAGTCCATCGCGGTGTTGCCGCCGCCGAGCACGATCACGGTCTTGCCGATCTTGCTCGTGTGCTCGAACGCGACGCTGCCGAGCCAGTTGATGCCGATGTGAATATTCGCCGCACCTTCTTCACGTCCGGGAACTTTCAACTCGCGACCGCGCGGTGCGCCGGTACCGACGAAGACGGCGTCGTAATCCTGCTCGAGCACCTCTTTCAACGAAGAGACGTAATGTTTGAAATGCGTGTGGATGCCGAGGTCGAGGATGTAATTGACCTCTTCGTCGAGTACGGTCTCAGGCAGGCGAAACGCAGGGATCTGGCTGAGCATAAAGCCGCCGCCTTTGAACTGTTCATCGAAGAGATGAATCTCATATCCAAGCGGAGCAAGATCGCGTGCGACGGTTAGGGAAGCCGGGCCGGCCCCGATTAACGCGACCTTCTTTCCGTTCGGCTTGAACGGAGCCTGCGGCATGAGGTGTTTGACGTCGTCTTTGTTATCGGCGGCGACGCGCTTCAGGCGGCAGATCGCGACCGGCTCTTCATCAATGCGTCCGCGTCGGCACGCCGGCTCGCACGGACGATCGCAGGTGCGGCCGAGGATACCGGGAAACACATTCGAGTCCCAGTTGATCATGTACGCTTCGGTATATTTCCCTTCAGCGATAAGGCGGATGTACTCGGGCACCGGCGTGTGCGCGGGACAGGCGTACTGGCAATCCACCACCTTGTGAAAATATTCTGGATCGTTGATATCGGTTGGTCGCACTAGGGTTACTTCCTTGCCGGTTGCCGGCCCAAAGCGTTCATCAAAAATAATACACTTTCGCTGGTAACTTCAATTTAATGCGCACAGATTATGACGACGCCGGTGCCGCTACCCGCGCCTTCCGAAGTTTTCGCCAAAGCATTATTGCCACAATAAGGAGAGCGATCGCGGGGAGTAGACCGACGACCAGCCCCTTGAGAAAAATGATGTTTGCCTGAAAGGTATCGATGTCATGGCGATGATTCCAGATCTCGACGATCTTGCCATCGCGAACTCGAACCACATTGATGATCGGGATGTGCTGCTCGCCGCCCAGAAGCTTCATCCACCAGACATTCGGTTCGAAGTACCATTGCCAACGCGTAGCAACGAGGTCGCCCTCGGCGATCTGATAATCGATCGCGCCGGTCATCGTCCCGCGCTCCCAGAAAAATGCGGCTATTTTTTTCTGCTCGTCGGCCGGCTCCATCGAATTCTTTCGATCGCCGATGTCATGCGCGATATACGTCGACGCGAAGATCTCGTCGACAGCAGCCGGGTTATTTTTGAACCATACCTCTTCGTAGAAACGGCGGACGAGAGCTTTGTTTTGTTCTTCGATCTCGCCGGCGAGTAGAAGTGATGGGGACGCAAGCAGAAGCAAGAGGAACAATGCGAGTCTCATAACCATAGTCTCCGTTTCAGAGATGGTAACACGAATTTTTGGTGTTGCGGTCCCACAGTCACGCCCTCCGCGGGCAGTGTCGGTCACCCGCCCGCTTACCGCAGGCGGTACTGACTTGTGTTAATCTGTCCATTCTTTTATGAAGCTTCGATGGCGCTTCGGCATTATCGCCGCCGTATTCCTTTCAATATTCTGTCTCTATCCGCAGTTGAAAATGCTTTACCTGCGCGGTGACGACTGGAACGGGCATTACGCCTACAACGATATCGACGAGGTCGCATACGCGTCGTATGTCCGCGCGCTGATCGACGGACGACCGAGAAAGAACGATCCCTATTCGGGACGCGACGATACGCCTGAAAATCCACAACCCGAATCGTTATTTTCGATACAGTTTGCTGCTCCGTACACGATCGCTCTGCCGGCTCGATTGTTGGGCATCGGCACGCCATGGGCGATGACCCTGTCAGGTGCGATCGCGGGTTTTCTCGCCGCACTGGCCGCGTTCTGGCTCGTTGCCCGAATGACGGGCAGCAACTGGTATGGGATGGCCGGGTCGCTCGTCGTTCTCGCCGGTGGAGCGCTCGCCGCGGGCGAAGGTGCACTGCCTGAAATATTTTTCGACGGGTTTTCCTATCCTTACTTTCCCGGTTTTCGAAGGTACATTCCGGCGATGGCTATGCCGGCTGTGTTTGCTCTGTTTGCGGTTGTTTGGAGACTGATAAGTGGTCAGTGGTCAGTGGTCAGTGGTCAGTTGTCAGACCGGGGAGCGGTAGCGACCGGGGAATTTTCTTCACCTTCAAAGATCCCGCCCGCTACCGCAGGCGGTACTGACACTAAGCGACGTCTGCTTATCATGGCTGCGGTCGCATGCTTTGCCTACACCGCCTTCTCTTACTTTTACATCTGGACCACTGCGGCTGCGTGGTTGGGAAGTCTATTCGCGGTCTGGTTATTGTTCAGACCCGACGGCTTCAAGCGAGATCTGAAGGCGCTGACGGCGGTCGGTGCAGGCTGCCTCC
>JBKKAS010000059.1:0-1836 GCA_046714595.1 Pyrinomonadaceae bacterium | reverse complement strand
ACCGTAGCCAGGGGTGAAACCCCTGGACAACGAGCACGAAGGCACCCGCTCTGAAGGTGCGGCAGAATGGGATTTCTTCCGCACCTTCAGTGCGGGACACGCATCGGCCGATACCAGACGTTTCACGTCTGGCTATGTTCTGATCGCACTTTCAGTGCGAAGGATCCAGCTTTTGGACACCCTACTTTTGGATTGCGTGGTCCCGAGCCTAACGGTCGGTAACGGCTGCTTTCGATTCGCCCGACGGGATGAACAAGATCCGCGTACAGCTTTCGCAAGTGATTATCTGATCGCCGCGTTTCACCTCGACCTGCATCTGAGGCCGCAGGGACATGAAGCAGGCACTGCACGAACCGTTGACTACCTCGGCTACGGCAATGCCATCGCGGCTTCGCTGAGCCATACGGTTGTAAACCGAAGCAAGCTGGGTGGGAAGGGTGACAAAAACATCATTACGGCGTTTCAATTCATCGTCGAGCACGGCACGATCCGCGGAAACCTCGGCCTCGAATTTCGACAACGCTTCCTGACGTTTCGCGTCGAGGGAGTCTATTTCCTCCGAACGACCCTCAAGCTCCTTCTCAACCTCTTCAATACCGGTCATCTTCTCGATGGTCTGGGTTTCGAAAACGGCGATCTGTTTCTGCAGGGCGTCAGTCTCCCGCATCGCAGTTTCGTATTCCTTTTGATTCTGCGCGTGTTTTAGATTCCGATCAGCTCTTTCAAGGTATGTTTTATTATCCGCGATCTGCCTCTCGAGGTCGGCCCGCTCGGTATGCAGCCGGTCACGGTTTCCCTGAATTTCGCGTATAGAAAAGGCGTGCTGTTCAAACTCTTGTTCGATGCCGGCACGCCTTTCTTCCGCGGTTTCAATCGATTTTTTTAATCGACGAATGTTTGTATCTGTTTTTTGTAAATCTATTAATTTCTCAAGCTCTACTTTCACTTCTTAAAATATCTCCCGATAAAACCGCTAAACCGAAATAATTCTAACTTACAACCGCCCGAATAAAAAGCTGGCGCGTCAGGACCCGAGAAAGTTCCGGAACTGCTGAAGTAAGCTTTCCGACCCGAAATCCCTGCCATCCGTGAATTTCCAAGCCGGTATCTCGCCGGCTCGGATAAGAATCAGTTCAGCACCTGCTCTCGGCATGCCGAAATGAATTATTCGAGCCGCTGCCAGTGCGCCGTCCCGCATAAAGCCGTGTGACGGGGTCCGCGTCCACCCGGCCTCGACCGTCATGCGCCGCACGCCGAGACGGATCAAGAGCGAGCTGCCGGCCATTTGTGCTCCGCGAAATGCGAACTCGTGCGGCTCTGCGCGCTCGATAATTATCGACTGATTGTGCCGGCTTGCCTCTGATGCGATCTCAATAAGCGAATCGAACAACCAGGTCGTGCTTGTCTGCCGGATGGCGTCATTCGATTGTTTTAATGCGAGATAATCGACAACGTCGCTGCGTCCGGACTCCCGCGCGTTTTCCAATGTCGAGGCGAGCATTTGCGACCACGCTTCGTCGAGCTCGTTCATAGATGCGAGGATAACGACCGAAAAACGCAAATGCAATTTCGTGGTATCATTTGTCGATACAATTCCACTCGTGCCCCTCGTTTTATGAAGTACGCCGTCTTAATTCTCTTGTTGGCACTCTCCGCGGGCGTAGTCGCCCAAAAGCCGAAACCGAAAGCTACCCCGTCGAAAAAACCCGTCGCTGCAACGCCGAAGCCGACGCCGATCCCATTAAGCGAAAAGGCGCAATTCGAAAAAGCTTCCGGATACGAACTGGCCACCGAGCGCGTGGCCGCGCTCGAAAAATTCATTGCTGCGTTTCCGCA
>JBKKAS010000058.1:0-7674 GCA_046714595.1 Pyrinomonadaceae bacterium | reverse complement strand
CCTTATTGCAGGACCACCCGGAGCTGAGATGAACGCGCTCGCCGCTTTGACGCTGCCGGGGATCGGAGATTCTATCGCGCCGGTGATCGAACGAGTTGAACTGCTGAGTGAAGATTGGAGCCAAGTAAAGGCCGGCCACGATCGTATCCGGCTTGGGGACAAGCGACGTGTCGTCGTCGAAGCGTACGATCGAATGGACGGAAATGGCGAGCGACGACGGCTCGGCGTCTATCGTCTGGGATATCAGATACTCTCCCGTGGCGAGCCGGTAACAGGCATCGACTGGACGATCGTCTTTGATCGAATGCCTTCGAATGAAGCGGTGCGTTTTGCCTACGCACCGGGCAGCCGATCCGGAGCGACCGGCCAGACGAGGTTTCGGTATGCAGTGTCGAACAGACTTAATGACGGCGGTTTCGCAGACGGGTTTCTGGATTCGGCGACGCTTGGCCCGGGAGTTTACACCGTGCGAGCATATGCAGCGGATTACTTTGGCAACACGACGTGGAAGGACCTAGGATTCGAGATCTCGAGGTGACGATCATATTTGCAGATTGCCGCCGCGTTCCGGTTATTTATTGGAGCGTTTCGCCATCAAATCGGGGCGTATTGTCACACAATGAAACCGGTTGAAGCGTCTCTCGTATAAACTGTCATCATTGCCCTAATGCCCTTCGTGTATTGAGCACGACAAAATCGAGGTACTAATTATGCAGAAACCTATCGCCCTAGCACTATTTTTCGGATTGGCCTTTTCCTTCTTACCAGCCAGGTCGACTTCATCGGCAAAAGCGGCGGAGCCCGCTATCCGCGTCGCACCGCCCGCGCCGAAATTCTCTGACGCCGAACGTCAGGCCGAGCTGGCCAAGCGGCGCGCCGCGGTTGCGGCAAAGATGGTGGACAAGAGCATGTTGATACTGTTCTCGGCCGAGCCAAAGCTTTACGCGAACGATGTCGATTACGTTTACCGGCAAGAAAATAATCTCTACTACCTCACCGGTCTCAAACAGGACGGGGCGACGCTCGTGATCACAAAGGATGGGACCAGTGTCAAAGAAACGTTGTTTCTGCCAAAACGCGTGCCCATCCGCGAGGCATGGGAAGGAAAGATGTACTCGCGCGAACACGCTTCCCGGGTCTCTGGCCTCACGAGGATAGCCGATTCATCCGAGCTGCCGGCATTTTTAAAGGCAGTCAAGGAAAGGGGCACATTCGAATCGAAAGACAGCGTCGGCATGTCGGCCGCGGTCGATAAAGTGTACATGCTGCTGCCGAGCGGTGAGCAGGACGAGAACGGAAAGCGCGAGTACAGGGTAGAGAGCGAGTTTGCGAAAGGACCGACCGAGCAAAAGATCGAAAATGCGCGACCTATCTTCGACGACCTTCGTCATATCAAATCACCGTACGAGCTAAAGATGCTCCAGCACGCCATCGATATAACGACCGAGGCCCAGATGCGATCGATGGCGATGGTGGGCAGAGCGAAAATGGAGTACGAGGTTCACGCCGAGGTCGAATACACCTTTCGCCGCCGCAATGCCGACTTCTGGGGTTACCCGTCAATTGTCGGATGCGGCGCAAACGCGACGACGCTCCACTATGTTGAATCGCAAAGCGAAGTTCGAAAAGGCGATCTTCTGCTGATGGACGTCGGCGCGGAATATGAGCATTACACAGCGGACGTTACCCGCACCTACCCCGTGAGCGGCAAGTTCAGTAAGGAACAGGCCGAGATCTATCGGATCGTTTACGATGCGCAGGAAGCTGTTGGTCGAGCGACGAAGCCCGGCGCAACCTTTCAGCAGCTTAGTCTGATCGCCCAAAATACCATCGCTGAAGGCTTGCAGAGGCTCGGGCTGATCACGGATTATAAGGCCCCGACAAAGCCGAAAGAAGCGCTTCAACCGCGTTCTCGTGAAGTAAGTTATTGGTTCATTCACGGACTCGGACACTGGCTTGGAATGAACGTCCACGACGTCGGTCGTTATGGCGTTCCGCTAAAGGCAGGAATGGTTTTCACCAACGAACCAGGAATATACATCCGTGAAGACGCGCTCGATAATATGCCCGACACGCCCGAGAATCGTGCGTTCATCGCAAAGGTTCGGCCGGTCTTCGAGAAATATAAGAACATCGGCGTTCGCATCGAGGACGACCTACTCGTCACCGACAGCGGAGTCGAATGGATGACGAAAGAGCTTCCGCGAAAGCTCGAGGAAATCGAGCGATTTATGTCGCGAGCCTCGAAAGAGATGGCCTTTATCCCGTCGAGCACCGACGTGCCAAATGTTTCGCTCGCGTCGTTGGGCTACGGATCGTACTCGCCGTTCGACGCAATAATGTCTGGCACGACCTCTCGACAGGGATTTGTATGGTCAGGGAAGAATGCCGCGATGTCAGGGCTGAGCCAAGCCGGACACGTTCACGGCGATTAAATCGCGGAGATCTGTTAAACAGAAAGCGGCCTGAGTTGGCCGCTTTTCTATTTTCTCTAGACCTCTGCTGGCTCGACCTGCGAGAGTTGGGTCGAAACCGCACTTGGCCTGCCGTCTATTCAAAGCGTGTGGCGGCTCGCGTGTTGCAGCGGGTTAAGAGCAGCACGCCGGCGGTATCGAAGATATACGACGTTTCATTGCTCGTAAAGCTGTTATTGTCGTCACTCAAGGAAATTTCCAAGACACCCTTTGTTGTCCCGGTATAGGCGTGATCGGAGCTAAAACGGAAGAACTGAAATGCGGCAGAGTAAACTCCGTTCGATTCATAACCCCAAATTCCTTGAGCGGTGGTTCTACCACCCCGAAGTGTGCCGGGTGGTAGTGCTGTGGTAGCTGCACCGAGAGCAAACTCGAGCATCGTGCCGCCGCGCACGTATGTCTCCATAGCCGGGAAGGAGACCGGATTTGGCACTCCGGTCGTGCAATTAACGCCCGTCACCACAATCTTCCAGACGCCTTCCAGTTTTCTGCCGTTTTCGCGGTTTTGTGCGGAAACCGAGATTTGCATGAACGTCGCAACCATTAAAATTGCCAGCGCAGCCGTCCCGATTGTTTTTGCGAATGTATTTTTCATTGTTTTTCTCCTACCTGTTTTCTTTATTTATCAAAGGCTTTTCTGGCCTCTACTAAATACCGCGACAGACGCGGCCGAATAGTCTAGAAAACTTGTAAGATCGATTGGGGGTTAGGGGCTATAATGATTCAAAGTGAAGCCACCCACCCCGAAAGCCCCCGAAATAACGCAAATGTTGCGAGCTTGGAGCGACGGCCGACAAGGAGCGTTGGAGAATCTTATGCCCCTTGTTTATGACGAACTGCACCGGCAGGCCTCGCGCTATTTGCGCAAGGAACGGCAGGGTCACACGTTGCAGACAACCGCGCTCATCAACGAAGCCTATTTGAAATTGATCGACCAACGAGATGTGAACTGGAAAAGCCGGACGCATTTTTTTGCCATTGCCGCTCAGGCCATGCGCCGCATTCTGGTCGATTACGCACGAACTACGCATCGAAAAAAACGCGGAGGCAACGACACGAAACTTCCCCTGGACGAAGCGATGCTGGTCGCTGCCGATGAAAACCCGGTGGACTTGATCGCGCTCGATGAGGCATTAAACAAACTTGCCGAGCGGGACCGGCAGCAAGCCCGCGTTGTGGAGCTTCGATATTTTAGTGGTTTAAGTTTAGAGGAAACGGCTGAGGCATTGCACATTTCTCGAGCCACAGTCGCCAGCGATTGGAGTATCGCGAAGGTCTGGCTGTTTCGCGAACTTCGGAAATAAGAACAAGTGATTCCCGATCAGTGGCAAAAAGCGAAAGAATTATATGAGGCCGCGCTCAAACGCCCGCCGGCTGATCGCTTGCGTTTCGTCAACGACAACTCCCAGGGCGATGACGTGGTGCGCCAGGAGGTCGAGTCGCTGCTCGCAAACTCAGATGATGCCGCCGGTTTTCTGGAACACGCCGCCATCGGTGAGGTGGCCGAAGCAATTGTTGGTCAGAGAGAAGAACTTAGGGCGAACGAGGAGTTGAGTCATTACAAGATAATCAAATTGCTCGGCACCGGCGGGATGGGCGAAGTCTATCTTGCCGACGATACTCGCCTGCACCGGCACGTCGCCTTGAAAGTCCTGCCTGATTATTCAAGCGGGAACCGGCAGCATCTCCTCGAGCGTTTTCTGCGCGAAGCCCGAGCCGCGTCGGCTTTGAACCATCCAAACATCTGCACGATCTATGAGATTCACGATGATGGTGACACGCCGTTTATCGCCATGGAATACATTGTAGGCGAAACACTGGACGAAAAGATCCACAAAGGGTTAAAGCCAAACGAATTTTTCGACATTGCCCTCAAGGTCGCCGACGCGCTCGCCGAAGCCCACGCTCAAGGATTCGTTCACCGCGACATCAAGCCGGCCAACATTGTCATCACCGCGCGCGGACCGAAAGTCCTCGATTTTGGTTTGGCTAAAAAGATAGTGGCTGACCGTAACGACGAGACGCAGAAAATTGTCACTCAAGCCGGTATGATCATCGGCACGGCGGGCTACATGTCACCCGAACAGGCGAGAGGCAAGAGCGTTGATGCCCGAAGCGACATTTTTAGTTTCGGCGTCGTAATGTATGAAATGATCGCGGGCAAACCGCCATTTGACGGGGAAAATGCGATGGATGTTATCAGTTCGATCCTGCACAAAACGCCCACACCTTTGCACCAACTGATGCCCGAAGTCTCGCCCGATGTTGAGCGAATCATCAATAAAGCGCTCAAAAAAGACCGCGAAGAGCGCTTCCAGACGGTAAAGGATTTGCTGATAGATTTGAAAGAGGTCAAGCAAGCGTTAGAATTTCAAAATAAGTTAGAACGAACCGCGCCGCCAAACCGCGAATATCCGAATACTCAAAACGCCATTGCAACGACGGGCGATGCCGTCCATACGACTTCGAGTGCCGAATACGTGGCAAGTGAAATTAAGAAACATAAATTCGCCTTTCTCGCCCTGTTAGTGTTTCTATTGCTGGCATTCGGCGGATTAGGTTTTTGGTATTTTTATGATCGTTCGGCAGACACAAGACAAATTATATCAATTGCCGTGCTGCCGTTTCAGAACGATAACGAAAGCAACGAAACGGAATACCTGTCGGACGGGATGACCGAGTCGCTTATCACGCGCCTGGCACAGCTTCCCAAACTGAACGTCAAAGCGCGTTCGTCCGTCTTTCGCTACAAAGGTAAAGAGGACGAATTGCAAAGGATCGGCAAAGAATTAGGTGTCGAGGCGATTTTGACCGGGCGCATTGTCCAACGTGGAAATGATTTGACGCTGTATATAACCTTGGTTGACGCGGTGACGGAAAAAGTATTGTGGAAATCCGATTATAACCGTTCGATGACAAACCTCGTCGCATTGCAGAGCGATGTTGCACGCGATGTTTCAAACAAACTGCAACTGAAACTGTCGGGAGCGGACGAGCAAAAGTTGAAAAAGAGCTATACGACGAACGCCGAAGCCTATCAGCTCTATATGAAGGGGCGTTTTCACCTTCTCAGAGGTCAGAGGCCGGAAACGGAAACCGCAACAGTGATTTCATATTTTCAACAAGCGATTGAAGCCGACCCGAATTACGCTCTTGCCTACGCCGGACTCGCGGACGCATATCGCGGGCGTGCGGTCGGCAGTGAAATGCCGTCAGCCGAGGTTATGCCGAAATCGAAAGCGGCGGCAAACAAAGCAATCGAAATTGACGACACGCTCGCCGAAGCGCATGCCAACCTCGGTCACGTCATGTTTTGGTATGATTGGGATTGGAACGCAGCCGAAAAAGAATACAAACGTGCCCTGGAACTTGATCCGAACAGCCCTGACGCACTTGAGTTTTATGCTCACGTTCTTTCAACCACGGGGCGACACGCCGAAGCACTCGAAAAAATAAAACTCGCAAGAGAACTCGATCCGGTTAATTTGAGAGTAAACGCGATTGAAGGGATGCTGCTCCTGTACGCGGGGCAAACTGACGAAGCGATAGCCAGATTGCAAAAAACTCTTGAGCTGGACCCGAATTTCCGAATGGCAAATATGATGGCGGCGAGAGCCTATATCGAAAAAGGAATGTTTGCCGAAGCCATTGCCGCAACCCGTAAGTCGAGAGAACTTTTCCCCGGTAGTTCGCAATCAATCGCGTACGGTGCTTATGCCTTAGCGAAGTCTGGCAAAATTACGGAAGCACGAGCCTCTCTTGACGAAATGCTGGCAATTTCAAAGACGCGCTGGGTTCCGCCGTATAACTTCGCACTGATTTACAACGCGCTTGGCGAAAGCGGCAAAGCACTCGATTATCTGGAAAGAGGATTCGCGGAAAAAGATGTGCGAATGGTTTTTCTTAAAGTCGAACCAAAGTGGAACAACCTGCGTTCCGAGCCTCGTTTTATTGAGCTGATAAAACGCATGAGACTTGAATAACTAAACTCTCATCATCATTGACATACATAAGGATACTGAACGACCTTGCCAGAAAAACCCAAAACAGCATTGTCCATCAATTTGTCCCTGCCGCTTGTTATTGTCAATCCGAAATCGGCATCAGGCTCGACGCGCGAGAACTGGTCAGCGACCGCGAGCGATTTTCGTGCGCATTTCGGGGCCTTTAGTGTTGCCTTTACAAAAGGACCGGGCGACGGGATTGGTATTGCGGAGAAAGCCGCGAGGTCAGGCCGCCGGTTTATTGTCGCTTGTGGAGGCGACGGAACCATCAACGAGGTTGCGAACGGGATCCTACTGTCGGGTAAGGACGTCGAGCTGGGCGTATTTCCCTCCGGAACGGGCGGCGACTTTCGCCGAACACTCGGAATGCCGCACGGCGCGCGAGAAGCTGCCAAGGCCCTAAAGAACGGTGAGACTAAGCGCATCGACGTCGGGAAAGTAACGTTCGTCGACCATAACGACAGGCCTGCCGAACGATACTTCTTGAACGTCACTTCATTTGGCTTGGCCGCCTCTATCATCGAGCGTGTGAAGGGCAGCACTTCCCTCTCGTGGCTGCCGCTTGAGACGATCCGCGGGCGGGCGAGCTTCGCGTTATCGACCCTCCAGGAAGTGATAGCGCTTGGGGCGACCACGGTCCGCGTCCGCATCGACGACAAGGAAGAAAGTATGCTGCAGACGGTGAATTTCTGTGTGGCGAATGCTCGGTATTTCGGCGGCGGAATGAAGATCGCACCGGACGCGAAACTGAACGACGGCTTTCTGGATGTGATCAACATCGGCGATATTCGAACAGCGAAAATCATCCTGAACGCCTACACGCTTTATAACGGTTCACACCTCGATCTGCGCGAAGTAAAGGACACGCTTGCCAAACGTATTGAGGCGAGGCCCGCGAATCCGGATCAGGAAGTGCACATCGAGATCGACGGTGAGCTTCCGGGAAAACTCCCCGCCGTTTACGAGGTCATTCCAGGCGCTCTGAGGGTTCGCGTGCCGGGCCTTGGTGAATTGTAAATCGCGAAATCGTCCTCTTTCCGGGCTTGGCGTGCTTTGCGTGAAATCGATTTTTCTCACGCAAAGCTCGCCAAGCCCGCAAAGAATGCTAGACCACCTTTCGAGGTCATTATTCACGCCTCACCATTCACTATTCGCTAGACAAACAGTTTGCCTTTCCGGCGGCCTTTCCGATAAAC
>JBKKAS010000057.1:0-4805 GCA_046714595.1 Pyrinomonadaceae bacterium | reverse complement strand
CAGAACGTCTTTGGGAATGGGCAGGGCGAGCTTTCGATGGGAATGAGTCACGACTTCGAGATCGCTGTCGAAGAAGGAGCGACGATCGTCCGCGTCGGCACGGCAATATTTGGTGAGAGATCCAGTTCCGAATAGATTCTAGATGATAGATGTCAGACTTTAGATCAAAAGAGGTGACCAGCATCTGCCATCTGTCATCTATTCAAAAAATCCATATGCTTTCATTAAACGTCTATCCAATTGTCTGGTTGATCTTGTGGGGAGCTTTTCTAGTTTTTCTAACCCTCCTGATACTCCGTCTTATCTTCAACTACGCTGACCCAAATCCGTTCGGGACCGTCGGCCGCTTCGGATTCAAAATCAGGAAGATCACCGAGTCATTTGTTTATCCGGCTGCACGCTTCCTCGCCAGCTTTCGCATCGACACGCGCCTCGCACCGCTTGTGACGATATTCCTCGCGCTTGTGATCACCTATTTTGCCAGCCAGATCATCGGGAACGCATTCTTTGTGATCGACGGCCTGACGGCCGGTGTCGCGGCCGGCAATCCGAAAATGTTCATCGGGTTTGTGCTTTATGGGTTGCTGAGCGTGTTGGTGCTCTTTATTTTCATCCGTTTCATTTCGTCATGGTTCGTCTTCAAGCGGAACACATTTCTTGGGTTCGTGATGCGGGTCACCAACCCGATCATGCTGCCGGTCCAGAAGCTGATCCCGCCGATCGGCATGTTCGATTTCTCGGCGATGATCGTGCTGATACTGATCAGCCTGCTTCAAGGGTTTGTGCTGAGTATTTTTGTCAGGCAGTGATTCGTGTCTTTAGTGTGGTTCGTGGTTCCGATCTCGGTTGAGAAAGAACAACCACGAATTACCCGAAACACACGAAAGGAATGAACGTTGTTGAGAAGGACGGCGCGGTCGCCTTTACCGTGCGCGTGATCCCATGAGCTGTTTGCTGTCCGAAAAATCGGCGTGTTATATTTTCTCTTCAAGCTAGTGTTCGGTTGTCAGTGGTCAGAGTTGTGATGACCCGATCCAAGATCCGAACACTGAACACCGAACACCGAACACCGAATTATGTCAGGACATTCCAAGTGGCACACGATCAAGCATAAATAATTTGATATAGATTCTTAGCGCTGCTAGATCTACACCAAGATGATCAAGGAGATCACCGTCGCGACCCGCACCGGCGCGAGCGGCGACGTCGATTCGAACGCGCGTCTTCGGAAAGCCGTCACGGATGCAAAGGCGCAGAACATGCCGAACGACACAATCGACCGTGCGATCAAGCGCGGTATGGGAGAGGGCGAGGGTGCAAACTACGACGAGGTGACGTACGAAGGGTACGGGCCGAACGGCGTCGCAGTGATGGTGGAAGCGATGACCGATAACCGCAACCGAACGGTCGCCGAGATCCGCCACATCTTTTCGAAGAATGGCGGCAACATGGGCGAATCCGGTTCGGTCGGGTGGATGTTCGACAAGAAGGGTTATATCGTTGTCGACAAAGCGGCGAAGAGCGAGGACGAACTTTTCGAGATCGTTATCGAGGCCGGTGCAGACGATATGCAGGACGATGGTGAGGTTTTTGAGATCCTGACAACGCCCGATAATTTCGAAGCCGTCAGCGACGCCATCAAAAAAGCCGGCGTCGAACCGCAGGCCGCCGAAGTCTCAATGATCCCGCAGACCTACATCAAGCTCGAAGGCGCCGATGCGAAGACGATGATGAAGCTCTATGAAGCGCTCGATGACAACGACGACGTGCAGAAGGTCTACGCGAATTTTGATATTGACGAGAGTGAGATGGAATAGAATAAAAATGCTCGCTATGCGCGAGCATTTTTATGTCGTCGTCGTTTTAACTGCACTTGCACGAGGGCACTCCTGACAAAGCCGAGCAACGGCACCTAAAACTGCACGCGCGTCACCCGTCCCAGGAAAATATTCGTCACGAAGATATCGCCCGTTGCCGCGTCACGCACCATGCTCGTCGGAAATAGCATTGTGTTGGTGACTACTACCGGCGCCGACTCCGGCGTTGCGAAATACTTTAATATCCCGGGGACAGGAATCGGCGGGTTCGGCGGGTTCGGAATTCCGAGCTGGTTCGCGCTGAATTCCAGGGTGTAATAACTGGAGCTTCCGTCCGGGTTTTCAATATGCAGCGAGTCGATCGCGGAACGCAGTCCGGGGATCAGAGTTTCTTGGCTTCCGTTTTTTAGGCTGACTTGTCGCACCTCCGCAACTCCCGGGCCGAACGGGAATCCGGTTAAATATGTCACGTTCAAAGTATTTCCGACGCGGTGAATGCTGTCGGGAACCGCCTCAACAGTCGGCGGACCGAACGGAAAAAGCGGATTAGGTTTCGGAGCGAAGGTTGTGAATACGGTCGCCGCTCCGGTTCCGATGTTGATTCGGTAAAGAAGATTTAGACTCGCATCGTTCACAAAAAGGTGCTTCTGCCACATTTCGACGCCAAACAGATTTGACTGTTTTCGATTGAGCGGAACGGTAGGAAGCGGATTCGGGATCGAGTTCGGCAGATTGACGACTAACCGAATACTCATCTCTTGTTCATCGGCGTTGATAAGCGTTACGAGCCCTCCGGTGGCGAGCGTTGCGTGACCGGCTAGCGAAAGTGAAAACGCGCTTGTCAGTTTTTCATATCCGCCCGGTAATTCCATTTCGAGTACGGACGCAAAAATAGGCGAGGATCCGCCTGTCGGGTTTTCAAGCTCGACACCACCGCCACTGCGCTGAACCGAGTCGCCGGTTGAGATCGTTACGTACAGAGTATGGCCGTGGAGAAACAGGCCGGATGGTCCGGAGGTTTCGGGTGCGGCGGGCGCGATTGTGTTGATCCCCGACGGCAGGCCGGATATCAATGTTTGCCGTGCTCCGGTCGAGCGATCCACGATCGATATTCTTCCAGTATTCGCCGCCGCGAGAGTGCCCGCCTCCGAAACCAGCATCGATCCGTCCGCGGAGTTGATGATCTTGTTCGGATGGTTAAGGCCGGTCGTGAAAATGGAAATCGTTTGAGCCTGAACGACGAAAGCCTGGCCGCATAGAACGGCGGCGATCAGAAATACGCTGCCTCTAATTGAAATTGTGTTTTTCGTAACTTTTCTCCTTGTCGAAGATACTCTCTAAGAGCCGTGGCTGAATCGCTGTCAATCGAAAACGAACACAGGTCGCGAATAGTGGTTCGCGCATTTGTCTAGTTCGCATCGACATCAAGCATCGGTGAGTGCTCATGGAAATACGTCCGGAAACGAAGTCTGAAAGATATTGCCTTCCCAGTGATTTCCGGTACCTGTCAGATCCCAAAGCAGATCCGCTCCGGGCAGCGGGGCGATACGCGGATCGGGATTGGTACCGTTGTGCAGTACGACATTGTTAAGCACCGAACTGGCGTCGACGAACGGATCTATAAGTGGATCCAGATCGGCAAGCTCAGCCGGGAGACGGGCTACCGCGATACCGACGCTGTCATTATTCAGAGCGCGGTTGCCTTGGACGTGTACCCGGTCACCGCCGAGGACAAGAACTCCGACTCCGTCCGGTACCAGCGAGTGAATATCGTCAGGGTCGGTTATCAAATTCGGACGGTTATTGTTGACGACGGTATTTCGCGCAACGACGACATCCTCGGTTACTTTTAAAGTCCGGCCCGGGAATACGAACACGATGATACCCAGTGAATTGTTCCTGAGCAGATTGCTGCTCGCCTCGACGTGGGTGCTGTTTTCGATCTCAATTCCCGTGGTGTTGTCAAAACAGATATTCCTCCGTATTACGACCGAATCGGATTGACCTATATATATTCCGGCGTCTTCGGAACCCGATGTCTGATTGTGTTCGACTACGCCGTTGTTCGATCGTACCGGGTAGATTCCATACAATTCGTTATTCTCATAGACGCCGCCGATAACGCTATAATTATCAACCCGAATAAGGAAGACGCCGTTTCTCTGATAATTCCGTATAGTCATGCCTTCCAGATTGAACCCGTTTAACCTGCCCCCAGGTGTGGCTGAGGCCACCCGAATACCATGATTTCCGGCCGACCCATCGCCATCGAGGATCGCGTTCCGAGAGCCGCGAATTGTAATGCCGCTTTTGTTGACGATGACATTTTCCCTATAAGTGCCGGCCGGGACGACAATCGTGTCTCCGGGATTTGCCTGATCGACCGCGGCTTGAATCGTCGAGGTTACCGTTATTTGTATCGCACGAGCTTCTCCGCCAAACAGCAAAAAAGTCGCGACCGCAAGTAATCCGATAGAAATTTTCGCATTAAACATTTTCGATCTCCCGCTAACTTTGAATTTGTCCGATGATTAAGCGTTTTTACCCAACGTGTCCGAACTTCACGTCCCGGATTTTTCGTTGCAACGAAAATGGCCGAGTGATAGACTGAGCCGTCCCTAACAAGAACGAGATCCGCATAATCTCTGGTCGATTCGTTGCGTTATCCACTCTATTCCCGCAGGGCGTAGAAGATACTTCAGTTCGTCTGAAAGTTTTCTGACTCTTTCCTGAATTGCTTTCCTTGGTCGCTATGTCACTGATCCGCAACGAGCAATATGCCTTTCAAAATTTCCGGCTTAATGTCGGCGAGAGGCTCTTGCTGCGCAACGACGAGCGGATCCAGCTTCCTGAAAAGGCGTTCGAGACCTTATGCGTTCTTGTGCGGCAGAACGGACGACTCGTTGGAAAAGACGAGCTGCTCGGCGAAGTGTGGCCGGATACCATAGTTGAAGAGAACAATCTCGACAAGAATGTGTCATTGCTTCG
>JBKKAS010000056.1:0-9965 GCA_046714595.1 Pyrinomonadaceae bacterium | reverse complement strand
TTTTAATGACATTTGGTACCTCTTGATATTTGATCTTCGAGCTTTCGCTTTCGTGTATTTTGACGCCGGTTATTGGTGTTTGGTCGGAAGTATTTGCCCGGGCCTTGTAAAGAAATGTAAAAAGCGGGCGATTGTTCTAGAATTTAATGCGTCCATCGATTTAGTATTTCGGTCGTCGGTTGGTAAAATTCGGGTTTTGATAACGCGTTGACTAGAAAGAATGTTTGGTAACTTTTCCGTGATTTCCGTGACTTCCGTGGTTTGGCTCCGGCTTTAACCACAGAATACACAGAACAACTCGGAACACACGGAAAGGCTCACGTAAAAATTAGATAACGAAAGTCTGGAAGGACGAGCTAACAGCCCGTCCTACATCTGATGAGATTTTTATCCGAGATCAATTCGCCCGCCGACCTCCGCCAACTGCGGGTCGACGACCTGCAGGAAGTCGCCGACGAAGTACGCCAGTTCATCATCGACACGTGTTCGCGCGTCGGCGGTCACACGGGCGCATCGCTCGGCGCCGTCGAGCTGGCGGTCGCGATGCATTATGTTTTCGACACCCCGCACGACCGGCTGGTTTGGGATGTCGGGCATCAGGCGTACGCACACAAGATCCTGACCGGGCGCCGTGACGAGCTTCACACGATCAAGCAGTTTGGCGGATTGAGTGGATTCCTTCGCCGCGACGAATCGGAGTACGACACGTTCGGCGCGGGTCATGCATCGACATCGCTGTCGGCCGCGCTCGGCATGGCCGTCGCACGCGATAAAAAAAGTGAGGACTTCCACGTCTGCGCGCTGATCGGCGATTCCAGTTTGGCCGGCGGCATGGCGATGGAAGCGATCAACCAGGCCGGACATCTGAAGTCGCGTCTGATCGTAATCCTCAACGACAACGGTATGTCTATCGCTCCGGCAGTCGGAAGCTTAAGCGGCTATCTCAACCGCATCAAGGAAGCACAGAGTTACCAGCATTTGAAGGAAGAGATCGGCGACGTGCTGGGCAGCGTTCCCGGGATCGGCCGACATCTGCGCAACGCGGCCAAATCGGTGAAGGACGCGATCGCTGCGGCGGTACTGCCGGGCGCACTCGTCAACGAGCTTGGATTTAAGTACATCGGTTACGTCGACGGACACAATGTCGCGAATCTCGTTCGGGCGCTTGAAGAGGCAAAGAAGGTCGACGATGGTCCGGTCATCGTTCACGCCCTCACGACGAAAGGAAAAGGCTTCCCGAACCCGGAGAAAAATTATTACGCGTATCACGCGACGGGGCCCTTCGATCCTAAGACGGGGCTGTCGCCTAAATCTAGCAAGATCGCGCCGCCGACCTATACGCAGATGTTCGGCGAGACAATGTGCGAGTTGATGGCGGAGGATGAAAGTATCGTCGCCCTCACGGCCGCGATGCCGGACGGCACGGGCCTCGATAAAATTCTGGAGAAATTTCCCGAGCGAGCATTCGATGTCGGCATTGCCGAACAGCACGCCGTCACGTTCTGCGCCGGAATGGCTTGCGAGGGGTTGAAACCCGTTGCCGCGATCTATTCGACATTTCTTCAGCGCGGGTTTGATCAGCTTATTCACGACGTCTGCCTGCAGAATCTGAACGTGACGTTCGCGATGGATCGTGCCGGCATCGTCGGTGCCGACGGGCCGACGCATCACGGGCTGCTCGATATCGCGTATCTGCGCGGTTATCCGAATATCGTTTTGATGTCGCCGAAAGACGAGGCCGAGATGCGCGATATGCTGCTGACCGCGATCGAGTTCAACGGCCCGGCTGCCATACGTTATCCGCGCGGCACCGGTCTCGGAGTCGATATTTCTGCAAAGCCAAAACTTCTAGAGATCGGCAATAGTGAGGTTCTTCGCGAGGGCAAGGACGTCGCGATCGTCGCTTACGGTTCGATGGTGAATCCGTCGGTCGAGGCGGCTGAACGTTTGCAAACCGAGGGCATTGCGGCAACCGTCGTCAACGCTCGTTTCGTCAAACCGCTCGATGCCGGGACGATACTCGATCTCGCCAGGAATTTCGGTCTGATAGTAACGGTCGAAGAGGCTTATCTCGCCGGCGGCTTTGGATCCGCTGTGCTCGAGCTGCTCGAATCCGGCGGCCTGCAGGATAAGGTGAAGCTTGTGCGAATGGGTGTCGACGACGAGATCGTGACGCACGGAGATCCGAAGCACCTTCTCTCTAGATACGGCCTCGACGCCGATGGCATCTACAAGCGTGTCAAAGAGTCTCTGGAATCGTTATCCGAAATGCCGGCGAACAAGAACCGGCTGCGGGCAGTAAAGTAGCTTTCCAAAATCGAAGATGAAAAAAGAAGAAAAGAAGAAAAACAGTACCGCAGTTCCGCTGGCGATAATCGGACTTGTACTTGTCGGCGTTGTTGTGGCGGCCTGGTGGTTCTCCCGCTCGTCGAAACCAGATACGAACGTGAACCGACCGGCTGCGAACGCAACGCCGCGTGCGACGGTCCCGGCAAATGCACCGGTCGGCGCGACCCCACCGAACATGCTCGGCTCGCCGACCGCTGCGGTGACCGTCGAGGAATTTGCCGACTTTCAGTGTGGATCTTGCGCCGCGACGCACCCGGTGATGAAAGAGATCCAGTCGATCTACGGCAGCAAGATCAAGCTCGTTTTCCGGAACTATCCGCTTGCGATACCGGCCCACGACAAAGCTTTTGAAGCATCCATGGCAGCAGAAGCCGCGGGTATGCAGGGAAAATTCTGGGCGATGCAGGACCAGCTTTTCCAAAATCAGCAGGCATGGTCACAAAATCCGAACTTCAGACAGCTTTGGTCGGAGTATGCGGAAAAGATCGGGCTTGATGTTCAGCGATTTCAGACGGATGCCGCCGGAATGGGAGCCCGTTCGCGGGTCGAACAGGACCGCTCGCGCGGGACCGCGTTGAATGTCAGCTCAACGCCGACGATCTTTATCAACGGCCAGCCGGTTCCCTTTCCGGACGCGAACGTCGCGGGCCTGCGCCGGATAATCGACGCCGAATTACAGAAAGCGGCGGCGAGTCAAACTCAGACGGCCCCGGCTGCACCCGCACCCTCGAATACGGCAAATAGTTCAAACTCGAAATGAATGAGACGGACGCCGCGGAAACAGTAACCAGTTCGATCGGGAAGCTGCCGCTGGCGGCTGCCATAGTTGCTCTGGCCGGTCTGGCGGATGCGGGCTATCTCACCATGCAGCATCTGACCTCGGCGCCGGTTCCCTGCAGCATTATCTCGGGCTGCGAAACGGTGCTGACGAGCCAGTACGCTGAGATCGGCGGCGTACCCCTGGCGGCCTTTGGCGCGGCCGCGTATTTTTGCGCATTCTCGCTTGCGCTTCTCGCAGCATTCGGAAATCGGATGATGTGGACGTTGTTCGGAATTCAGGTCGTCCTAATGTCGATCTTCACGGCCTGGCTTCTTTATCTGCAAGCTTTCATCATCGGAGCATTTTGTCAGTTCTGTCTACTCTCCGCGATCACAACGTTTACGATGCTCGGTATCTTTGTGATTTCCCGTCTTCCCCGATTCAGGTAAGCACAATTTAAAACCAAATATGGCCAACGCGCGAAAGCTTTACTGGAGACATGGCGCGGCTCTGAGGCTCTGCCGGCAGCCAGCGAACCGCCGGTTCCGATCTTGGTGTTTGGCGGTGAATGCGATAGCTTAGAGGGAATAACTCGTACCGAATCAGTGGCTCAAGCTATCTTAAAAAGAATTGCGATCGGAGACGCAACCGCCGTCCAAGACTGCCTTAATACTTACGGCGGTCTGGTCTGGTCGCTCGCCCGCCGAATGTTGAGAAATTCGGAGGATGCTGAGGACACCGTCCAGGAGATCTTTGTCGATATTTGGAAAAATGCCGAGCGGTTCGATCCATTGCAGTCGTCGGAGACGACGTTCGTCGCCATGATCGCGCGGCGGCGGATAATCGATCGCATCAGGTATATGAACCGGCGACTTTCTCCCGACTCGCTGGATGACATTCTGGCCGAACCCGGAACTCGCGCCGACCGTGATATGCAGACGTCGTTCGAAGCGCGCGAGGCCGCGAAGGCGCTCGACGCCCTCCGGCCCGAGCAGCGTCAGGTCCTGCAGCTTTCGATCGTTCAAGGTCTATCGCATCAGGAGATCTCCGATACAACGGGGATGCCGCTAGGAACGGTCAAAACGCACGCTCGCCGCGGGATAATGCAGGCCAGGGAGATCCTGGGGGTAAGTGGAACGTCTACAACGGAGGTGGCTGTATGAACGAAGACACAGAAGAAATCATGCTCGACCTCCTTTGCAAGAAAGCCGTTTACGGGTTGACCGAGCAAGAGGAAACCCAGCTTGCCGAATTGCAGAGCAAAGCCGGTGTCGCCGACGAATCATTGTCATTCGAGCTTGCCGCCGCGGCCATCGGCATTGCCGGTGTCGATGCAAGAGAGGAGTTGCCGGCATCGCTTCGGAGCAGGATCGGTGCGGACGCGAAAAGGTATTTCGAGACTGTACCAGAGAAAAGGCCCGCACCCGTTGCGACTACGCTCGCCTCTGACGAGCGTGAAACGGGCTCCTGGTTCAATTGGCTTGGCTGGGCATTTGCTGCCGCGGCCTGCCTCGCCCTCGCCCTAAATCTTTTC
Organism: Pyrinomonadaceae bacterium; assembly: GCA_046714595.1. Lineage (GTDB taxonomy): Bacteria > Acidobacteriota > Blastocatellia > Pyrinomonadales > Pyrinomonadaceae > OLB17. Next base: position 5,322 of record JBKKAS010000056.1, on the reverse strand, counting down.
TACACGCGCCCGAGGAACGATATCGCAAATGTCGGAGTCCCCACGCCGACCCAGGAGGAACGACTTACACCGACTCAAATGCGACAGCGGCTGATCGATTCGGCGGCAGACCTTGCTCGTGGAAGCTGGGGCGCCGGAAACGTGAAAGAATTGACTCCCGCCGGCGACATAGTCTGGAGCGACGCAAAGCAGGCCGGTTATATGCGTTTGAGGGGGCTGCCGGTTAACGATCCGAACAAGGAAACGTACCAGCTTTGGATATTTGACGAAACGCAGGATGACAAAACGCCGATCGACGGCGGAACATTTAACGTCAACGCCGAAGGCGAGGTGATAGTACCGATCAACGCCAAGCTCGCACCGAGAAACACGAAGATGTACGCGATCACGGTTGAGAAACCGGGCGGCGTCGTCGTATCCAAGCGTGAGAAAATCGTCGCACTGGCAAAACGCGAAACCTGACCGTGAGCGCTTGCGTAACAGATTTATAATATCCTGTAAGAGTTACACCTTTAGGCGTGAAACAGCGGCCCGAAAGCGGACCGGGCTTCACGCGCGAACGCGTAACTCTTACTCCGTCTTTATACTTTTTTCAGTAAGGAGTTTGCTATGCGAATGAAGGAAATTTTTTCCGGGCTTCTGGTCGTTGTTTGTCTGATGTCTGTTAACGCAATTGCGCAAAAGAACGGAGACAAGCTGCCCCCAATTAAGTTCGAACAGTTTAGTTTAAAGAACGGCCTGCGCGTGATAATGCACCGTGATACATCGACGCCGATAGTTGCCGTCAACCTCTGGTATCACGTCGGCTCCAAGAATGAGGTGGTCGGGCGAACCGGTTTCGCGCATCTTTTCGAGCACATGATGTTTCAAGGCTCGAAGAATTACAATGACGATTATTTCAGACCGCTGCAGGAAGCAGGTGCAAATATTAACGGCTCGACAAACCCGGATCGGACGAATTACTTTGAGGTCGTCCCGTCGAATTTTCTTGAGCTCGCCCTCTTTATGGAAGCCGATCGCATGGGCGGATTGCTCGATGCGATGACTCAGGAGAAGCTCGACAACCAGCGTGACGTGGTAAAGAACGAGCGTCGTCAGAGTTATGATAACCAGCCGTACGGCACCGCGATCGAGAAGATCTTTGCTCAGATGCACCCCGCTGATCATCCTTACAACTGGACGACTATCGGTTCACTCACCGATTTGACCGCCGCCTCGATGGACGACGTCAAATCATTTTTCCGTCAGTACTACGTGCCGAACAATGCGTCGCTGGTGATCGCCGGAGATTTTGATCCGAAACAGGCGCGGGCGCTCGTCGAAAAGCATTTTGGCCCGATCCCGAAAGGCGCTGACATTACCCGCCCGAGCCCGGCTCTTCCAAAGATCACTGGCGAGACACGCAAGACTTATGAAGATTCGGTTCAACTGCCGCGGTTGTATATGGTCTGGCAGGGCTCGCCGACGTATTCGAACGATGAAGCCGCACTCGACATGCTAGGTTCGATCCTTTCACAGGGCCGTGGCTCGCGTCTCCAAAGCAACCTAGTTTACGGAAAACAGATAGCGCAGGATGCCGGGATGTTCAACTATGCGCTCGAAGCCGGTGGGATGATGATCGTCCAGTCGACTGCGAAGCCTGGCAAGACACTCGATGAGATCGAGAAAGAGATTGTTGCCGAGATAGAGCGAATTAAGGCTGAGCCGCCGACATCGGAGGAAGTCTCCCGGGCCTTGAACTCGATCGAATCGGGCACCATTTTCGGAATGCAAAATGTACTTGGCAAGGCTGACCAGATGAACAGCTATGCGACATTCCGAGGCAGACCCGATTATTTTCAGGCCGATCTCGATCGGTATCGTGCGGTCACGCCTGCCGATGTGCAGAGAGTCGCGAAATCATACCTGAACGGCAATCGCTTCGTGATGAGTTTTGTGCCTCGCAAGGAGAAAGCCGCGTCGCAAGGAAGCACGGCTGCGAATCGTCCGACCTCGGCAGGCAGCAAGAAGTCTGAAGATAAGAAAGATTATTCCGCGAATCTGCCGAAACCGACCGCGGACCCGAAACTCGTTCTGCCTACCATTCAAAAACACAAGCTTTCGAACGGGCTGAATGTTTGGTTCGTGAGACATTCCGAGCTTCCGATAGTGTCGATGAATATGGTCGTCAATTCAGGCAGTGCGGGCGATCCGCAAAACCGTGCCGGTTTGGCATCAATGACCGCCAGACTTATGGATGACGGAACAAAGACCCGGTCGGCAGTCGAGATCGCAAATCAGCTCCAGTCTATCGGCGCTAACCTAAATACTGGTTCCGGTTGGGACTCGGCAAATGTTTCTATCCAGACTCTGACAAAAAATCTCGACAAGGCCCTGGATCTATATTCGGACGTGATCGTCAACCCGTCGTTTCCGGCGGAAGAGATCGAGACCGTTCGGCGGCGAGACCTGGTTGGCCTTTTGCAGAGAAAGGACAATGCGAATGCGATCGCAAACGTCGTCTATAACACATTGATCTACGGCAAGAATCACCCTTACGGTAAAGCAACCGGCGGCGACGAGAGTTCGATTAAAGCGATCGCAAGAACGGATATCGAAACGTTCTACTCCTCGAATTATCGCCCGAACTATTCGACACTTATCGTGGTCGGCGACACAGACGCCAAAACGCTTCTACCGAAACTCGAAAGGGCATTCTCGAATTGGAAGGCTGGAGACAGCACCGAGATGAAAATTCCGGAGAATGTTGTTTTCGACCGGCCCGGTATCTACATTGTCGATAAGCCGGGAGCGGCCCAGTCGGTGGTCACGATCGGCCAGGTCGGTGTGGCAAGGAGCAATCCGGACTATTTCCCATTGACCGTAATGAATTCCATTCTCGGCGGACAGTTTTCAGCACGTCTCAACATGAACCTGCGCGAAGACAAAGGCTACACGTATGGAGCGCGAAGCGGCTACAGCCTCCGCCGTGGAGCGGGCCCATTCGACGCGTCGGCTCAGGTACAGACGGCCGTAACAAAAGAATCGGTCTCCGAGTTCATGAAGGAGCTCAACGGGATCCGAGGCGGTATTCCGATCACTGATAAGGAACTGGATTACAACAAGCAAAGTCTGATCCGCCGTTATCCGGCCGGCTTCGAAACTGTAGGCCAGATCTCGAATCAACTGTCGAACCTCGTCGTCTACGGCTTGCCTGACAGCTATTTCAACGATTACATTGCGAAGGTCAACGCCGTCACGCTAGCCGATGTGAATCGAGTGGCGAACCAGCACCTCGATCCATCGAAAATGGCGATCCTGGTCGTCGGTGATAGAAAAACGATCGAACCCGGTTTGAAAGACCTTGGATATACGATCGCGATTCTGGACGCTGACGGAAACCCCGTCAGCAAGTAATAGTTTGGCCTGGTAAGAAAAGAGCCAGACGTTAAACGCGTCTGGCTCTTTGTCTTGTAGGGTTGTCCAGTTCCTGCACTCAGCCATCCCTGCGCGACTTTTCTTCATCCCACACGGGCGAGGCACGCTTGAAACTGCGCCCGCAAAGAATCGGCTATACTAAATTCAATTGCGAGCAAAGGGTGGGAGATGCGCATACCAAAACCGATATTCGATAAAGCGAAAGCACGCGAGACCATTGAGCGGGGCCGGCGCGCGAAATGGTGGCAGCGGAAGGGTTCTAAATCGAAGGGTTTCTATTACACGGATGCCGCCGGGAAAAGAGTTTCGGAGGCAGATGCCGATCGCATTAAAGCGCTGGTCATTCCTCCGGCCTGGACCCACGTTCGCATCTCACCAACGGCTGGCAGCCGCGTTCAGGCTGTCGGGATGGATACGACCGGCCGGATCCAATATCTCTACCACGCTAAATTTTCCGAGAGACAGCAGCGAAAGAAGTTCGCCAAGGTCGAGAGATTCGGTAAGTATCTACCGCAGCTTCGCGAGGTTACGAACCGTGATATATCGCTCGACGGTTTTCCTCGCGAAAAAGTTCTCGCCGTAATGATGCGTCTTATTAATTCGCTGTATATGCGGGTTGGAACCGAGAAGAGCGCACGGCATTATCGAACGTACGGAATTACTACCCTTCGAAACGACCATCTCGAGATAAAGCGCGGCGGCCGATTGATATTCGACTTTGTCGGCAAGAGCCATATCAAACATCGGAAGATCCTTGTCGACGAAGAGCTCGCCGCGGTGATGAAGGATCTGAAAGAGCTCGGCGGAACGAGAAAGCTGTTTCATTATCTGGATCCGGACGGTAAGGCTCGCCCGGTCAAGCCCGGCGATATCAACTCGTATCTCAAAACTGCGACGGGGCCCGAATTCTCATCGAAAGATTTTCGCACGTGGGGCGGCACGCTGCTCGCCGCGATCGCCCTGGCGGAGATAGGTAAAGCGGAAGACCCGCGTCAACTGAAGAGCAACATCGTAGCGGCTGTTCGGACGGTCGCCGAACAGCTTGGTAACACGCCGACCGTATGCCGCGCTTCGTATATTCATCCGAGGGTCTTGAGCTCGTATGAATCCGGCATGACGCTGGACGAATTTCATCCGAAAAAGACACGGCGTATTCGACGCGTGGAGAGCGAGTACGAACCGGAAGAGATAGCCCTGTTCAAGCTCCTGAACCATTAAGAAAAAAAATAGAGCGGCCACTTAGGCTGCTCTATCAAACGACCTTGTCGGGAAAGTTATTTCTTGATGAGAACGACCGGTGACTGCTCCGCCGCGTGCATGCGACCGAAAAAATCCCGTATCGATGCATAGTTTGCGGCCGGCACTGTGTAACGGTTTAATTTTAGTGACCGCGTAAAGACGAGATGGTCGCCGCTGATCTCGTACGTCGCGTCGTATTTTCCGAACGGAGTTTCGATCTTTGTTGCTTCGGGCATTTCATCGACCGCAAAGCCTGCCGGAAGTTTTATCCTGACATTCTCGGTATACGCGGTCGCGTCGACCATAAACGCGTGGTAGCGTTTGCCCTCCGTGAATGAGAGCCGCTCGAGCCGGCCTATGATCGCGGGCTTAAATACCATAAGCCTGTCCTGCATGATCTGTGCGTAGGCGGGAGCCGCAAACTCAACATTCAAGCTGAATTTTCCGGAACCCGCGTCGTCGGTCGGCGCGATCTTCGTCGTCCGCGCGCCTGAAGCACCGCGCGAGATCCAGCCTTCGACCATCCGATTGTAATCCGGGGCCGACAACCCTTTTAGCTGTGACCGCTCGCGTCTGGCTGACTGACCCGACGTTTTCTCGTTAACGGTACCGCTGATCGCACCGGTCGGTGAAAGCGAAACTTCGATCTTGCGGTCCAAACGATTC
>JBKKAS010000055.1:0-5554 GCA_046714595.1 Pyrinomonadaceae bacterium | reverse complement strand
TCCATCCATATCCATTCGCCAGATGTTCGGCGCTCCCGCACGTTCCGAGGTGAAAACGATGTAAAGGCCATCCGGTGTTACTTTCAAATCGTAGTTTGTTCCGACGTCGACGGTCAGCTGTTTGGCGTCACTGCCGTCGCCGTTCATTATCCATATGTCGTCAGCACCGCGCGCCTTTGAATAGTAAACAATTCGACCGTCGGCCGCCCATGAAAGTCCGTCCGTTCCTTCCTGGTTCGTGCCTCCGGATTTTATTTGAACAGCGCGGCTGGCATCGGCGATCGGAGCGATCCAGATGTTTGAGATTCGGGAACTCTGAACGGCAGCAAGAGTTTTTCCGTCGGCTGTCAGGTCCATCCCCACGTAATTATTAAAATCGGTGGTGACGCGTCGCGCTTCGCCCGACGGAAACGAGATGAGAGAGACTTGCTGCGAATAAAAATCCGATGCCTTTTCAGCGCCCATTACAAGCAAGCCGCTCTTGTCCGGCAACCAGGCGATCTGCGATATCTCATACCACCCGTGTTTTCCGAACGGTTTAAAAGAACCGTCGTCAATATCAATTTCTACAAGTTCCATCGGAACGCCTCCGCTAGCCGAACCGCCGATAACGGCTGTGATCGTTTGACCGTCGGGCGACCACGCAACCGTTCCATCAGTCCACCATGGAAATGTTTCGGGCCTCTTCCGTTTCGCAAGAATTCGCTCGTTAGTCCCATCGGCGTTCGCGATTATCACACCGCTCTCACCCATTTCCGGAGCGTTGTCCCGGATAAACGCCATCAGTTTCCCGTCCGGGGAATATGTGACGATTCCGTCGACATCCGCGGCGAGTTTTTTCTGAGCCCCTCCAAGCGCGGGCATCTGGTAAAGCGTGAAGAGCGTACTGCTACTGTCGCGTTTTCTGAAGGTGACGAAATTACCGTCGGGGGAAAAACGAATACCGGAATACTGGACACCGTCCGCGGGCGGAATTATCTGGACGGGACTGCCGGTGGCGATCTGTCGCGTCCATAGACTCTGCGCACCGCCCGCATCAACGTTGTAAACCGCGTACTTTCCATCGGGAGAGATAGCCGCAGCAAACGTCTTGCCGTCGGTCGTAACCTTTTCCAATCTTATCGACCGGGGAGTATGATCGTCAGCGGTCCTATATCTAAAGATCACAAAACCGAGACCAGCAACCAGCGCGACAATTGCCGCTGCCGCTACTAGGGTAAAGGCTTTATTCTGACTGCCCGGCTGCGTCGGATACGCATCGTTCGACATACGCGGCACCGCGGGTTCGCCGGTGTCTTCAGCGAATCGCCGGGTTACGCGATCGTCCAAGTTGTTTTCGCCGGAAAGTATCGCGGTCGGCTGTTCCGCGGTTCCTGATCCTTCAAGAAGCGCAGTCCCGTCGTCGAGACAGTAGAATAAAGTCTCGTCGAAATAATCTCGCCGGCATTCGGGGCATCGTTTCATAAATACTATTCGGGCAGATTTAGCCGTTTCAGCAGATCGCTGTAGCGAGGGTCAGTGCGAAGCGGTTCCATGAACGGGTCCGTTTTCAATCGTTGCAGGAACCAGTCGCGCGCTTGATAGGCTTTTTCCAGCTCGGCGAATGCGGCGTCCTTATCGCCGAATCCCGCATGTGTAACAGCGATCCAGTAACTCATCACGTATTTAGTTTTTCGCCCCTCGTCCCATTGTTTCAGTATCGATTCCACGTCGGATCTCCGACCGAGCTTCGCATAGGAGTAGCCCATCTGAGCCAGGAACGTATAGTCAGGACGCGACAGCTTTTCCGAGACCGAAAGCGACTCCGAATACATTCCCTTCGCGTTAAAGGTATGACATAGCCATGCCTGCCCGCCGACATGGCCGGGATCGAGGTCGTATGTTTTTTTGGCCTGTTCGAGCGCTTCGTCGAAACGGCGCGCGTACATCAAGACGGCGGCAAAGTTAGCCCCCTGCTGAATCGCAAGCGGTTCCAGTTCCATCGCCCGCCGCATCTCCGCGACGGCTTCATCGTGTCGTCCGAGCGGACTGAGGTAAACCCACGCGTATCGATAATGAGTAATAGCAAGATTCGGATCCAGTTCAAGAGCGCGTTTGAATTCACGCTCGGCAACTGGGTAATCCCAATCGTGAGTCGCCGCGATCATTCCCGCGACCGTGTGCGCCTCCGGAAGGTCGGGGTCGAGCTCGAGAGCTTTCGCGACGGCCGCCTTGGCCTGCGGCACGGATTCCTCGGGTGAAGCATAGGGGTACGATGGGATCGTAGTATAGGATTCCGCCATCCCAACGTAAGCCAACGCAAAATTCGGATCGAGCTGGACTGCTTGCTTAAAGAGCTCGATGCTCTTGTTCATGTCGTCTTTTGTCCGGCGGGCAAAATGAAACCTGCCTTTCATCCATAGCTGGTAAGCTTCGCTGCTGTTCGTATACTTTTTGGTCAGGCCCTTCTCTTCGCCCGAAAGTTTCAATTGCAGCTTTTGCGTGATGGCCGCCGCGATCTCGCGTTGGGTCGCAAGAAGGTCTGACATCTTGCGCTCATATTGCTCACCCCAAAGCGATTTGTTGTTACGAACGTCGACAAGCTCCACAGTGATGTTTAGATTATCGCCGCGCTTCGTCAAACGGCCGGTCATAACGGCGTCGACACCGAGCTCGCTCGCGATCTTCGCAACGTCCGTGTCCATTCCCTTGTAACGGATCACGGAGCTTGTCGGGCTGACTTTCAGTCCCGGGAGCTGGGTCAGGCGGAAGATCAAAGACTCGGCCAGTCCATCGGAAAGATATTCCGTATCGGGATCATCGCTCCTGTTCTGAAACGGCAGTACGGCAATTGAAGTGATCTGGTCGCCGCCGTTCGATTTCAAGAAACTATACCCGGCAAAACCGGCGAGTACGATCGCGGCTACGACGAGCGGGACAACAAGAAGGTGCTTGTCGAAACCGCCACCTTTAGCTCCGTATCGCGGCTCCGCCGCCCGATCTGCGGAAAGGCTCTGCCTTTCCGATAGCTCACCGAAACTTTTTGGAGGCTCCGCCTCGGCGGAAGTCGTATGAATTTGCGGACGAGTATCTGACTTCGAAAAACCGCCGCCTAAAGACGGGACTCTAAACTCTGACAAGATCGCCGTCGCCGGTTCGTCATCTTGCGCCAGCCACGCGCCATCATCTAGACAGAAGTTCAAGGTCTCATCCGCGTAGGTCGTTCCGCATTTCGGGCATCGTTTCATAAGGTTTCTATTGCGGTGGATCGAATTTCTTCACAAGCGCCTCGAATCGCGGGTTCCCCCGCATCGGTTCGTATGCCGGGTCGTACTTGACCTGGAAAAGCCAGAACTCACCTTTCGCGGCTCCGCGTTCGAGCGTCTCGAGAGCTTTATCATATTCCCCTAGAAGGGCGTGTGCCGACGCGGTTCGCATGCCGCCTGTGATGCCATCAGGATTTACACCCTGCCTGATCATCTCACGCAAATATCCATCGCGTCCGCTTCTCGCAAAACTCTCCCGAGTGAGCCTCGCGTTCTCCGTTTCGCCCAGCAGATCCTGAGCGACGGCACGCTCCTCGGCCGCGCCCGCATAGTTATTCTTGAACCGGTAAGCGAACGAGAGTTGAGAGTGACTCCACACAAATGTCGGGTCGGCCTTGATCGCGTTCTGGAGATATTCGATGCCCTTGTCTAGCTGACCGGCCGCGACGAGACAGGATCCATAGATGAAATGGACCGGTGACGAATTTGGGTCGATCTCAAGCGCCCGGCGGTAAGCTTCCAGGGCTTCTTCGTAACGCCCGAGCATCATCAGCCGCTGCCCGTCCCAGCGGTATAGCTCGACATTATTCCTGGGGTCGAGCTCGAGGGCTCGCTTCATATGGCGCTCCGCCGCCGTCCAATCGTAATCCAACATGTATTGATAGCCCAGTGTGCCGTGAGCCTCAGCCAGGTTGTCGTCGAGCTCCAACGCACGATTTACGTTCTCCTTCGCTTTTTCGCGCTCCTTGTCTCCGTAGTAATCGGCGAGACCCACGTACCCAAGAGCAAAGTTCGGATCCTTTTCAATTGCCTGCCGGAAGTAAACAACAGACTTTTCGAAGTCCCGACCTGCCCGCTTGTTCCAGTGGAAGCGTCCTTGCAAATACAAACGGTAGGCGTCGGAATCGGTCGTGTAATTCTTCACCAGTTTCTGCTCGTCGGCGCCAGATAGCTTGAGCCGAAGTTTGGTCGATACATCACGCGCGATCTCGTTCTGAAGCGCAACGAGATCGGACGACTTGCGATCGTATTTTTCCGCCCAGAGCACGTTTTCGGTCTCTGCGTCGATGAGCTCAAGGGTGAGCGAAAGGCCTTCGCTGCCCTGCACAACCCGACCGTTCAAGATCGCCTGGACGCCCAGTTCTCGAGCAATTGTTCTTGCGTCAGTTTCTTTGCCTTTGTATCGAAATACTGACGAGCGAGCCTTCACATTCAGATTAGGCAGCTGGGACAAACTTCTGATCAGCGTCTCGGTCATCCCATCCGAGAGATATTCGAAATCTGCATTGCCGCTATCATTCACAAATGGCATGACCGCGATCGATCCGATCTGTTTTGCTGATGAAAGATACTTGTAGCCGAAAAACCCGCTGACGACGATGATCACCAGCAAGACAGGTGCAGCCAACAGTCGTTTATCCAACGCTCGGCCGACCGACCGTCGCGGCTCCGCCGCCCGATGAGCGGAAAGGCTCTGCCTTTCCGTTGCGTCAACAATACTTTTGAGAGGCTCCGCCTCGGGTGCCGTCGTGTGAAACTGATGGCGCGTCACAGATTCTGGAGCAGAGCCTTCGACACGCGGTACTCCAAACTCGGACAAGATCGCAGTCGCGGGCTCATCAATGCTCGCCGGACCCTCGAGCAGCGCGGTTCCATCGTCGAGACAAAAACTCAGCGTGTCGTCGTAGTAATTCCGCCTGCATTCCGGGCATCGCTTCATATAAGATTCTATTCCGGCAAACCCATCCGTTTCAGCAGATCCTTGAATCGCGGGTCGTCGCGGAGCGATTCATAAGGGATTGCCCATCTGATAGTCGTTAAATCTGCGTGGGTCTGAAAGTCCTTTTCCAACCATTCAAATGCCTTATCTTTGTCACCCAGTCCTGCATACACGGCAGCAAGGTATTGTCCCTTTGATTCTCTTTTTGCATCCTCTTCTTCCAGCTCTTTGACAATAGCGTGTGCTTCCGCACGTTTACCCGCAACACCATATCCATAGCCCAAATCGGGAAGAGCCCGGCCTCCTCTGTTACTCAGTTCGACCGCCTTTTCCAGATTTGCGATGGCTTCGGCGTTGCGTCCTTGTTTTAAATACGATAGACCCAAAGATCTATATCCGCCCGAAAAATAAGGATCGAGCTCAATCAACTTGAGAGAGTTTTCAACGCTCGCATTGTGGTCGTTTTGCAACTGATACATAATCGACACATTCATACTGATTATGCTCGATAGTGGGTCAATTTCATGTGCACGCTTTATCATCAAAGCTGATTCATCAAACCGTTTGAGATCTGCTAGGAGAAGAGAAT
>JBKKAS010000054.1:0-7572 GCA_046714595.1 Pyrinomonadaceae bacterium | reverse complement strand
GGTGGGAACCGGAAAGGCGGCGATCGCGGATCAATGCCATGGTGGAATTGGTCGGCTTGCCGCCGACAAAATTTGCCGGGCGGTTTCCGCACGAACTGTCGGGCGGCCAGCGACAGCGCGTCGGCCTCGCTCGCGCACTCGCCGCCGATCCGGACATCCTGCTACTCGACGAACCGTTCGGCGCACTCGACGCGATCACGCGAAGCAGGCTGCAACGGGAATTTGCCGCGTTGGTAAGATCGTTAGGCAAGACATCTGTATTTGTGACGCACGACCTGCACGAAGCAATGCTACTCGGGTCGCGCATTGCATTGATGGATAAGGGAAAGATCGTGCTCCTGGATACGCCGGAAAATTTTGCGGCTTCTGACCTTCCGTTAGCCAGAGAGTACGTTAAAACTCTCACCACGTAGGAATGAACTTCTTCGAGTTTATACAACAGAATTTGCCTGAAGTGCTCGCGTTGACGCGCGAGCACATCATCCTCGTGCTTGTTTCGACCGGTCTGGCTATCATCGTCGGCGTACCTCTGGGCATACTGTTGACCCGTGTACGATCTTTGCAAACGCCCGTCCTCGGTTTTGCGAACGTAATGCAGACGGTCCCGAGCCTGGCGTTGTTCGGCCTGCTGATCCCGATCCCGTTCATTGGCGGGATCGGCGCACGGACCGCGATCATTGCACTGGCTCTATATGCATTGCTCCCTGTTATCAGGAACACCGTGACGGGAATTCTTGGCATCGATCCTAAAGTCCGCGAGGCGGCCGTCGCGATGGGTATGACGAACTGGCAGAGCCTGCGGTTGGTCGAGCTTCCGCTCGCCATGCCGGTGATGCTGACCGGAATTCGAGTAGCCGTTGTGATCTCGGTGGGTGTCGCAACAGTCGCGGCGGCGGTCGGAGCCGGCGGTCTCGGTACCTATATCTTTCGCGGCCTGCGACAAAACGACAACAATCTTTTGCTGGCCGGTGCGATCGCCTCCGCTCTGCTCGCACTTTCGTGCGACTTTGCGCTCGGGCAATTTGAAAAGGCGGTTGCCATCGGAAAGCGCCCGAGTCCGCTTCGAAAGACCGTGGCCTTCGCGATCACTGCCATACTGCTGATTTTTGCCGCTTCCGGTCTGGTCTCGAGGTCCGGGACCGCGACGAGCAGCGGTGTATCGGATTCAGCAGGATCTGAATCACGAGTCATCGTCGGCTCAAAAGACTTTACCGAATCGGTGATCCTCTCAGAGATCCTTGCACAGTTACTGGAGAAGGAAGGTATAACGGTCGAGCGGAAATTCGAACTTGGTGGAAACATACCCCACGAATCGCTGCTTTCAGGTCAGATCGACGTGTATCCCGAATATACCGGCACGGCTTTTACGGCAATTCTCAAACACCCGCCCTTGACGGATCCGCAGGCCGTCTACGATCAAACCGAAACTGAGTACGCGCAAAAATTCGGTCTGGAACTGAGTCCGCCGCTCGGCTTTGCCAACGACTTTGCCATCCTCGTTCGCGGCGAGGTCGCCCGTCAAAATGGCGTTAAGACGATTTCGCAGGCAGCCCCGCTGGCAACGAAATGGCAGGCGGGCTTTGGCCAGGACTTTATGTCCAGGGCGGACGGTTATGCGGGTTTTGTACAAGCATACGGCTTCAATTTGCAAAAGCAGCCGCGTGAAATGGATCTTTCTCTCACCTACCGAGCCCTTCAGTCCGGCGAGCTGGACATCATTGCGGGAAATTCCACAGACGGCCTGATAGCGGCGCTAGATCTGTTTCAGCTTGAGGACGATCGGCGTTATTTTCCGCCTTATCAGGCCGTTTTCGTTGCCCGCAGAGAGAGAATGGATGTGCTGAAGGATGTCTTCGAGCATCTGAAAGGCTCGATCTCGACCGAAGAAATGCGACGGCTGAATTACGAGGTCGACGGCAATAAGCGGGCGCCGCGGGACGTGGCTGCGGAATGGGTTCGCTCTAATTAGCTTGCAACTTTCCGTAAACTACTGTAATCTCACAATTTGATAATTCCTTCTCTCTTTTGTCGACGGTAATTTCGCCCTCAATGTGAGTCAGCGATCAGAACTCGAGAGATGGTTCCCTTATAACTGTCAGAAGCGGCTCTAGCTTTTTATTGAGCCTTCTCGCGTTGGTCATTCGCTGCTACCGTTACATCGAAAGTTTTACCCACCGTAAGATAACTTCTTAAATAATCGAAATCCGTATCTACAACTTCGCCTTGTGGGAAGTTCGGAGTTTAGGCCTTAGCCTGCCCGATCGAAAGAAAAGGTAAGGCGGTCGTGAACACCAGTACGGTTTATCGATAGAGAAACAAGTAAATACATAATGAGTTTTAAAGATTTAGGCTTGCAGCCGTCGTTGACGGCCAGATGCGAGTCATTGGGTTACATTGAGCCTACACCTATTCAAAAGCAGGCTATTCCTTTAGTTTTACAGGGCAAGAACGTTATTGCGACGGCCGAGACCGGAACGGGTAAAACCGCAGCCTTCCTGCTCCCGATACTTCAAAATCTGGACATAAGCCAGAAAAAGGGTTCGACAGTCCTTATCCTGTCGCCGACTCGCGAGCTGGCAAATCAGACCGATGCTTTTTGCCGACAGTTTGCACCGAAGCACGTGCGTTGCGCCTCGATCATCGGCGGAGCGGGCTATAAGAACCAGATCGACGCGATCCGCCGAGGGGCGAATATCATCGTCGCCACCCCGGGACGTTTGATGGACTTTATGGAGCAGGGCATGTTGAATCTCTCAAAGATCGACACACTCGTGCTCGATGAAGCCGACCGGATGCTCGATATGGGCTTTCTGCCGGCGATCAAGCGAATCAATAGCGCGATCCCGACCAATCGACAGACCTTGTTCTTCTCCGCAACGCTTTCGAGCGAGATCGAACGAATCGCGCTCGCGTTGATGGACGATCCGCATTACGTCGAGGTAAGCGCACGCGGAAAAGCGGCAATTACGATCGAACAGACCGCATATCCGGTCGGACATCAGTTTAAGATGCCTCTTTTACTGGAGCTTCTTGAAAAAGAAGACTTTGACAGGGTGCTTATCTTTACGCGGACGAAACGCGGCGCCGATCGGCTCGCCCATGTCCTCGAAAAGCGGGCCCATAAGTCGAACCGTATCCATGGCGATCGCTCTCAATCTCAGCGTGAAGCTGCCCTCAGGGGTTTCAAGTCTGGTAAAACAAGGGTTTTGGTAGCGACTGACGTGGCGGCTCGAGGGATCGATATCGATTCGGTTTCGCATGTGATAAACTACGATGTCCCTGAGGTGCCTGAGGATTATGTCCATCGCATCGGCCGAACGGGCCGCGCAGGCAACAAGGGACGTGCGATAACTCTCTTTACGACCGCTGAAGAACATTCGATGCGGGCGATCGAGCGGCTTACCGGCCAGCACGTGGAACGCATGCTGCTACCGGCTTTTGGGGGCGAGCTTTTAACGGCCCCTGCTCCGGCAGTACGCAAAAGCGCACCTGTAAGGAGTTTTCGCTCATACGGCGGGCGACGCCGGAGATAACTTGAGGAAACGGAAATATGAAAGTAGAGAAATATGCTGTTGGTGATTCAATAACGATGATGTGCTCGGCATGCGATGTCGATCAGGACCATCGCGTGCAAACCGTGACGAAGCTCGGGAAAATAACCTCGGCGATGTGCACGGTCTGTTCGACGGCGAGCACTTTCAGCCGCGGGGTTAAGACATCAGTCGCGGTAGGAAAATCAAATAAGGCGGCCTCGCCGTATGATCGGACACGTAAGTATAAGAAAGGCCAGGCGATGATGCACTCGCATTTCGGTCAGGGCGAGGTAACGGCGGTGCTGGATCTGCAAAAGATCGACGTCTTGTTCGGCGACCGAACGCGGAGGCTTATACACGCACAGGATCAGGGTATTTAATATTACTGCATAGACAATTAAGGCGGCTTCGGTTATCCGAAGCCGCCTTTTTATTTCCTTGTAACTGAATGACCTACCGTCTTCCCTTGAGTAAAAACCCGAGGACCAATCCGATGGCCGCCGAGATCAAAATAGTCTGACCGGGCTTCTGCCTCGCAAATTCCTTCGCATTCTCCACAAGTTCCTTTGGGTCCTTATTCTGGAGCTCCTTGAACTTGTCCCCCGCCTGGGCGAACTTCTCGCCCGCAAAATCTTTCGCCTTGGCAGCTGCGTCCTGCAGCTTCTGGCCATATTCTTGTGCCTGCATCTTTAGATCTCCCAAAAACTCATCGTCCAGTAAGTTGCCTTCTGCCCGCTCGGGCACGACCGGTACGAGACTTTGTTCAAGTTCCCGCTCTGCCTTTATTACTTCTGCTTCATATTCTGACATTACTAAGTTCCTCCTTGTTTGTTTTCAGATTTAGCCGTCTGGCTTATTGTAACGAAATCCTCCGGGAAAAGTTCGTGCGGACATAAATGGCTTTGCCGCCGTTTCCGCACCTATCCAAAACGTTCGGTTTGATGCGTTGTAGAAGAAGAACGCCGTCCGCTTGACAAGCGATTTATCAAAGTGAGAATCTTACTTTTGTCGAAGTTAGTAAGCACTTACTTAGCTAACGGAGGAGACTTTTTGATCAAAGACATATTCAATTGTGACCAGACAGGCCGGATGTCCGGCGACAAACGCCGCGAACAGATCCTGCAGACCGCCGTTACCCTTTTCTCCCAGCGTGGATTCAAGGGAACCACGACCAAGGAGATCGCCAAAGCCGCCGGTGTATCCGAGGCGATCATTTTCCGTCACTTTGCCACGAAGGACGAACTGTACGGTGCAATTCTCCATAGCAAATCCTGTCAGGACGGGCTCCATAGGTTCCCGTGGGAAGGCAATGCGGTGCTTCAGGAGGCACTTCGGACCCGGGACGATTTCGCGGTCTTCTACAATATCGCGCTCGATGCGATGAACAGCCACCAAAAGGACGTAGGTTTTATGCGGCTGCTCTTCTATTCGGCGCTCGAGGAACATCAGCTCGCCGACCGCTTCTTTAACGAATTTGTATCGCAGGTCTACGGCTTTATCGGCGAGTATATCCGCGACCGGCAGTCTGAAGGAGCGATGAGGGAAGTTCAGCCGCGCATCGTTGTGCGGGCGTTCCTCGGAATGTTAATACACCACTCCCTGAACAATATCTTGTGGGACAAAGAACGGCGGCTGCTCGATATCACTAACGAGGAAGCCGCCGGAAATTTCGCGGAGATAGTGCTTCGCGGAATTTTGAAATAATTCAGTTAATTAAAGAGATGAGAAGCAGAAAGGTTATCTTCCCGATATTTTTGAGTCTTTTGGCGATCGTGTTTTTAAATGCGGGCTGTGGCTCAAGCGCCAATTCGGCAACCGCGGTGAATGTGAATGTTGAATCCGCAATAGTCGATGTCACAACGGCCCAAGCCACCATCGTGCCGATCCCGACTTATATCGAAGCGACCGGTAACCTGACGAGCGACGCACAAACAGATGTCGCTCCGGCAGTCGGCGGTAAGATCGTTGAAGTAAATTTCGATATTGGCAGTTATGTTCAGCAGGGCAGCGTCCTGGTTCGCCTCGATCCACGCGATGCATTGCTTCGCCTTGAACAGGCTCGGGCACAGGTCGAGCAGCAACGGCAGGCGGTTCAGCAGGCTGAGGCGAACGCGGAACAAGTGCTGGCCAATGTTCGCCAGACTCAAGCTCGACTCGGCGTCCGCGACGGCGAGACGTTCCAGATCAAAGATTTCTCACAGGTAAAGTCCGTTACCGCCCAACTAGAGCTAGCGGAAAAGGAACTCCGGCGAACCGAACGACTACTTGAAACCGGTGACGTTTCGCGATCGATCTACGATCAACGTAAATCGCAACGCGATGCGCTACTCGGGCAGCTGGATGAAGCCCGATCGAACGCAGCAGTCGCGATCCGGGCGATAAGCACGGCGCAGGCCGCGTATGAAACGGCGAGGACGGCGATCGGCGGAGCTCGTGCTGCACTCGCGACATCGCAGACGCTCGTCGGACAGGCCCAAAAAGCCGTGAGTGACACAAATGTCCTTGCCCCGATAAGCGGATATGTTGCTGAACGGACGGCGGACGTCGGTGAGTTCATCTCGCCGAACACGCCCAACGCGAAGATAGCAACGATAGTCAGGACGTCTACGCTGCGCGTGCGTATCGACGTTCCGGAACAGGAGATCGGTAAGGTCGCGACCGGGCAGGGTGTATCCGTGCAAACGAGTGCGTGGCCGGACCGTAAGTTTGCCGGTACGATCATGCGGATATCGCCGAGCCTAAACCCGACAGCGAGAACGCTGACGGTCGAGGCGGAAATCCAGAACGTGGACGGTTTGCTGAAACCGGGTCAGTTCGCGACTGTCCGAATAACACAGTCGAAGCCGGAACCCGCTGTGATGGTTCCGGTCCAGGCCATCAAGACTGTCGGTGATATCAATTCGGTTTTCGTCGTCAAAGATGGAATAGCACGAGAACAGTTTGTTCAGCTCGGCTTGCTTGAAAACGACATGATCCAGGTTAAGTCCGGAGTGATAGAGGGTGATCAGGTCGTCGTCAGCGGTCTGAGCCAACTCACGGATGGGGTTCTTGTTAGGCAGTAAAAGAGTCTCAAGTCCCAAGTCCCATAAGTCCCATGGGGACAGGGGCGCGTGGGACTTCTGGGACTAGAGACTAGGGACCTAAGAAATATGCAGTGGTTAGCAGAAATTTGTGTTAAGCGTCCGGTGTTCGCCACGATGCTCGTCATGTCGCTGGTGGTGGTCGGTCTGTTCTCATTCGTGTCTCTGGGCGTCGATCTTTTTCCGAAGATCGACTTCCCGACCATCACGATCACGGTATTGAATCCCGGTGCATCACCCGAGGAGATCGAGACGGGGATCACGGAAAAGGTCGAGGAAGCGGTCAATACGATCAGCGGTATCGACGAGCTGCGATCAAGTTCGGTCGAAGGCATCTCGCAGGTATTCGTGGCGTTTGTCCTCGAAAAGGATGTGAACGTCGCCGCGCAGGAGGTCGAGAACCGAGTCCAGACGGTGATTCAGAAACTGCCCGAGACTGCCAGGCAGCCGACGGTTCAGAAACTCGATACCGACGCCGCGCCCGTATTGCGAATATCGGTTTCGGCGCCGACATCGCTTAGGGAAGTCACCGAAGTTGCCAAGAACCGTATTAAAGAACGGATCGAATCGGTCAACGGTGTCGGGCAGATCACGATCATCGGCGGACAAGAGAGGCAGATAAATGTCTGGGTCGACCCCGACAAAATGCGCTCGTATAGCGTCACGCCGGCCGAGGTTTCAGCCGCACTCAGAGTCCAGAACATCGAGTTTCCCAGCGGCCGCCTGGACGAGGGGCAGAAAGAAACCAGCGTGCGGACGATGGGCAAGATCCAAAAGCCTTCGGAATTCGACGATGTAGTCGTCGCAACCCGCGGCACTTATCAGGTCAAGGTAAAAGACCTTGGCTACACGGAGGACGGCGCCGAAGAGATCCGGTCAGAGGCGCGTCTAAAGGGCAGGCCGGCGGTTACATTGATCGTCTCAAAACAGTCCGGCCAGAACACAGTCGCGGTCGCTCA
>JBKKAS010000053.1:0-3713 GCA_046714595.1 Pyrinomonadaceae bacterium | reverse complement strand
CGGGAATTTTCACGCACACGGAAATCATCGTCTCGACCGAAGACGACGCGGAACTGCGTCGTGTTATTGTCACCAACGAATCGAGCCGCGAGCGAGAAATCGAAATCACAAGCTATGCGGAAATCGTCCTGAACGAACAAGCCGCCGACGAAACCCATCCGGCATTTAGTAACATGTTCGTCGAAACTGAGTACATCGGAGCACAGCAGACTCTACTCGCCCTCCGCCGCCCGCGGTCCGAGGAAGATGCGGAAGTTTGGGGAGCGCAGACCGTCGCCGTTTCCGGCAAGGTGCTTGGCGAAATAAGTTTTGAAACCGACCGGGCACAGTTTTTGGGGCGTAATCGAACGGCCCAAAATCCTCTGGCGATTACTTCCGAAAATAATTCGTCGGGAACTGTGGGCGCGACGCTCGACCCGATTTTCAGTTTACGGATTCGCGTTTTGATTCCTCGCGGCGAATCGGCAACTTTGGTTTTTACGACAATTGTTGCCGATTCCCGCGAAAAGGCGCTGGCCATGTCGGATAAATATCGCGAAACGCGATCCTTTGACCGCGCTCAAAAACTTGCCTGGACGCGCGCACAGGTTGAGCTGCGGCATCTCGGAATTTCCACCGACGAAGCCAATCTTTTTCAACGTCTCGCGGGGCATCTTATTTACACCGACGGGGCCTTGCGCCCGCGCCCGCGCGTTTTAAAACTCAACCGCGGAACGCAGAAGGAGTTGTGGAAATACGGCATTAGCGGCGATTTGCCGCTGATGATTATCCGCGTCAGTGAAGGCAAAGATGCGCGTTATGGCATTCGCCAGATATTGCGGGGACACGCTTATCTGAACAGCAAAAAAATATTATTCGACTTGCTGATACTCAACGACCAGCCGTCGAGCTACGAGCAATCGTTCGGCGAAGACTTGCAGGCGATGATTCGTTCGGGCGGTATGCAGGCGCGGATGGACACGCCGGGCGGCATCTTTCTTCGGCGGACAGATATCATGACCGAGGCCGACCGCATCACGCTGCACACAGCGGCTCGGGTAACTTTCGTCACCGAACGCGGCACGCTCGAAGAAGAACTGGAACGTGATAGTAAGGATGTTGGATTGCAGCCGCTGTTTATTCCGCAAAAATCATCGCGCGTTTATGGTGATCCGCCCGACACCTCTCCGCAACTGGCATTTCAGAATAGATACGGCGGTTTTACCCTGGATGGAAGCGAGTATCGCATCACCTTGGAAAACGAAAACTCCACGCCTGCTCCGTGGTCCAATATCGTCGCTAACGAAAAAGGTTTCGGGTTTTTGACGACAGAAACAGGTGCGGGAGTAACCTGGTCGGCGAATAGCCGGGAAAATCGTCTGACCGGCTGGTCAAATGACGCGGTCAGCAATACGCCGCCCGAATGCATCTTTCTGCGGGACAAGGAAACGGGTAGTTTCTGGACGCCGACCGCACTCCCGATCAGGGAAAATTCGCCCTACACGACGACGCACGGGCAGGGTTATTCGATTTTTGAGCACACGAGCCACGGCATTCAGCAGAACTTGCTGGTTTTTGCGCCGGTCGACGGCAACGCCAAAATCTCGCGGCTGCGACTGCACAATTTGACGGGACGTAACCGTCAGATCTCGGTTACGTATTTCGCGGAACTCGTTCTCGGCGTGAATCGCGCCCAGTCCGCGCCATTTGTTATGACGGAAATTGACGCGGCGACAGGGGCGATTATCGCAAGAAATCCGTATAACAACGATTTTGCCGACCGCGTAGCTTTTGTCGCTACGAGTGCGGAAACGCGGACGTGGACGTGCGACCGCCAGGAATTTATCGGCCGTAACGGCAATTTGGCCCGCCCGGCCGCAATGTTGCGGACAAATCTTTCGGGCGCAAGCGGCGCGGGACTCGACCCGTGCGCCGCCCTGCAAACCGACATTGAGATTAAGCCCGGAGAAACTCGCGAAATCGTTTTTCTGCTCGGCGAAGAAGACTCGCTGGAAAACGCTCAGGACAGTGTTTCCCGGTATCGTCAAAGCCGAATTGTCGAAGAGGAATTCAGCCGCGTGCAGGAATTTTGGGATAAAACCCTGGGCGCGATTTCGGTCAAAACGCCGGACGAATCATTGAATTTGCTGATGAACCGGTGGTTGGTCTATCAAACTCTGGCGTGTCGCTTCTGGGCCCGAACTGCATTCTATCAATCGAGCGGCGCATTCGGTTTCCGCGATCAACTGCAAGACTCGATGGCACTCGTTTACACCCGCCCGGAGTTGGCGCGGGCGCATATTCTACGCGCAGCGGCGCATCAGTTCAAAGAAGGTGACGTGGAACATTGGTGGCACGAACCGTCAAACGCCGGAACCAGAACGCGCATTTCCGACAATTTGATTTGGCTCATTTATGTCACCTGTTTCTACGTTGAAAAAACGGCCGACGCGAGTATTTTTGATGAAGTTGTCTCGTTTCTCGAAGCTCCGATCTTAGTGAGCGGCGAGATGGAAACTTACTTGCGACCTATTATTTCCGGCGAAAGTGCGACTTTGTTTGAACACTGCATTCGTGCAGTCGAAAAAAGTCTGGCGATTGGAGCGCACGGCTTGCCGCTAATCGGCGCGGGCGATTGGAGCGACGGATTAAATCACGTGGGCAAAGAAGGAAAAGGGGAAAGCGTCTGGCTCGGCTGGTTTCTGGCAAACAGTTTGGAAAGTTTTTCCAAAATTTGTGACGTGCGCGATGAAACTACACGCGCCGAAAAATACCGCAAACACGCCGCACTCTTAATCAAAAACCTCGAAAAAAACGGATGGGACGGCGATTGGTATCTGCGCGCCTTTTTCGACGACGGAACGCCGCTCGGCTCGCACCAAAACGATGAATGTCAGATTGATTCGCTCTCGCAAAGCTGGAGTGTGATTTCCGGCAAAGGGAACCGGGAGCGTGCGACGCGAGCGATGCAGGCGGTTGATGAGCGATTGATAAAGACCGATGAAAAACTTGTTCTTCTTTTAACGCCGCCGTTTGATAAAACGACGCTCGAACCGGGGTATATCAAAGGTTATCCGCCAGGCATTCGGGAAAACGGTGGGCAATACACGCACGCCGCCGCCTGGGCGATCATCGCTTTTGCCATGCTAGGCAAAAGCGATAAAGCTCACGAAATTTTTGCGCTGGTAAATCCGATAAATCACACGCAAACGGCGGAGGAGCTCGAAATTTACAAAACAGAACCCTACGCCATCGCTGCCGATGTGTATTCCAACCTTCAGCACGGTGGGCGCGGCGGTTGGACTTGGTATACCGGAGCCGCCGGCTGGCTCTACCGCGCCGCGCTTGAAAGCATTCTCGGCTTCCAAAAACACGGCGAAACTCTGTCGATCGAGCCGTCTATCCCGAGCGATTGGAAGGAGTTTGAAATCACCTACCGCCACAAAACTGCGACGTATCACATCCGAATTGAAAATCCGCATGGTGTTTGCGGCGGTTCGGTAAAGAAAATCGAATTGGACGGCGAAGAGCTTTCGTCGAATCGGATCCAACTCGTTGACGACGGACAATCACACGACGTGCGGGCAATCCTAGGCGATTCGGCAGTTGATGAAGGTGCGAAAGAGATGGGGAAGGCGATCAAAGATCGAAAGCTTCAGTAAGCAGCCTTGCTAGATTGGGCGTTCCTACCCGTCCGTCTGCTTTCCATCCCGCCAGAATACTAACCATTAGGT
>JBKKAS010000052.1:0-14380 GCA_046714595.1 Pyrinomonadaceae bacterium | reverse complement strand
GAGCCGGCGAAACCGATCGTCGCGTCGTTGCCCATCACCTGAACCGCGACCATCGTCATCGCCTCGGACTGGGTGGGGTTGACTTTGCCCGGCATGATCGACGAACCGGGCTCGTTTTCCGGCAAAGATATCTCGCCGATCCCGCAACGCGGACCGGACGCAAGCCAGCGAATGTCGTTCGCAATCTTCATCAAACTCGCGGCGAGCGTTTTGAGCGCCCCGGATGCAAACACGATCTCGTCGTGTGCTGACAGTGCTGCGAATTTGTCCGGATGAGACTTGAACGGCAAACCGGTGATCTTTGCGATCTCGGCCGCGGCACGCGTCGCGAACTCAGGATGCGCATTCAAGCCGGTGCCAACGGCCGTTCCGCCGATCGCGAGTTCAAGCAATCCGGGCAACACGGCTTTCAAGCGATCGATGTCCCGCGTAATGAGGCTCGCCCAACCGCCGAACTCCTGGCCGACGGTCAAGGGCGTCGCGTCCTGCAGATGTGTCCGGCCGATCTTCACGACATCGGCAAACTCTTTCGCTTTCGCGTCGATCGCATCGCGAAGCCGTTCGACCTGCGGGATAAGCGCGGTTAGGCGTTCGGCGGCGGCGATATACATCGCGGTCGGGAAGGTATCGTTCGACGACTGCGACATGTTGACGTCATCGTTCGGGTGGACCGGTTTCTTCGAACCCATCTCGCCGCCCGCGATCTCGATCGCGCGGTTCGAGTTGACCTCGTTCGCGTTCATGTTAGTCTGCGTACCGCTGCCGGTCTGCCAGACGCGAAGCGGAAAATGCTCGTCGAGCTTTCCGTCGATCACTTCGTCGGCCGCCTGTACGACCAACTTCAGTTTGTCGCTTGTCATCTTGTCCGGCTTCAGCTCGTGGTTGACGATCGCCGCAGCCTTTTTCAAGATGCCGAGTGCGCGGATCATCTCGCGCGGCATCACATCGAATCCGATGTTGAAATGATGCAGACTGCGCTCGGTCTGAGCGCCCCAATATCTGTCGGACGCGACCTCGATCGGTCCCATCGAATCGGTTTCTGTGCGTGTTGTAACTTTCTTTTCAGTGGCTTCTGACATTGGTATTGGAACCAAGATAATATGACGACGTGCGTCAGGCAACCGAGGCAGAGCTGATTAGGACCCGTTCAAGTCTTTGTTCTAAGCCGGAAATACAATTTCGTAAAGCGCAAATTTTCCGCCGCGGTTGCTGCTGAAGATTATCTTCGTGCCGTCTTTGGAAAACTGCGGCGTGGTATCTTCAGCTTGGTTTCTGGTAACACGCAACAAACCTGTGCCGTCGGCATTCATTAAATAGATTTCCGAGTTTCCGTCCGTGTTGCTGCTGAATACAATTTGTTTTCCGTCAGGTGAAAATGAGGGGTAAGCTTCCGCACGACGACGAAACGTAAGACGCTTTTCGGCGCCGGCGGCCTCCAGGTCGATCTTAAAAATCTCGAAATTGCCGGTTTCACTATTTTCTTTATCGTTGGCAAATACAACTTCTCTGCCATCGGGCGACCATCCAGGCGAAACACTCATTCCTACATTGCTCGAATATACCTGGTGTTGACCGTTGCCATCCGCATTCATTAGATACAGATCGAATTTTCCAGAATTACCGCCGCGATTGCTGCTAAAACCGATCTTGGTACCGTCCGGCGACCACGTGGGGCTTGCGTCCCGCGCCGCGTTGTTAGTCAAATTCCTCAAATCGCTGCCGTCGGGTTTGATAAGACAAATCTCAGTGTTTCCTCCGATGCGATTATGAAAAGCGATCCAGTCGCCGTTCGGAGCAAAAACCGGAGAAAGATCGGAGCTGGCAGTTTCAAGCAATACGCGGCTCCGCTTCGTTTCAGTATCGAAGACACGGAGCTCACCGGTTTTACCCACTGTTTCGGCTTGATAAACGATCTGTATTCCGTCGGGCGAGAGTGTTGGGGATGCAATATTGTTTTCGCTGTCCGCCAGGATCAATCGCGGCCGATAAACCTCCGCGTTGATGACGAAAATATCGTCATTGCCCTCACGGTCGGAAACAAAAGCGATCTGCGTTCCATCCGGTGACCAGCAGCCGGGTTCGACGTACTCATCTGTTTTCCAATCGGTCAGGCGGCGGATGTTGCCCCCGTCCGCGCTCATCAAATAAACATCCGAGTCTTCACTTTCTCGGTTTGAAGGAAATGCGATGGTGGTTCCGTCGGGCGAAAAGACGGGGTGGCTGTCCCACGCCGGATGATCCGTCAACCGCCTGACATCGCCCCCGTCCGCGTTCATCAAATAGATCTCGGCATTCCCGTCACGCAGGCTCGCAAAAACCACCTGCTTGCCGTCAGGTGAGAAACTTGGGTCGCCATCAAACGCCGGATCATTTGTAATATTTCTGCTCTCGCCTGTTTCGAGTGAGTAAACGAAGATCTCCGGGTTTTTGGCATCCTGCGGGTCCTCATCTTGATAGACGATTCTTTGGCTATCGGGGGCCCAGCTGAAATTCCCGCCGAAAAAGGGCAGCGCAATTTCATTCGCGCCGTTTGCATCTGAAAGATAAAAAACGGACTGATCGCCTCGTTTCACAAATAGAACCTTGCTGCCGTCCGGAGACCAAAATCCCCATTCCAAACCAGCAAAGTCATTGACTTCAGTTTGGTTCGTGCCATCCGCATTCATTATCAGTGACCTCGTCTGCCGGTCGCTTTCGATACGCAAAAAGCGGATTCGCCCGTCTTTTGTCCAGGATGGGTGATTCTCCACCTTCGGGTCACCAGCTAACAGGATGCTGCCGTTTTCCGGTAGAACATCGGACGGAGCGGTTCCACGGTTCCAAAAGAAAGAACCCATGATCACCAACGTCGCTACTGCCAATGATGTCGCGGAAAGCGCCAGCACACGCCTCTGCCATCGCGGGCGCCGAATACGTCCCTCGATCATTGACAGGCCCGGCCCTGGTGGCAGCGCCGCTTCTTCTTCAGTTTCCTTTATCTTAACGCGGAGTCGCCGATGAACGAGCAAACTCGTTTCGCCATTTATCTCTTTTACGTTAGCGAGAAACCGGTAGCCGCGCCTTGGCAGAGTTTCGATCAACTGGCCGTCGCCTGTGTTCAAAATTTTTCTTAAGCGAGAGACATTCCTTGCCAGGTTACTTTCTTCGACAAATGATTCTTCCCAGATGGAAGCCATCATTTCGTCCTTGGTCAGAAGTCGCCCGTTGTGCCGGATAAAGAGAAGAAGTATTTCAAAAACTTTATCGGTAAGGTGGATCGCCGTGCCGTCCGCGAACAGAACACGCTCATGCGGGTCGAGCACAAACTTCCCAAACTCGTAAATAACTCGTTTCTTTTCCGCCGTTTCAATCATGCCGAAAGATGTCCAAAAATTGTCCGTAAAAAATCAAGACTTACTTTATGCGTTCGCTCGAAGATATGGCGAAACGCAGATTGTTAGTCGAGTTGGTCGAAGCTGAGGCGAATAGTAACGCCAAACGCCTGGGGAAACAAGAAAAAACGACGTGAGCAAAACAACTGAAATTGAAATTGAACTCAGCGAAACCATAGCGTACAGCCAGCGGAGCGAGAGGTTCGAAACATTTTGCACGCAATGCGCGGCGATGGTCGAGATGGCGGCGACCCAGGCAGCAGCAATTTTGACCCATAGATCCGAGCGAGAAATTTATCGGCTGATCGAAAGCGGCCGTGTCCATTTCGTCGAAGCGGACCGAGTGCTCGTTTGCCTGAAATCTTTTGCGAATCTTAGAGGAGAAATTTAGTCATGAGAAAATTTACGTTATCAATAGCGATAGCTTTACTTGCGGGTTCCGCAGCTGCGTTCGCCCAGACAGTCGTTCCGATCAATGGGGTGACACCGGCGCTCACTTCCGTCACGATCAACAACGGTCCGGGCGATCAGAACGATCCGCACATAAGTGGTGATTGGGTGGTGTACGCCTCGGACACCTCGATTCGGTACTACAACTTCTCGCTAGCAACCGACGCTCAAATCCCGTTGCCGACTGGCGCATGGGATCTTCTGTCGGACATCAGCGGTAGCAAGATCGTCTTCTATCGCATAAACCCTAGCGGTGAAACGGCGGTGATGGTGTTTGATGCGGCGACCCCGGCCGTGGCTCCGATCGAGATCGAGGCGGATACCGGCCTATCACGGAGCGGCTCAGCGATCGGCGGCAATACAGTCGCCTACATAGACTCCGGTCTTTTGGTGATCCATGATCTGGCGACGTCGACCAAGACGCCGATCGTAAGCAGCTACTTCCCCGATCAAAATCCCCAGGTGTCGCCGGACGGCAAGCATGTTACTTGGGAGCACTGCCCGGGTTCAAACAACTGTGACATCTTGCGGGTAACCTTTGACGAAGTGATTTCGCTATGGGTTTGGGGAGAGGTTTCCGTAACGTCCAATTACGAGGGCAACCCCGACACCAACGGAACGCTCGCCGTTTACGATTCGTCGAGAGCGGGAAACACGGACATATTCTGGCGGGCCATCAGCAGCGGTCCCGAGATCCAGTTACTGACGACGGGTTTCGAACGAAACCCGGCCATAGCCGGTAGCTTTCTTTCCTTTGAGAGACGGTCCTCGCTCCTCGTCCCCGCAGACCTCGTCGTGTATGACATGACGACCAACCTGCTTTATCAGATCACGGATACGCCGCTTGTGACTGAGCAGCTTACCGACATTACGGTGCTGCCGGACGGCAGGATTCGCGTGGTGTGGGCAAGCGACGAAGATGGATTGGGTTCGCGAAACATCAAAAGCGCGACTTTCTCGCTCGGCGGTGGCGATACGACTGCTCCGGTCCTGCAAGACCCGATCGCAAATGTGACGGTCACGCTTCCGACAAACTCTACGGCAACTTCAACAACAGTAACGTTCCCCACACCGACGGCGACCGACGACAGCGGCACGGTGACCGTGACGACGAGTCCGGCTTCGGGCGCGGTCTTCCCGATTGGCACAACGACTGTTGACGTGACAGCGACCGACGGAGCGGGCAACACCGACACGGGAAGTTTCACCGTTACGGTTTTGCACAATTTCTCGGGCCTTCTACAGCCAGTCGACCCGATGCCGACGCTAAACGTGGTAAACGCCGGCGCGGCCGTTCCAGTCAAATTCTCGTTGAGCGGTAACAAAGGCCTCAACATCTTTGCGGCGGGCTACCCGATTTCGAGCCCGATCGCGTGCGACGCCAACGAGCCGGGCGCGGTTATCGAAGAAACCGTGTCAGCCGGCGGAAGCAGCTTGAGCTACGACGCCGCTGCTGACGTTTACTCGTACGTCTGGAAAACAAACAAGGCGTGGAAAGGCACTTGCCGAATACTGGCCCTTCGGTTAACCGACGGCAGCAGCCATTTCGCCAAGTTCCGTTTCAGATAGCTCTCGATGTGGTGCGGGCGGTCCGCCGATAATGTTTTTCGGGACGGCCGGTTCAAGCAGTCGTAATCGTTTTGATGCAGAGAGAACTTAAGTAAAAAGGAGACCAAATGAAAACAAGAATACCTTCAATAAAGATCGGAATAGGAATGGTCATAGCCACGGTTGCCGTAACCTTAGTCTTGCTCGGTTTGCCTGAGCAAAAGAGTGCGCAGCTTCCAGCCTCGACCAAACTGGTAGCCGAGAATGCCATTCTGGCCGGCTTGCCCGCGGGCGCTCTATTTCCGTTTATCGACGTTACGCCGAACCACATACCGAGCGTCCATATAGCCCTCACAGATGCGACGAGCAATTGTACGGCGGGCGCGGCTCCGCCCACGAATCTCCGGGTGCTTGTCGGCGAGGCCGGAGTAGAACTTGTCCAAGTGATGTCGGCTTCGACCAACACTGGAATCGGAACGAATAGCCAATGCGTTTTTCACGTAACGGTGACAGCCGGCGTCGACGGGATTCCCAAAGAGGTGACCGATGTCGTAGCCGTAAACGCTGGGGCCGCTCCGCTCACGGCATTTAACACGATAACCGTCACCGCAGCGGTACGTTAAAGCCACGAACACTGCGGGCGAAAACAGCTTGAGATGATCTTCGAAGGCTGAAGTATAAATTTATCGTAGGACCGCGAGCCCTCGAGATTCCGGGCGGAGGTGACATTCGAATTGGCTTCCTTCCGCCTGGATCGGAAATTAGAGATCGGATGCCAGGCGGTTAATGCATTGACGGCGAACTCTGCAGGTCGAGGAAATTGCCGCTCAAGAGGTAATAAAGGAAAAACAATGAAAGTGAAATACGGGATTATTTTTGTCGTCATCTCGACCTGCGTTGCGGTTTCAACGACTCTCGCGAGTTTCAGCCAGCAGCAGAAGATCACAAGTACACCGCGCGGTGTCGGCGCGCAGCACGGCAACGCCGTTGCCATTAGCGGCAACACGATGGTTGTCGGAGCGCGGCATGACAGCACGACTGCTTCTCAGGCGGGAGCGGCGTTTGTCTATGTGCTGAACGGCACGACTTGGACACAGCAGGCCGTGCTGCTGGCAAACGACGGAGCCGCTGTTGACAAGTTCGGTCATTCGGTGGCGATCAGCGGAGACACGATCGTCATCGGCGCGTATCAGGACGACGCGCCGCTATCAAACGGCGGTTCGGCTTACGTCTTTGTTCGCAACGGCACGACATGGACGTTTCAGCAAAAATTGACCGCAGCCGGCGGCACGGCTGACGACGAATTTGGCAATGCCGTCGGAATTATCGGCGATGCCGTAGTGGTCGGAGCGCATTTCGCAGATATTCCCGGCACCTCGTCCGCAGGCTCCGTTTACGTTTTCCGGCGCGCGGGTACAATTTGGACCCAAACCCAGAAACTCGCCTCGACGGCCGGCCCGTTCGGCGTGTTTGGTGTTTATTTTGGCGAATCGATCGCAATGAGCGGCACACGGATCGCGATCGGTGCAACCGGTGACAATACGCCGGAAACCGCTGCGGGTGCGGTTTATGTTTTTGTCGAAGGCGGCGGAGCTTATGTTCCGCAGCAGAAAATTAACATTTCAGGCGGCACCAACGGCGATAATTTCGGCGGCTCGGTCGCTATTGAAGGCGACACGCTTGTTGGCGGCGCGCGAGAAGATGCTCCGTTCCCCGGACAAACGGCCCGGGGTTCGGCCTATGTCTTTGAATTCAACGGCGCAGCTTGGATTTCACAAGGGCAGCTCCTAGCCTCGGACGGAGCCCCGTTTGACCGCTTCGGTTGGTCGGTTGCCGTCAGCAATAATGTCGTCGCCGTCGGTGCACGCGAGGACGACACATTCGCTGGACCGGATGCCGGTTCCGCCTATCTATTCAAGCGAGCCGGAGCGACCTGGTCTCAGCAGCAAAAACTTACGCCGAGCGATCCTTTTAATGGCGACCGTTTCGGTGCGAGCGTCGCGCTAAGCGCTGGCAGTCTGGTTGTCGGCGCGTCCGAGAAGGCCTTAACCCTGCCAAACGGCCAGGGTGCGGCATATTATTACGTCGTAGAACCTCCGTGCGGTTCTATGGACTTCAGCACGGCGCTGAATTTCAGCGTAGGGGTCGCCCCTCTTTCCGTCGCGGTGGCCGATTTCAACCTTGACGGCAAACCCGATCTGGCGGTAGCAAATGCTAACTCCGACAACGTCTCGGTGTTGCTGGGCAACGGCTCGGGCAGTTTTGGGGCCGCCGCCAACTTCGGTGTGGGCGACCAACCTCGGTCCGTGACGGTAGGTGATTTTAACCTAGACGGCAAATCCGATCTGGCGGTAACGAATGTTAACTCAGACAACGTCTCGGTGTTGCTGGGTAATGGCGTGGGCAGTTTTGGGGCCGCTACCAACTTCAGTGTTGGTTCCTTCCCTACATCCGTCGCGGTCGGCGATTTCAATCTTGACAGCAAACCCGATCTGGCGGTAGCGAATGGTAACTCCAACAATGTCTCGGTTTTGCTGGGCAACGGCGCGGGCGGTTTTGGGGCCGGCTCTAACTTCGCGGTAGAGTCCCACGCTGGGGCCGTCGCGGTCGGTGATCTTAACCTTGACGGCAAACCCGATCTCGCGGTATCGAATTTTCTCTCCGTCTCCGTATTGCTAGGCAACGGCGCTGGCAGCTTTGCAGCTGCAACTAACTTCCTTGGGGGGAGGAACCCTGTCTCCGTCGCGGTTCGTGATTTCGACCTCGATGACCAACCCGATCTGGCGACGGCGAACTTCGACGCCGACAACGTCTCCGTCTTGGTGGGCAAAGGCGCGGGGAGTTTTGGGGCCGCCGCCAACTTCAGTGTGGGAACCGATCCCTTCTCCATAGCGGTGGGTGATTTCAATCTTGACGGCAAACCCGATCTGGCCGCCGCGAACTATGCCTCCAGCAACGTCTCCGTGCTGCTCAACACCTGCGTCCAATCCCCGGAGTCTATACCCTTCGATTTTGACGGCGACGATAAAGCTGATATTTCAATTTTCCGGCCGTTGAACGGTCAGTGGTGGTATCAGCAAAGTTCAAACAACACAGTCAAAGCGTTTCAATTCGGCAACGCGACCGACAAGCCGGTTCCGGCAGACTACGACGGTGACGGCAAAACGGACATTGCTATTTTCCGGCCTTCAACCGGCGAATGGTTTGTTTTGCGAAGCTCGAATCTGACCTTCTTCTCAGTTCCCTTCGGAATTTCAACGGACAAGCCGGCACCGGGCGATTTCGACGGCGACGCCAAAGCGGATATTGTGATATTTCGTTCATCGGAAGGCACCTGGTACATCAACAAATCTTCCGGTGGCACTCAGATCACACAATGGGGAGGAGCGGGCGATATTCCTGTCACTGCAGATTATGACGGTGATGGTACGTCCGACTTCGCGATCTATAGACCTTCGAACGGCCAGTGGTGGCTGAACCGTTCAACGGCCGGAACTATCGCAATGACTTTCGGGGTGAGCACGGATAAGCCTGTGCCTGCGGATTACACGGGCGATGGCAAGACCGACGTCGCCGTTTGGCGGCCCAGTAATGGTAACTGGTATGTCCTGCGAAGCGAAGATTCCAGCTTCTTCGCCGTACCATTTGGACTGAACGGAGACATTCCGGTTGCCGCAGATTATGACGGCGACGGACGGTCGGATGTCGCGGTTTTCCGACCGGGTAGTGCGAACTGGTATATACAGCGCTCGACGGCAGGAATCTTGATTCAGCAATTCGGCGCCTCGGGCGATATTCCGACACCGGCGTCGTTTGTTCCGTAGGAACCTTTCTGAAATTGATGACTTGTTCGATCCGGAAATCCCGCATCGACCTTGCAAACGCGGATGCCCCTCCTCGTCCGCGTTTTTTTAGAGCGGCATACACTTCACCACCAGAACTTTTGACAAGGTTTTCGGGCTCGGATTACGCTGAGTGAGCCGTTCAGGCTTGGATCTCACCAATTCGCCCTTTATGGAAAACCTCAAGCTTCTGTTTCAACTCTACCTGCGTCCGGGCGCGTCGATGAGCGAGATCATGGACAAGGGCAGTTGGGCGTTTGCCGCGATGGTCGTGCTGGTCATTTCAATAATCTTCTTCGCGACGATCAATGCGAAATTAAATGACGTATATCGCATTCCGACGCTGGCCGATTATTACCAGCCTAATTTTGACGGTGCGGATGTCGACTCGCCGGCGGCGGATGCGGAATATAAACGCTCGTTCGAGAATTACCAAACTGCTTTATCTTCGCGACATCAGATCCCACTTGTAGGGGATACGTTCTTCAAATTCTTTTCATTCGAGCCGGGAGCTTTCTATCAACCCCTGCTTGCGATCTCGGTCTTCTACGTCCCGCTGCTTGTTCTTTTGATATCGATCTTCGCTTCGATCGGCAGCTTCGGCCTGGTTCTGCGACGCGATTACGGCACGCTCGCGACGTGTTCGCTTATGGCGTGGGCATCGGCGCATTTACCATTCGCGATCGTCGGTGCCGCCTTGTACACGAGCGCCGTTTCGCCGCCGGTCTATCTCGGTCTTTGGTTCGGAAGCAGCCTGCTGTTCGGCGTGTTCATGATCTTCGCGCTGCGAACCGCCCTCGGCGTAAATTACGGTGCGGCGATTCTGGCGGTCGCGATCGGCTGGCTTGCGTTCACGCTTGCGATGTACGTTTTTCAATACGTCTCACCGTGGATGCTCTCCCCGTTCCTGCTGTTCTGGGTCGTTATTTATTTTGGCGGATTTCTCGGCGGCGAGGTTCGGGGATTTGGAAACGCATTCAGGCAGAAACAGAACTTCAAACGCTTTCTGCACAATGCGACCGTTAACCCAAAAGACGCCGATGCACACGTACAGCTCGGGCTGATCTACCAACAGAGGCGCCAGGACGCGAAAGCACTCGAACATTTCAACAAGGCGGTCGAGATCGATCCCGAAGAGATCGATGCGAATTATCAGTTAGGCCGAATTGCTCGAGAAACAAGTGAGCTTTAGGAAGCACTGAATCACTTCGCGATCGTGGTTGAGCAGGAGGACAAATATTCGCTGAACGAGATCTGGCGGGAGATCGGTGCGACGTATCTCGCCGCACGTATGTTCAACGAAGCTGTTGAAGCTCTGGAAAAATATGTCGATCGGAGGCCGGTCGATCCGGAAGGCTTGTATTATCTCGGGAAGGCATTAAAAGGCCAGGGCAACAACGAACGGGCGAGAGAGATGTTCGAGCAAGCCGTCGATTCCGTAAACAGTTCGCCGCATTACCGCCGACGTGAAATTCAGAAATGGCGAAAGCTGGCGGAAAAAGAGATCTAGCGATGACACCTTCGTGTCGAGTCAGTCCGTTTTCTCCGTTATTACGATTTCATAAATCGCAAGTCTGCCGCTGCGGTTGCTGCTGAATATTATTCGCCGGCCATCGCGTGAAAACCGAGGCCTGTTGTCTTCGGCCCGGTTTCTGGTAATTCGAATCAAGCCTGTACCGTCGGGATTCATCAAGTAGATCTCCGCGTTGCCGTCGGTGTTGCTCGTAAAAACAATTTGCTTCCCGTCGGGCGAGACGTCAGGATTGCCGTCGTATCGGCGGCGAAATGTAAGCCGTCGCTCACCTTCACCAGTTGCAACGCTTAACTTGAAGATCTCGAAATTGCCACTTGCTCCGTCTTCCTTATCGTTGGTGAAAACGATCTCTGTCCCGTCCGGAGACCATACCGGATCAAGGCTCATTCCGATCTTGCTCGAATAAATCCGGCGCTGATTGCCGCCGTCCGCGTTCATCACATAAAGATTATAAGACCCGTAATTGCCGTCGCGGTTGCTGGAAAAAGCTATCTGCTCGCCATCCGGGGACCACGCCGGTGCAGTATCCCGCGCCGGGTTGTTGGTCAAATTCTTCAGATCAGTTCCGTCCGGTCTGATCGAGCAGATCTCGGTGTTTGATCCGATCTTGTTTTGAAAGGTGATCCATTCGCCGTCCGGCGAGAAAACGGGCGCGAGCGCGGCGTTTTCGGTTTTCAATAAAATTCGGCTTTGCCTGGATTCAACATCAAGAACGCGTAATTCGCCACTCTTGTCGGGTCGGTCCGATTGATACACGATGTGTTTTCCATCGGGCGAATCCGAAGGAAATGAAAGATTATTTACTTCATCCGCCAAAATAGCACGAGGCTGATAAACCTCCGCACTGATAACGAAAAGATCGTCGCTGCCGTCATGATCTGAAACAAAAACGATTCTTGTACCATCCGGCGACCAGCTGCCAGGCCCGACGGATTCGTTTGATTTCCAATCGGTCAGGCGCCGGACCGCGCCTTTTCCGTCCGAATTCATTAGGTAGACGTCGGAGTCTTCGCTCTCGCGGTCTGAAGGAAATGCGATCATCGTCCCGTCAGGAGAAAAAACGGGATGGCTGTCCCAGGAAGGATGATTTGTTAGCCGCCGAACATCGCTTCCGTCCGCGTTCATCAAGTAGATTTCGGCATTCCCGTCGCGCAGACTCGCAAACACAATTTGTCTGCCGTCGGGCGAAAACGACGGATCCGCATCAAACGCCGGATTGTTCGTGACATTCTCACTTTTGCCCGTCTCAAGCGAATAAACAAAAATATCATTGTCTTCGACACTGACATTTCTTTGATAGACGATTTTTCGACTGTCCGGTGACCAATCGAAATTGCCGCCGAAGAACTCTAACGGGATCTCGTTTGATCCGTCGGCGTTTGAAAGATAGAAATCCCTTTTATTGCTGCTCGGTTTTACAAAAACTACCTTTGTCCCGTCGGGCGACCAGAAGCCGTGACCTAAATTCTCAAAATCTTTAACGACGACTTGATGCGAGCCGTCCGCATCCATCACCACCGATTCCACCAGCTTGTCGCTTCCGGTGCGTAAAAAACGGATCCGTCCGTCCGCTGTCCAGCGCGGATCATTCTCGTTTTTAGGATCATCGGTAAGACGAATCGCGGCCGTATTGTCCGGCAATGCCGCAGGAATTTCTCTTTTCGAGAAATAAACGCCTAAACCCAAAATGGTGAGAACCGCAAAAGCGCCCAAGGCAAAAACAAGTTTGCGGTGCTCATGTCTCAAGGAGCGTATCGACGGGGTTTCATCCTTTTGTTCCGCCAAACCAACTTGCCGGAGAATCTTTTGAAACCGCGGACTCGGTTTCAAAAATTCGAATTCCTTATCAAAGTTTATCCACGTCAGATTGGGGTCACGTTCCTCCAGACCTTTTTCCAGCCATTCGATCGCCTTTGCTTCATTTTTTAGTGCGGCGTAAACCGACGCGATATTCGCACTGCTGATATATGCTCCATTTTTCATGAGGAGCAATTTGTCTAAAGTTTCCTGAGCCGTCGATGCGTTTCCCGTGGCCGCTTGCAAAATTCCCTGCAACGAAAGCGTAAGCGAATTTTCTTGCGACAGCGCAACCGCGCGTTCGCGATGTCGATCGGCTTCGTTCAGACGACCTGCGTCAATGTACGAAAAAGCGAGATGGTAATGGGCGAGAAAAAAATCGGGAAAAGACTTGAGTGTTTCAAGATGGAGGCGGATAGACGCTTCTGTTTCGCCGTAGTGACGTAAGACCTCGGCTAGCCAAACGGCATTGATCGGCGAAAACGGATCGAGTTCGCGTGCTGTTTTCAATGCTATGAGCGCATCGCCGGTTCTATCGACGCGGAGGAAATAAACGCCGAGCAGTTGGTAAGCCGCTGCGTAATTCGGATCTAGTTTGACAGCGTTCTGAAACGAAACTTCCGCCCCGGACCAATTCCAATCGTAGTGCAAGATCGCAAGACCAAGGGCCGCGTGCGCCTCGGCCAGCGTAGGGTCGATAAACAGCGCCTTTAACGCAGCGGCTTTCGCTTTCGGAAAATAATCGTGCGGAGCAAAGCCGTCATAAACCGGAAGCAGATTATAAATATCCGCCAAACCGGCGTACGCGAGCGCATACTGCGGATCAATTTCTATCGCTTTGCGGAAACATTCGAGGGCGGAATCATAACCTTCGGTGCTGCGCTTGTTATAAAAGAAACGACCCTTGAGATACTCCTGATAGGCTTCAACATTTTCCGTGTCACGCTTCGTGAGCTTGGCCCGAGCTTCGTCGCTCAACTTTTTTGTCAACGCGCCGACGACGCGTCCGGCGATTCGATCCTGGACATCGAAAATGTCTTCGACTTCAGCGTTGAAACTATCGGCCCATATCGATTCGCCGCTGTGCGATCTCAGCATCTGGACCGTCAGTCGCAATCTATTCTCAAGTCGTTGGAACTTGCCCTCCAGGATCGCGTCGACCTCCAGTTCCCTTCCAGCCGCGACCGAGTCTTGTTCTAAGGCGTTGTATCTAAGGATCGAGCTCGTAGGTCTCACCTGAATCTGCGCCGCGCGGCCGAGTTGTGTAATTAGCGCGTCGGTAAGACCCAAACCAAAAAAATCATCATCCGCTTTGCCCCTCAACGATTGAAAAGGCAGCACGGCTATGCTGCGGATCTCGCCCAAAGTAAGGTCGTCAGATCCGCTGATGACACTCTCCACCATGTCGGTTTGGGAAACCTTGACCCGCAGACGACGGTGAACCAATAGATCGATGTCGCCGTTGATCTCCCTGATCTCGGCACGGAAACGATAGCCGCGCCTTGGCAAAGTTTCGATAAGCCGAGCTCCGCCGGTATTCAAGATCTTCCGTAGACGCGAAATATTTTTCGCGAGATTGCCTTCTTCGACAAACGATTCTTCCCAGATCGAAGACATCATCTCGTCCTTGGTCAGAAGCTGTCCGTTGTGTCGAACCAGGAGCAGAAGTGTATCGAAGACCTTATCGGAGAGATGAGTGGGTTCGCCGTCCGACAGCAAGACGCGCTCCTGTGGGTCAAGCACAAACTTTCCAAATTCGTATTTGATTCCCGTATTTTGCTGAGCTTCGTTCATGTCAAAAGAATGTCAGAACTTTGTCCGAACGAATCCAAGACGAC
>JBKKAS010000051.1:0-8209 GCA_046714595.1 Pyrinomonadaceae bacterium | reverse complement strand
TCCCCGAACACGCCGGGTTTGAGAGATCTGCAACGCGGAGAACACCTGGAAGGACTGATCACGGCGTTGTCTGAGCGTAACCGTGTTTTGAGTACCGCCTTTAGGCGCCCAGATTCTGAACACGTAAAGCCGCTTTTAGTAAAGATCGCCCCGGACCTGTCCGATGGGAATATAAAGGAAATCGTAGACATCTGTCTAAAGCACGGCGTCAGCGGGATCATCGCGACGAACACGACGACCGGACGCGACGGACTGAAAACCCCGGACACTGAACGATTCGGATCCGGGGGATTGAGCGGCCGGCCTTTGGCCGATCGATCAAACGAAGTGATCAAGATCATCCACCGCCATGCGGGCGGCAAGCTCCCGATAATCGGCGTCGGTGGGATCTTCACTGCGGACGATGCGTTTCAAAAGATAGCGTCGGGTGCGTCGCTCTTGCAGGTGTACACCGGATTTGTTTACAAGGGGCCGGACTTCGCCCGCGAGATCAACAACGGATTGCTGCGGATACTGAAAGGCAGAGGCTTTTCCGATATTGACGCGGCGGTCGGATCCGAGGCGTGACGGCAATTCGTTTGACAGCTACAGGTCAGCCGCTATAATAGGAAATTTGCTTTTCGGGGTTATTTGACACAGGATTTATCTATCTGACGATGATTGTGGATTTGATCGAGATTGAGGGAGCGTCGCGACCGTTCGATTTTGTTGCATCTCCGGGCGAACTCGACCTTGAAAGTCCGGGTTTCCGGCTGACGGGCGACGTGCAAGTTAACGGAGAGGTCGCAATGCGGGCCGCTCAGATAGATGTAAAGGGGTCGATTCATGCGGACGCCGAAGTGGAATGCGCACGGTGCCTCACCGCTTTACGGCACAAACTTGCTGTCGATTTTGCCGTCGGCTACGTCACGCCGGAGAACTTCTCCGTCGAAAAGGAGCGGGAAGTTGCCCCCGACGATCTGGACACCGATGTGCTCGACAGTGATCGCATCGATCTGAAAGAGGTCGCTCGTGAACAGATCTTGCTGAATTTACCGGAGCAGGTTTTCTGTAAGCCTGATTGCAAGGGTTTGTGTCGGAAATGCGGCGCGGACTTAAATTTGATAGATTGTAACTGTGATTTAGATGAGACCGACCCACGCTGGGCGGCTCTGAAAAACTTGAGATAGGTAAATAGTAAATCGTGAATCGTTAATCCGGGGCATTGATCTGCGACATTAACGATTTACGATTTACTATTTACGATTAACGAAAAATATGCCAAATCCAAAACGACGACATTCAAAATCGCGCACGCGCCAGCGTCGCGCCCACGATGCGCTGAAGACACCGCAGTTTTATCTCGACAAAGACACGGGCGAAGCAAAGGTTCCGCACCGCCTCGATGCCAAGACGGGAATGTACAAAGGACGTCAGGTAATTGATGTGAAGGAGAGCGAGTAAGTTTTTTGAATTTTTCGCGCATTTAAGTTCTAATTCAATTCAATGACACAGCAGAATGCGGGCATCATCGGGATGGGGCACGCTTATCCTGAAGGCATTTTGACGAATGCCGATCTCGAAAAGATCGTCGAGACTTCCGATGAATGGATAACCTCGCGCACCGGCATCAAGCAGCGTCATAAAGCGGCGGAGGGCGAGTATACATCGCAGTTCGGATCGGCCGCCGCAAAGCAAGCCATCCAGCGCGCCGGGATCGACGTTAGCGAAGTCGAGCTCATAGTTTGCGCCACCACGACGCCGGATCAGATAATGCCGTCGACAGGTGCTCTGATACAGGCGCAGATCGGTGCGGTTAATGCGGCAGGTATGGATGTGTTCGCCGCGTGTTCGGGATTTTTGTACGGACTGACGATGGTCGAATCGATGATCCGCACCGGCCAGATCAAATACGCGCTCGTGATCGGCGCCGAAGTTTTGACCAAGTACGTCGATTACACCGATCGGGGAACTTGTGTAATTTTCGGAGACGGCGCAGGAGCCGCGGTCCTCGGGCCGGTTCCCGAGGGAAAGGGAATTCTCGCGACAAAGATCAGATCCGATGGCCGCTATGAGGAGCAACTGTACGCTCCGGGTGGCGGTACCAAGCTCGGAACGACCCACGAAACTATCGACGGCGGAATGCACTTCTTTAAAATGAAAGGCAACGAGCTTTTCAAAGTTGCCGTGCGCTCGATGGCCGACATTTCTTTGGAGATGGTCGAGAAAGCCGGGTACAAACTCGACGATATTGATCTTGTGATCCCGCACCAGGCGAACCAACGGATCACGGACGCTGTCGCATCGCGCCTCGGCGTGCCGGAAGAGAAGGTCTACTCGAATATCGCCGAGCTCGGTAACACTTCGTCCGCCTCGATACCGATCGCGATCGACGAGTGCATTGAGTCGGGAAAGATTAAGGAAGGAAGCCTGGTTCTGCTTACTGCGTTTGGCGGCGGCGTGACCTGGGGCGGAACGGTTCTTCGATTTTAGATTTTGGATTTTGGATTTTAGTTTTAGATTTGCGATCGATGTCGGTGGGATCTTCAAATATGAGCGGCGCGGACCAATCGCAAATCGAAAATCGAAAATCGCAAATAGCATATATCTTTCCCGGCCAGGGATCGCAAGCGGTCGGCATGGGAAAGGATCTGTTTGACAATTTCACCGCAGCTCGCGAAACCTTTAACGAAGCGGACGAAGCTTTGAAGTTTCCGCTCGCCGCGATGTGTTTCGAAGGTAACGAAGAAGACCTCCAGCTCACTGCGAATACGCAGCCGGCGATTCTGGCAACCTCGGTAGCGGCGTTCAGGGCGATGAAAAGCGAAGGTTTTCCGGCTCCGGCATTTGTGGCAGGGCACAGCCTCGGCGAATATTCGGCGCTTGTGGCGGCCGGCGTCCTGGACTTCGGCGACGCGCTAAAGACAGTTCGAAAGCGCGGCACGTATATGCAGGAAGCCGTGCCCGTCGGTGTCGGCGCAATGGCGGCCGTGCTAGGCCTCGACGTTGAGACCGTCGAGCAGGGATGTTCGGAAGCTGCGCAAGGCCAGGTTTGCAGCCCGGCGAATATAAATTCGCCATCGCAGGTCGTGATCGCCGGGAACGCGGAAGCCGTTGACCGGGCATGCGAGATCCTGAAAGGCAAAGGTGCGAAGCGAGCGATAAAGCTGAATGTTTCAGCGCCATTTCATTGCGGCCTGATGATGCCGGCCGAGGAAAGGCTGGAGCTCGATCTGGCAGAATTGGATTACAAAGATTTTCGATTTCCGATCGTCCATAACGTGGATGCGGAACCGAACGACGACCCGGGCAAGGTCGCGGATGCTTTGAAACGGCAAGTTTCATCAACTGTGAAATGGCTTCAATCGATCGAGAAGCTGCGCTCGGCCGGTGTCACGAAATTTATTGAGGTTGGCCCCGGGAAAGTGTTGAGCGGATTACTTCGGCAGATCGACCGCGAAGCCGTCGCGGCGAACGTTGAGAATACTGAGAGTTTAAGAACGACTTTAGAAACGCTATAAATAGAACAGGAGAACATATGTCAGAAGTTCAGGATAAGATCAAACAAATCATCGTCGACGAATTAGGTGTCGACGAGGCGGAAGTTACCGAAAACGCGCGCTTTATAGAAGATCTTGGAGCTGATTCGCTCGATCTCGTAGAGCTCGTCATGCGGTTTGAAGAGGAGTTCGACATCGAGATCCCGGACGAGGACGCCGAGAAGATCCAGAGCGTTCGCGATGCTTATGCATACGTCGAACAGCACAAGGGATAATGTTCAGAGTGCGCGATCTATCGCGTTCTATGCCATCGCACACGCGATAAATCGCGCACTCTAAACGCGTATGAGAAGACGAGTAGTAGTTACAGG
The DNA here is from genome assembly GCA_046714595.1 of Pyrinomonadaceae bacterium. Lineage (GTDB taxonomy): Bacteria > Acidobacteriota > Blastocatellia > Pyrinomonadales > Pyrinomonadaceae > OLB17. Next base: position 4,359 of record JBKKAS010000051.1, on the reverse strand, counting down.
ACTCGGGTTGGTAACGGCTGTCGGAAACGATGTGCCGACGACGTGGAGCGCGCTCATGAGCGGCGTGAGCGGAGCCGACTACATCAAGAAGTTCGACCCGGAAAAGTTTTCAGTTAAGTTTGCCTGCGAGGTCAAAAACTTCGATCCTCTGAGCTTTCTCGACAGAAAGGAAGCTCGCCGGATGGGTGCATTCACGCATTTTGCCATGGCGGCGGCTGACGAGGCGGTGAAGCATAGCGGTCTCGAGATCAACGAGTCTAACGCCGATATGGTCGGGACGTACATCAGTTCCGGGATCGGCGATTTCTGGGCGATCGAACGCGAGCACGAAAAGCTTCTCAAATCTGGCCCCGACCGGGTGTCACCGTTCTTTATCGTGTCGGCGATCGTCAATCTCGCTTCCGGAAACGTTTCAATTCGGCACGGGGCGAAGGGACCGAATTCGGCAACGGCCACGGCGTGTTCGGCGGGAGCTCATGCGATCGGCGACAGTTTTCGCCTGATCGAGCGTGGTGACGCTGATGCAATGATCTGCGGTGGTGCCGAAAGCGCCATCACACCGATGTCGGTTGCGGGGTTTGCTTCGATGCGAGCGCTTTCAACCAGGAACGATGATCCGAAAAGCGCATCTCGGCCGTTTGACGCCGAGCGAGATGGCTTTGTGATCGGCGAAGGCGCGGGCATTCTGATCCTTGAAGAGCTTGAGTTCGCAAAGGCGCGGGGTGCGAAGATTCTCGCCGAGATTGTCGGCTATGGAATGAGCGGCGACGCGTTTCATGTAACGATGCCGGATGAGACGGGTTCGGGCGCGATCCGCGTCATGGAGCGAGCGATCAAGGACGCGGGCATCGACTCGTCCGAGATCGGGTACGTTAATGCTCACGGAACATCGACACCGTACAATGACAAGTTCGAGTCGCTGGCGATCAAGAAAGTGTTCGGCGATCGCGCGAAGAACGGATTGGCGGTGAGCTCGACAAAGTCGATAACCGGTCATGCCCTTGGTGCGGCCGGCGGCATCGAGGCAGTATTTTCGATCCTCGCTCTCAAGGAAAAGAAGCTACCGCCGACGATAAACTATCAGGTACCCGATCCGGATTGCGACCTCGATTACATTCCGAACGTCGCTCGCGACGCGGAGGTCGAATACGTTCTTTCGAACAGTTTCGGTTTTGGCGGAACAAATGCATCGCTGGTTTTTAAGCGGTACGAGGAATAGAAGGCGGAAGGCGGAAGGCAGAATTACGAGGAACAATTATTCTGATTTGAGATCTGCGATCTCAAATTTCAAATCTGAAATCTGAATCGGCTGAATTCTGAATTCCGACTACTGAATTCTGATCAATGAAATCTTAAAACATGAAGATCATCGTTTTAATGAAACAGGTCGCCAACAGGGATGCGGTATTGCGCATCGGCGCCGACGAGAAATGGATCAACGACTCTGACGTTGCTCAGCAGACGAACGAGTCGGACGGCTATGCGCTCGAAGAAGCTCTGCGACTGAAAGAGGCGAAGGGAGATGGCGAAGTCGTCGTTTGTTCGCTGGGCACGCAGACCGCAAAGACGGTTATCAAAGATGCACTGGCACGCGGGGCCGATCGTGCCATTCACGTTGTGCACGAACAACCGAATAAATTGTCGCCCTATCAGATCGCGAAAGCGATCGCCGATGCGATCCGGGATGAGAAACCCGACCTCGTTTTCGCAGGCCTTCAGTCAGACGACGCGAGCCATGGTCAAACGGGTGTCATTCTCGCCGAGCTTCTCGGTATGCCGCATGCGACGATCGTGATCGAGGTTGACCGGACAAGCTTGAACGGCAGCCTTCGTGTCAAACGCGAGCTGGAGAGCGGCTGGTATCAGTGGTTCACGTATCAACTGCCGTCGCTGCTCACTATCCAGTCCGGCATATCGCAGATCCGCTATGCGTCGCTGAAGGGCATTATGGCGGCGAAGAAAAAAGAGATCCGCGACGTAACGCCGAATGTCGAGGCGTTCGCATCGGCCGCGACCATCGAAAAGGTTTACATGCCGCTCAAGACGAAGCAGACACAGATGCTGGGAGGCGGGGACGCAAAAGCGGGAGCGGTCGAACTGGTCGAGAAGCTCAAGAGTGAAGTTCGAGTACTTTAACTAGGCGTACGGAGTTGAAAAAGGGAAGAGGCTGTCTGAAAAGGCGGCCTCTTTCTGTGTCCGTGAAGCGGACTTCCGATAATAGCCCCGCGATTCATCGCGAGGTGTCAGTTGGTGGTTCATGCAAGTCCCGTAGGGACGACTGAGTATTTCAGCCGTCCTACGGGACATGGCCGAAAACCGGAACCCGTACCCAGCAATAAATCGCTGGGCTATTCTCGCGCGTCCCTGCGAAACTTTTCAGACATCCTCTTCCGTTTTGCATTTCGGATTCGTGATCCGATAATGTGAGGTCGCCGGCTCATCCGTTGCTATGCCCCAGTTCGGAGCACTGAACGTATTGTACGTTCCATTGTTGCTGTTCGAGAGATACCAGACACCGGTGGCCGGGCGGAAAACGGCGAAGTCTGTCCGTTTATCGCCGTCATAGTCTGCAGGCTGCGGAATATCACCGGGCAATCCCCATGAGAATCCCGCTATGCTAGCCGCACTCGGTGCATTAGCTGCCAACTGAAGGCTGCTGCGCTGGTAATGCCACGTACCGTTGGTCGGGCCTGTTTGGCGATTTGGATGCGGAGCGGCTTGCCGCTTCGGTCTTCTTCTTTCCGCTCGTCCGTCCTCTATCGCTTGATGTGTGGAGTAAGCGGCTTCCAAAAGGGAAACGGGTTCGCGGAATCGGCGATTCCTCGTTCCTTTTTCTATGCCCAAGAATGGATTCCAGCTCATTCGGAGCGAATTTTGTTTCATTCTTCGGCAAATCGATCTATACTCCTCACACCGCGTATTTAGGGCCGTCTCCCCGGCGAATTAGCCCGTGCCAACTCGTTACTGTGTTTGTGACTGGCTTGGGGTGAAATTAAAAGGATAACTAACACCATTCTTGAGGAGGATTATGACCAAATTTCCTGCATTTAGCGCCTCGTTCCGACGACGCGTTTCTCGAATTATCGCCGCCGTGACTCTGGGAGCGATGTTGTTCTCGGGTATGGCGGCAAGCGTGAAAGCTGCGCCGACGGCGATCATTTATGACAACGGACCGCTGGCTACGGGGGCAACATCGCGTAGTGGCGCGGCCGCGCCGGCGGGGTCGCAATGGAGCGAAGCTTCATGGGATTTTGGCAGCACTACCCAGGCGAACACGCTCGCCGGCGTAGGCTGTCAAAAGATCGGCACTGCTACGGCCAATCGCTGTGCTGATGATTTTAATGTTCCGGTAGGACAAACATGGACCATCAATCAGGTTATTGTTTTTGCTTATCAAACCGGGTTTGCAGGTATGACAAGTCCGGTAGTAGCCGCTAACTTACGGATCTTCAATGGTATGCCGAATGCCGGCGGAACGGTCGTCTTCGGTGATACGACGACAAATCGGCTTGCGACATCGACGGATTCAGGGCTCTTCCGCATTTTCAACAGCGGTCCTCCGCTCAGTACAATTCCTGGGACGACTCGCCGCATCTGGCAGGTCAATATTAATGTTTCGCCGGCACTGGTGTTGACGGCCGGAAATTATTGGGTTGACTTTCAAGTCGATACGGGTGCCACGACAGGAAATTTCTCACCCACCAATACTATCGTCGGAACACGCGGCGCTCCGTTTTATAATGCATTACAAAGCATTAACGGCGGCACCTCATATGTTGAGTCTTTCGATGACGGCACTCCGGCAACAGCGCCGAATGTGGTCGTGGATTTTCCATTTAAACTCGACGGAACAATTGCGGGTGCACCGCTTGCGCCGCGTTCACGGGCGCTCGACTTCAACGGGGATAATAAAACTGATTACGCTATTGCACGTTCCGCTTCAGCCGTAACCCAATCCACTTGGATGATACAAAATAGTGGCGGCCCAATCAGTGGATCGGCGTGGGGAATTGGAGTCGGTTTTACCGGCGGAGATAAAGCAACGCCTGCTGATTTTGACGGTGACGGCAAAACGGATATTGCGGTTTGGCGACCCGGTGCGCCGACTGCGGCTGCTTTTTATATTCTGAATAGCTCAAATAGCACTGTTCGCATTGAACCATTCGGACAAATTGGTGATGACACGACCGTCGTTGGCGATTACGACGGCGACGAAAAAGCGGATCCCGCCGTTTATCGTGACGGGGTCGGGGGAGGTCAGAGCACCTTCTTTTATCGCGGGTCCGTGAGCAATCCGGGCGGAAACGTAACATATGTACCGTGGGGCCTCCAGGGCGACATCGCGGTTCCAGGCGACTT
>JBKKAS010000050.1:0-20723 GCA_046714595.1 Pyrinomonadaceae bacterium | reverse complement strand
CCTCGCCAAAGTCCATCACGATATTCACTTGGTTGATCACCAGGTCCTTGGCAATGCCGCCCTGATTCGCCGCCTCGTTGATTACGGAAGATCTGACACTCGCGTCCTGCTCGCGAAGGGCTTTCATATACAACGCGTAGCCGAGTCCGTGATACCCGCGATAGTCGTGCGGATCTGCCTCGGTCAACCGTCGAAACATTCCCTCCATCGCGTCGATGTTGTCCTGCCCGGCTTGGTAGTACTGCCAACCCATCGTGTAGAGCGCGTTCGGATAGTCGGGCTTTCGCCTCAGGGCGGACTCATAGTACGCAATCGCCTCCGGGATTTTGAGGACGCGTATATGCAGATCGCCGAGGTACTTGTCGATAATGTGCCGATGCTCTTCGCGCTTGAGGTCGTTGGTCTCGGTAATGTGTCGCTGGATGGCAAACCCGATCGCGGGATCGGCGACGGGCGACGCGATATTGATAAAGAGGTTGGCTAGATATTTACCGTTGAGCGCCGTTTGGTCCTCGGCCGAGAGCTTAAGGGCCTCTTCAAATTCGCCCTTAGCCTCGGGGAAATGTCCGGTCTCGATCAGCATGTAACCCACCGAATTATGAAACCGCACGCGGTCCCGGCGCAGCTTAACGGCGCGGTGCTGGTCCCATGGGTTCACGCGAAAGACGATCATATACGCCAGCGTCAAAACCACCGACGCGACGAGCGTTATCAAAAACCAATAGTCTTTTGTCGCCCTTAGAACAGTGTCAAGAAAGCTCTGATCCATCTCTTTAGTCCTTGGTCATTGGTCATTGGTCATCCCATCGCCAATCACTCATCACTGATCACTCATCAGTTGAGTTCATGGCGGGAATTATAAAATGCGGAGTGCCGAATGCGGAATGCGGAATTGCAGAAAATACTGTACCCGACTTAGAGCACCCGGGAAAAACAAACCATCGCAGCGTCGGCACATTCCGCACTTCACACTCCGCATCGCCGACGCTCGGGCTTGGCGCCCAGCAAAAAATGTGTCATATTTCGCGTCATCCACAGCTTTCTTAAACTTAAGTAGACAAACTTTGAGGAGATACTTATGAAAATACTAATGAAGGTCTCGCTGCTTGCTATCGTGGCATTTGCACTTGCTGCTTGCCAGCCGGCGGCCAATACGAACACCAATACAAATACGAACACAAACACCAACGCGGCGCCGAAGGCCGCAGCTCCGACCGCCGATGCTCTTATGGCGCTCGATACCAAGGCGTTCGAGGCCTGGAAGAACAAGGATGAAAAATTCTTTGACGGCTTTCTGACGGACAACTTCGTGAGCTTTGACGATAAAGGCCGGCGGCCGACTCGTGCCGAGATGCTCAAGATGATAGTCGACCCGAAGTGCGAAGTGAAGAGCTATGCTCTGTCGAACGGCCATGTCACACCCGTTAGCGCCGACGTTGCGGTACTCACATTCAAGGCGATTGCGGATGCGACGTGTAGCGGCAAGGCTCAGCCGAGCCCAGTAACGGCTGCGACGGTTTATGTCCGCACCGGCGACACATGGAAGGCCGCTTATCACAACGAAGTCCAGATAGTCGAACCCAAAACGGACCCGAATGCCGCGAACGCAAACAAGGCGGCACCGACGGCACCGGCTCCGGCGGCAAATGCCAACAAACCGGCTGCAGCGAACACAAACACCGCATCGAAAAGCAATACGGCCGCACCGGCTTCGGGCGATGCGTTGACGGACGCGCTGATGGCTGTTGAGAAGAAAGGCTGGGAAGCTTGGATGAGACAAGATGCGAAAGGGCTGGAAGAGACGACCGCGAAAGACCTGACATTTGTGGACGTAATGGGCAAAGCAACGATGGGCCAGGCGAATGTCGTTAAGTTGTGGACCGACGGCACGTGCAAGGTCTCGAGCGTAAACGTATCCGACGGCAAGGCTTCGATGATCGCAAACAACGTGGCGATCCTTACGTTTAAAGGCACGGCAGTCGGCACATGTGGCGGTATGGCGGTGAAACCTCTGTGGGCCACCAGCGTTGCCGTGAAAGAAGGCGAAACCTGGAAAGTGGTTTACATCTTCGAGACGCCGATGGGCTAACAAAAAGTTAAGGGTTCAGAGTTCGAAGCTCAAGTTGAGCTCTGAACTCTGGACTCTGAACTCGAACCCTGAACTTCGAACTCCGACCTTCGATCCAAAAGTGCTATACAAAATTCTCACACTTACCTGTTGCGTGATTTTGACGGGGTCATCGATCTTTGCGCAACAAGCCGACCACATCGACACTCACACCCTTTTGCCGGGCACTGCGGGCGAGCCGGTAACGGATACTTATCCGATGCCATTTCCGGCGCGCGGCGGCGATGTGGACTGGGGACTTGCTCTCTCGGGCGGCGGACTTCGGTCGGCGGCTTTCAGCATTGGCGCAATGAAGGCGCTGTATGACCTGAATATCCTCGACGACATCGACGTTATCTCTAGCGTGTCCGGCGGCGGCTATGCATCGTACTGGCTGTATTCGCGTTACGACGGCCGCGAAGGGACACGCTTCGGCGCCGGTGCGTTCGAAGGGCAGGCGTTTTCAAGAAACGTCTGCACGCTGGCGAGCAAGAGTGAATTTTTTCCGTTGCGGCGGATGATCGCGGCGATCTTTAGCCCGCGTGACAAGGCATTCACAAGATATCGCAACGCGATCGAGTGGAGCTTCGGTTTTGAAGACGGCAGGACGCGTGCAGCAAAACGTGCGGCTGGTGACAGCGCTATTCGCACGCTGCAATCGCTGACGAACGAGATCGCTCGCGGCGACGCGCCATACTTTATTCTAAACACTACGATCGAAGACGACCGCACTCGGACAGGCGGATTACAGAACGAGATCGACAAGACTTTCGAGATCGGGCCCACGTATCGCGGAAGCTCGTTGCTGAAGTTTGCCGATTGGCCCGACGGCGACTCGAGCATCAAGACGTGGTGCGACGGCGTCGCAATGTCCGCGGCCGCGATCCGGTTCAAGCTCTCGCGGACGATACCGAACTACTCCGACGTGATCGCGGACGCTGAGATCGATCTCGCCGACGGCGGACTTTCGGAGAACCTCGCCGCGTTGCCGCTCATCCGTCGAGGAATAAAAAACATCGTGATCGTCGACGCTGAGAACGATCCCGGCTACAAGTTCGGATCCTATGTTGCGTTGAAAAAGTACCTGGCAAAGGAGAACATCCAGCTTAATATCGACAAGATCGACACTTTTCTGAAGGACAAAAAGCGGCCGGACAAAACGTTCACAGCGGCCGCGGTCGCAAAGGGTACAGCGAAGAGCTCCGGCGGCGTCAGCAACATCTTCTATATAAAAATGTCCCGGCCGGCGTCGATCTTTCCACCCGAGTTTCGCCGAAAGGATCTCGTCGGTGAAAAAGACAAAGCGCTCCCCGCATACCGGCGAAAAGTGCGGCCGGACTCGTGCCCGCCGGGACAGCTCGAGCCGATTACGCGCGAAACCCTCCGCCGCGACATGCTGGTCTATAGCCGCTTCCTAAACAAGAAATGGTTCTGGCGGCACATCGTCAGCATCCTCCCGTACATCAACTACAATTTTCCGCAGATCACGACCATCGACCAGACTTTCTACAGCGACCAGCTCGAGGCGTTCATCGGTCTCGGCTACCTCGAGGCCTCCGAGATGAAGCCGTACGCCGCGCGAAACTGACGCCGTTTTCCCATCCGTCTGGGAACGGAATTGCTAATTTTTTACAAAGGTAATTGTTTTTTCTCTTTCTTCGCCTTCTTCATCCGCTTCCGTGGTGAACGAGTGAAAGAATCAAACCGGAGAAGAAGATGAAAAGGAGGAAAGAGAAGTCGGAAAGAACGCTATATTCGTATTACGCATTGAAATCCCGGCGGGACGGTATCCGAACGTGAAACGTCCGGCAATTATCTCTATGAGGCTTCGCGGCGTTTTAGTCCGAACTTCACCTCTGTGCCTCGCGTAGTCAAAAACGGACGCCCATAAAGAAAGCCGCTCGACATTCAAAAACAGGTTTATTGCTCAGCCGGTCGGCGCGCCGGTAAGCTTCGAACGCGACGCCGCAGGCAAAGTTATCGGGATCACCTTGATCCTTTCGGGCGGCCGCGAGATCAAAGGGAAAAAACGATAGGCGCGCGCAAGGTTGTCATCACCGTCGTCGATTTCATAAACAGATCGGCGGCGGTGTTTTCATTTCGACGTCTAAGTCAGTCGTCAACAGCCGTGAATTTATTTGAAAATTATGGAGCAGGAAAGCGGATCTTACGGACGGTCCCTTAACTCTCGTTCGAAACGATAGAAAGCTTTTCCGGGTAAAGGAGTTCGTTCAACCGGTGAGTGTCGAGATACATATCGGCCATTTCACGTTCACCGACCAACAGCTTCGCCTCCGTCATCGAATCGTAGCGTGCAATCAGCTCCATGTATGGGCGAGTTTTCATCCTCTCACGATAGATCTCGGCAAAGCGTTTTAGTCGTCCCATGCAGGCATCATCTTCTTTTTTGTTATCCATCGAGCCAAGAGTATCACACAAAGGAAATCCTCGGACCGGAAGTTACCTAATACTCATTTGTCGCTTTCATCAGTTTGCGGGATCGCCCGATTCCACGACTCGACGTCGCGTCCGCACATTGACGCCGTCGGGCAGTAGGAATACATTGTCTGCCATACACGACAATTCGGGAGACCGGAACATGGACAAGAACAAATTCAGGCTGATGGGCACCGGTGCGGCGATCGTCATCGCGGCCGTTTTTCTGGTAGTGGCTCTGTTGATCTTCCCATACGGAACGACGGATGTCTTCGGGGAGCTTAAGGATTCCAAGGACAGGCTGACGTTGGCTCAGGTTGTCGTCTCGTTCTTCGGGTTCATCGGCGCGATCTCGGCGTTCACGTTCGCAATCTTCCAATACCGTAAGGCGGAGAAATGGAAACGGATGCAGTTTGTCGCGGACGAGGTCCGCGACCTCGAGGCCGACCCCATCATCGCGAATGCGCTCCTGATGATCGACTGGGGCGTACGGAAGATCAATCTCTTTCTGATCCCCGACCCGACGGCAGCGGACTACGTTAAGATCACGCGCGACGTGCAATGGCGGGCGCTTCTTCCGCATCCGCTGAAACAGGCGCATCCCGAATATCAGGCAAAGACGAAAATGGACATCGAAGGAACGAGCGGCGAGATCAGGCCCGGCCGCGATCTCGGATTTCACGTGACGGAAGCGCGCATACGGGACACCTACGACGCATTTCTCACGCGGCTCGACCGGCTAGAGACGTTCATTGACGCCGACTTGATCCGCGCTCAGGAGCTGCGTCCTTTCATCTATTACTGGATCGACGCACTGACCACCCTCGACGGCCCGGAGGATGATGGGACGTGGCGATGCACTCTGCTGACATACCTCGATTTTTACAAGTACACAGGCGTCAACCGGTTGTTCGAGCGTTACGGAAAAAATATCGACGCTGATGGGGCCATCTACCAGAAGATCTTTGAAGCGGTACCGGATCGGGAGCTGGCGAGAAGATTGTATTCGTGCGTGAGGTGATGAACGACAAAGCGTTTCGCGTGCCTGGCCAAGGATCACACGGTACGCCCTTCGTTCGATAAGCTCGGGTGGGTGTGATCGTCATAATTACACTAATGCTTAGCAAAGTGAGGGAGAAGATAAATTCGGCCAAGGAAAGACCTCGCCGGTATCGGCGAAAATAGTTTGCAATAATCCGGCAAATAGGGCATCTTAGAACGGTAATCCTACTCTTCGCGAATCGCCCGGGTGCGATCTCGCTCGTCAAAGACGGTTTTTGGATAGTTCAAAAAGAGCAGGTTCGTTAATTAACACAGAAGTTAGCTCTTGAATTTTTGAGCATCCGAAACCGATCCTTCGTTGCATACCGTTTTCTTCGAAGCCACTTCGATTCCGACACTTCTCTAGACATTCCCTGTAAGGGAAAGGAAAACAATTTTAATGTCAACGAAACTTTACGTAGGAAATCTTTCCTTCAATACATCATCGCAGGATCTTGAAACGATGTTCGCAGAAGCGGGCACGGTTCAGTCAGCTAATATCGTCGAAGACCGTGAGACGGGCCGTTCGCGCGGCTTTGGATTTGTCGAAATGTCGACCAAAGAAGAAGCGCAGACAGCGATCACAACCTTTGACGGCAAAGAATTCGACGGTCGCAGCTTAAAGGTCAACGAGGCCAAACCCCGCGAGAACCGCAATGGCGGCGGTGGCGGTGGTGGTGGTGGTCGCGGCGGCTACGGCGGCGGCGGCGGTGGCGGCGGTTACGGCGGTGGCAAGAACCGCTGGTAGTTTAGGGGACGCTTCATACTGAGGCGTTCGTTCGATCGCCTCCGGCCGATAAGTATCGGCTGGAGGCATCATTTATTTCGGATATTAAGAATATCCGCCGTTCGTCTGACCACGGACAACTTCAGAAAGAGAACAGATGAAAGAAGAACTGATCGAACTAGCGGGTGTTGTCGTGGATAAACAGCCCAACGCTTTCTTTAAAGTGCAGATCCACGACACTGAGCACTTCGTCCTCGCCACAATTTCGGGCCGCATGCGTCGCAACCGCATTCGGATCCTGATGGGTGATCGAGTTGATGTAGAGCTCTCGCCTTACGATCTATCGAAAGGACGGATCACATACAGGCACAAATAGATCTTTTCCCGTTTAGTAAAAAGCACCGCATATTTGGCGGTGCTTTTTTACGGTGAAAGCTTGCTCCAGGGTCTGTCCAGACCTCTCGAACCTTCGGGGCAAATCCTTCGGGTGTAAACGGTTTTTGAATGAACGGCACCTTCGATTCGTTTACGCCGTAGCGAACAACGGCGGCGTCCGTATAGCCGGACATGAACCGGACTTTCATCTTCTTCTGCTTCGCCAGCAACGCGTCGCGCAATTCCCGCCCACCCATTCCCGGCCTGATAACGTCAGAGATCAGAAGTTCCATCTTACCTCGATGACCGTCGTAAACGGTGAGGGCCTCTTCCCCATTTCCGGCCACGATCACTGTGTAACCGTAAGACTCCAAAATTTCGCGAGCCAGGTGCCGTAGGACATCTTGCGAAAACGGGGACTGCGATCGCTCGAAAAAAAATCGGCGGGGCTTGCTGAGGAACAGCAGTCCCGCCGATTTTTCCCAATTATTCTAAGCTACTTTGCAAGGAGGTTAGGTCTGAAGCATTCCTAATGTCACCTAACGGGCTCAGCTTACACCAGTCACAAAAATCCTTCTGTGCAAAACCGCACGTAAAATTTTTTCGTTTCGATATTGGTGATCGTTCTTTAGAAAGAGCGGCCGTGGGTGGCCGCTCTTTTATGAGAGCTGAGCTGAATTTCTAATTACTCGCGACTGCGCCGCGGGTGACCTTGTCGAGTTCATCAAGCCGGGCCTTGAAGCCGTCTTTCATAATTTTGACATCTTCGGTTGAGTAATTTGCTGCGCGGAATGCGTCGGTCAACTGCTTATCGGAAAGCATCGCGAGACGCTGCGCGAGCCATCGACCGTTACTGACGGTAATGTCATCCATCAGGCTGCGGCCCTTACCCTTAAATTGGAAATCGATCATTCCGCCCTCGACACCTTTTACAAAGCCGGCTTCGTACCACGTACCCGGATCATTCGTCTTCCGGCCGAGCCTGAAGAAAAACGGCAGATTGTTGTTTCCGAGTTTGCCGAACGTCGCACCGAGGTCGCTGATCACGAAATGATGCTCAACGGCTCCGCCATTGTCTACACGGAGCACCTTGTTCTGCAAATCGAGCAGATCCCAATTCGTGAGGAAAACCATCATGATCTTGAGTCCCTGCAGCTCGTTCGTCTCGAGGAATGGATTGTCTTTCCACTTCCACTCATCAAGGCGCTTTATATTCTCGGGGCGGGCTTCGAGTCGTACATTTTCATACGTTCCCTGGCCCGGGATCGTGATCGTCGGGACGAGATAGTTGATCTCGGTCTTGTAGCCGAGCCCGTACAGCAGACGCACAGCGGCGGTCTCGGGCTGGGCCTCGCGGCCCGGCTTCGCAACCCAGATCTGGCCTTTCGCGTCTTTGATGCGGAATTTCTTGTTATGACCCTGCTTCTCTTCTTTAATATAGGTGACCTTGCTGAGGTCAGGCCGCATAGCCGCGCCGCCCGGGCCGTTATACAAGTCTAGTTCGGGTGTGTTCACATCCTCCCATAAAACGGGATTTGTCAGAGGCCCGGCTCCTTTCTTATCATCCTTGTCCTGAGCTACCGCCGTCATCGCCGCTATGGCAAATAGCGTCACCAGGAACATCGACTTTCTTAAATTCGTGATCATAAATCCTCGCTTGTTATTAAAATCGGAGTATCGCTCGCGATTGCTTGAGCAAGATATGTGCCTCAAATGAAAACGCGGTTTTTGTGGAACGCGTGTTGCGGAAACGGTGGTAGATGACACTAAGGTGTATCAAAAGTTTACGGTTGGAGGGTGAAATGGACGAACAAGCAAACAGGCGAGAGAACCGCGAGATGCCGATCGAGAAGCCGCCTTACGGGCTACCGATTATATTTTGTCCTAGCAAGCGCGCAGAAATGCCCACCCGACGGCAGAAGCGAGAACGTCAGCGAGCACATTTTTACAGGAAACAACAGAGCAATAACGAGACTCCGGTCTACGGATTTCACATAACCACTGAAACCGGGGAGCGCGAAAATCCCGGCTCGAAGCACTAAAAGCTTGAGCCGGGATCCGTTTTAGTAAATGCGGTCTAGCTGGCCGCGGCCGATGACGATTCGCCCGTTTGTGGCGAGTCGTTTTCTTTTTGAATATCCTCGACCGTTGCTTCGGCCGCACCGATGTGGGTACCGGCAGCCGTCGCCGCTCCGCCGAGTGCTCCCGCCGCCGCTCCGCTCAAAGCACCTTGAACAACATCAAGCACGACTTCCTTAGCCTTGCTGACAATGCCCTTAGGCGAACGAAGGCGTTTTGTCGCGCGCTTTATCGTTGCCGTCGCTGTCACCGGTTTCTTCCGGGCAGAAGTCGCCGTCTTTTTCTTTGCGGTGGAAGAAGTCTTCGATGTTATGACCTTTTTCTTTGTAGTCGATCTTGCCGCCGGCCTCTTGGCCGAAGTCGGCTTTTTCTTCGCAGTTGCTTTGGCGCGTGCCGGAGTTTTCTTAGCAGCTGATCTCGCGCGGCTGGCGGTTTTGGATTTCGCGGCTGTGGAGGTTTTCTTCGCCGTCGATTTAGCTTTGCCGGCGGGCTTTCTAGCTGTCGTGGTCTTTCTTGCGGTCGCCTTCGCCGTCGTCTTCTTTTTAGTAGCCGGCTTCTTTGCAGTTGTTTTTTTGGCCGCCGGTCTCGCCTTCGCAGTTGCCTTTTTAGTGGCGGGCCGCTTTGTCGTTGAGGTTTTCTTCGCAGCCGGTTTGGCTTTCGCCGTTGTCCTGGTAGGTTTCTTCTTTGCAGCGGTCTTTGCCGCCGTCTTCTTTTTTGTTGCCATAATATTTTCTCCCGAGTTAAAAAAATTCTAGATCGAGTTTAGCAAAATAGAAATTTCGATGCGCGTTTTTTATCGCACATACGAACAAATTTTTATCGCACGTACGAACAAAGATCATCGAGAGCAAGATTGCCGCCGCACAGGATCAACACAACGTGCGAACCCAAATTCGATTTGAGTTTGTCCGCGGCCGCTAGCGTGCATGAGGCCGCGGGCTCGGTGAGAAGTTTCAGCCGCTCGAGAATGAAGCGCAATGCCGCGACGGCGTCAGCGTCCGTTACAACGGTTACGCTTTCTAGATACTTTTGCGCGGCTTTGAGTGTTGTCTCGGACACAGATGGAGCACCCAGAGTCTTCGCGATCGATGTGATCGCGGCAAGTTGAACCGGATGCCCGGCTGCCAGCGCCTGCGACATTGCGTCGGCGCCAACCGTTTCGACGCCCCAAACCTTTACCCCTGGTTTTACGGCCTTTAAAGCGGACGCGACACCGCTCATCAATCCGCCGCCACCGATACTTACGACGACATCCGTTACTTCCGGCAGATCTTCGACTATCTCCAGACCTAAGGTTCCCTGCCCGGCCATCACAAGTTCGTCGTCGAACGGATGGACGAAAACCCGCCCTTCCGATTTATATTTCTCTACCTCGGCAAAAGCTTCGGCGATCGTCGGCTTCAACTCAACCGTAGCCCCGTATCCGCGCGTCGCGTTCACGTAGTTCTGCGGCGTCGATTCGGGCATCAATACGACCGCGTCGAGATCGAGCACGTTGGAGGCGTGTGCGACGGCCTGCGCATGATTACCGCCGCTTACAGCGACGACGCCGTTTACAAGTTCGCCGGGTGAATGGCTAAGCAGCTTGTTAAATGCGCCGCGAACCTTGAACGAGCCTGTTCTTTGAAATAGCTCGAGCTTGACGAAAACATTCGTTCCGAGCCGGCGACTCAGTGTCTCGCTTCGTTCAAGTCGCGTCCGTTTTACGTGCGCCGCTATTCGATCCCGCGCCTTTTCGATTTCGGTAAGTTCCATTCGATAAAAATATACACTTGGCGCCGCATATTGTCTCATTACCACACGATACGGTTCATCTCCGTAAATTTACCTCTTTTTAACGGCGACTTTAGCTCAACGGAACGGTGATTGCTGACATCCCCTATAAGTGATCAATTGCGGGAGGAACGATATGCGATTTAATTTATATTTGATTAGGACCCTTTCAGTATTTGCGCTGGCGATGATGCTGACAGTATCGGCTTTTGCTCAGGGCAAGGGCAATAAGGGCGGCGGCGGTGGTGGAAAGCACGAAGGCGGCCCTCCGGGACAGCAAAAGCATGCCGACCGCGGTGGCGATCGCGGCGGTGGAAAGCACGAAGGTGGCTCTCCGGGACAGCAAAAGCATGCCGACCGCGGTGGTGATCGCGGCGGTGATCGTGGTGGAGGCCAGGGACATTTTAGGCAACAGCAGCAGCGGGGCGGCTGGCAAGGCGGTGGTCAACAGCAAGACAAACACGCCGAGCGACAGCAGCGTCAACAAGTGCAGCAGTCGCAGAGGTTTGAACGTCAGCAGCAACGTGTTTATGTTCAGCCGCAGCAGCGTGTCTATGTTCAGCCCCAGCAGCGTGTCTATGTTCAGCCCCAGCAGAATTGGGGACAGACGCGTCGACAGCAGGCTTTTGAAGACAAGCGTTACCGTGATGTCGTAAAGGACCAACGCCAAGCCGCGCGTAACGACTGGAAGTACGAGCGTAAGCAGCAACACTTCGAGGATAAGGCTTATCGCAAGTCGGAGAAAGAGTATCGGAAGAGTATCCAGCCGGTGTACCCGGATGTGAGCCGCCAAACCTGGCGAGGCAGGGAAGATAATTATCAACCCCGATACCGGACTGACAATTACCAGCCTCGATATCGTAGTTATGACGACAATAGCTCTGGATACGGCAATACTCCGAACTATCGGACATATCAGCGTTACCCGAGTTATCATAACAATCCGGGTTATCAAGACTATCCGAGCTATCAGAACTACCCGAGCTATCAGGACTATCCGAGCTATCAAACCTATCCGAGTTACACCAGTCGTGTCTTCGACTATTCGGATGACTATGATCAGTACTACTACGGATCCAACAACAACAACAACGCTGGATTCGATTGGAAAGACATGTTGTTTCGCAGCGTGATAGGTATGTTCTTTTCCAGCGGAAATAATGGCGGCTACCTGGATCCATATCCCCAGTACTCGAACTACGATGACTATGGTTATGCTCCGCAGTACAGCAACTATCAACCGACATACAATACGTTCGGCTATCCGCCGCAGTACGCGTATTACGAACCTGCCGCATATTACGGCTATGACCAGTACAACAGCTACGGGCTGCCGCAAGACGCATACTTTGGTTCGCTTCCGTACAACGACGTGACCGCACTTTATTCGGGTGGAGTTGCCGGTGAGCTGATCCAGCGTGCTCTAGGAACGGGTTACTATCAGGGTCTGCTCGAAGGGCAGGCGGCCCGTCGACGCGGCTGGGGCGACCGTTACTACTCCGACCCCTATCTGTATGAGCAAGCTATGTACGATCCCTACTCGTCCAGCATCGGCGATTGCCGTCGATACCTCAGCCAGGGCTACGAGATGGGCTACCAGGACGCGCTTAGCGGTCGGGATGAATTCGATCTCGCCGATAGTGGGGGTGACATCGATCTCGTCAGCATGCTAATCGGAAGTGTGCTTGATTTTCGAGGTTAATACTCTTGCAGCTTGAATCGTACTTAGGCCTCGGCGGACACCGTCGAGGCCTTTTCTATCACGAACGATCTGTTGTAAAACTCATTGCTTTTTGGAGCGAAATACGTTATCTAATTCACAGTCCTATCCTCCAAAATGAAAAGATTTTTCTTGACCGTCGTTTTTTGTACGTGCCTACTGGCTGCACTTTCATTATTCCTTTTTCCGACAACCCGGGCAGCCGAAAATCCGTTACTGAGGCTCTTGAATCTGCCCGCTCCGCCGCCGCCTAATCCTCAGGTGCCGCCGCCGTCGATCATTTCCACCGAAGATTTCTTTAATAAGAGCAAACCGCCGCCCGACGATGCCTCGATCGAATCGCTGATGGAGTACTGGCGGACGCAAGCACAGGATTATAACGAGATCAGGCACAAGGTCTACCCGTCCGAAAAAGTGCTCGACCGTTTGATGGCCGAGATTGCCAAGGATCCGACGAGGCTCGGCGAGTTTCTAAATATTTTTCCACCGACATCGCGCTCTGCCGAGTTTGTAAAAGGGATTTATGACAGCTTTGCGAGCGGCACTGAAACGCAGCGCGAGCGCCGATCGGGTTTGAAACGGTGGATGAAATATAACACTCCTTATTTCAGCACTGAGCTCGCACGCGACGCCGCGCGCGTGTCGGACACCGGGGAATATGTCACGCACCACGACGAACTGGTAGCTCTGGCACGAGTCGATTGGGACCGTGCGAATCCGATCGTCAGTCGGCTTTATAACAACCCGGGACAGAAAGCATCGCGTACCGCTGCCCTGTGGGCACTCTATCTTCACGCGATCGAAGACGGATCGCCCGGTGACACAGAACGCTATCGCGACGAGCTAAAAGAGATCGTCGCGGACAAGTCGCTTTCGGATGGAATCCGCGACCTCGCCCTCGACGCGTTGTCTCTCGAAAAGGAATGGGGCGGGCGCGACGAATGGTACCTGGCACTTTTGGAGGACGAGACCCTGCTCGACCTTGGCACGTACACGGGATTGACGACCCTCATCTCGAGCTCACCGGAAGAAAAATACATCGACCGAATGCTTGCGCTTCTCGAAAGCGACAACATCAATGTCCGAACAGCAGCCGCTCGAAACTTACTGTTAAAGCTAAGCCCGAGTCGTCCTGACGTCGTCAGGGCGTTGCTCCCCTGGTTGGGAAATCCAAAATGGCTACGGGAAAATACAGGTGGTCGTTCATCGCTGGTAATGGCGCTGTCACGGGTCAAGGTGCCTGAAAGTGTACCGGGTTTGATCGCTGCGCTTGATGAAAGAGAACTGCGGGACCGCCTTCCGTCGAGTTCAAACATGGTGTCGAATGCCAATGTTGCGGTTGCTGACGCAATAGCGAGAATTGAGGCGGCGGCAAATGCAGTGCAGACAGCCGCGAACACCGTAATTAGGCGGTCGAATGTAAGCGCAGTGATCGCCAACACGGCGCCCAATTCCTACTATTCAAGCGAAACTGTTTATCCGCTCAGGTATTGGGCGATCGCCGGGCTAGCGTTCCAGGAAGATCCGCGGGCGGTACCCGCGCTTCGACGAATTTTGGGCGAGGTCCATCAACCGAATGAACAGTACACGCTCGTCGGAGCGATATTAAAATGCGGCGGTTTCTCGATTGCCGAACAAGTGGGCGCGATCGAAGATGTGGCGAAAAATGCGGACACGAACACGTACGGCGCGAGTGCCAACGCAAATATGGCGTACCCCGGAGCGAACATGGGCTACACGCCGCCAGGCTATACGATCTATGATCCAACCGGCCGTCCGACCACCGACATCAAGCGGATGCTTGGCATTCATCTCGCGCAATCGAGTGAGGTCGGCGAGGAGCTGGCCCGATCGGTTGTCGATCGTATTACCTCGCTCGACCGGAGTGATGTCCAAACGGCGAACGCAATGCGCAAGATCGTTCTGCGATGGCGCGGTCCGGCGGTAAACGCGCTGCTGCTTCGCGATCTGAAAAACAACAGGACAGAGGCCGACGCCATAGTGCGACTGTTAAGTGTCCGGCGCGAGTTGAGAGAGAAGCAGCAAGCTGACATCTTCGGTATACGCACGGGAGGTCCGATAGCGGTCGGGATCTCAGCCTGCCTGCTCGAGGACCACGGTGATTTCGAGGCCATCCTCGAAGCTCCGGGCGACGAAGCAAAAACTGCGATGCTGGCGTGCGCGCGATTGATCCGCGCTGCGTTGCCCATTCGTAAGGTCGCTGAAAGTCTGCACAGCAAGGACAAGCTCCTCGCTCTCGCGGCCGAACGCTATCTCGAAAGCGAGGATTCGCCCGAGGCCCGATCGATCGTTCTGGCTCTGCATCCCAACGAGGCCAGGATCATGGGTGCGACGACCGCTTTCTATCCAGCTTCCGGAACGGGACAGACATCAAGCGAATTCCTTGCTCCGCTGTTTGCGAGCGTTGGTCAGCACGCCGTTCTTTCGTCATCGGATCAAAGCTTCGAAATTGGGCAGAACGGTTCCACCGCGGGGATCGAGAAACGTCTGCAGGAGGAGGTCAAGCGCGAGGCGGATCTTCTGGGGGTTTACAACTGGGAAAAGAATTACATTCGCATTTATAAGGATAAGGCCTTGGTGAGCTGGGACGAGGACACCGCGCGATATCGTGAACGCACTCTGACGAAGGAAGAGTTCGACAATTTCAAGGGGCTGATCGCACATCACAAAGCCGACGAACTTCCACCGTTTCTCAACTGCACGACCGGCGGATGCGTCTCGCAACAACTACTGATGATCGGCCGTAACGGAGGCCGCCGCGTGTTTGTGCTGAGCTCTTCGCCACCGCCGCTTTTCGCCGAGCTTGAACGTGCGTTCGCCGAGCTCCGACGTCCCCCGTCGCATATCAAATACTGGGCGAGCAAAGATGTCCCGGGACTCGAGGTCTTATTCGCCGATGAACGCATGGATGCGATGGCGGTGTGGAAAAACGGCGCCGATTTTCGACTTCTTACCGCCGACAAGGTCCGGCGCGCAGAGATCGAGAATGAGCTCGAAAGCTTTGGTGAACAGACCGCCGAAAGTGACGACGTCGAAAACGGGCCTACGTTCGACGAAGCGGTTTCACGGGAGAGGTCGAAACGCGAATACGAGAACTTTGCGTGGCACTCATTCGGCATCGGTGGGCTAGGATCCCCGGTCGCTCAGCCCGTGGACTACATACCCCTAAAGGACACTTTCCCGGTGCCGCGCGCTGAGGGTCAGTGGAAGGCTCGAACCGCAACAATTGAGATCAGGGCCGACCAGGAAGGGCTTTACAAGATAGCGGGCGGTAAATTCATAAAGATCCGGACGGGGAGTTATCGCTCTCCGGTCATTACGCCAAACGGACGTTGGGCGATCGTGTCGAAATACGACGATGATGTCGGCATCAGGCTCGTGCGGGTCAACCTTCTGACAAACCGCGAGTATGTCATCGAGCCGGGCGATCTCGCCGCGTACCGGGCGATCGTATTCGTACCGTCTGTCAACCGGGTACTAGTCGGCTCGCCTGATGACGAATACAGCTATGAGCACGAAGGCGATGAACAAGCGGAAGACGATGGCGGAGGTTACGCCCTGCTCGATCCTGAAACGGGACTATTGATACCGGCCCGTGGTGAGATTCGTCCGCTGGTGCAGCAAACATTTCGGCCGCTACAGGCTGGCGTTGGCCCGTTTGAATTTTGGGCCGCGATCCCCCGTGGTGATGAAACCGTCATCGGCGTCTACAATACGAGAAACTTCAATATTAAACCGGTGCTGAAGCTTCCGAAGATCAGTTTCGACAGTATGAAGTTATGGGTCGACGGGGCTTCGAGCAGAATCTATTTTGTTTATGAAGGTCACCTTCTAAGCGTACCGATCAAATCGGGACCCTAGATTTGGAATTATGAAAAATCGTACTACGTGTATCACCGGGTTTGCGGCACTTTTGCTTGTGGTTTTGGGTTGCGGAGCAATCCAGGACGGCAAGCCAGCGGCTGAGAGCGCGATTGTCGAGTTTCATTCGCGTCTGAATGAAGAAAAATACAAGGAAATTTATGAGACCTCTCATCAGCAGCTAAAAGATGTGAGCAGCGAAGAAGATATGACCAAGCTTCTTTCGGCAGTGCGATCGAAGCTGGGGCAGGTAATTGGGTCGAAAACGCAGACTTGGAACGTGGGAAATTTCAACCTGACGACCACGGTTCGGATGATTCAAAATACCCAGTTCGAACGCGGCAAGGCCGACGAGACCTTTATTTTCGTGATTGAAGAAAAGAAGGCACTTCTTCAGACATATAACATCAACTCGATGGATCTAATCACGAAATAGGGCGGATTTTCCGTTTCATAGTTGTCGAAAGGTCTTCAAAATGCTTTAATGTCAGTTCGCCTTCGGGCGGAAATCTTGGCCGAGAGGAGGTGAGACAATAAATGGCTTATATATCAGTTAACGCGAACGAATCGATCGAGAGTGCATTGCGGCGGTTCAAGCGTAAAGTGATCTCTGAAGAGATCATCAAGGATTTGAAGAAACACGCTCACTTCATCCCGCCGGGACAGAAAGCGAAGCTTAAGTCCGTGAATGCGCGCAAGCGCAACCGCCGTCGCTTTCGGCAACAGCGTCCGATGAACTCATCACCGCGTCCAATGGGCGGATCGTCCAGATAAGGTAATAGAAGTCAGAACCGGGAGCGGTAGCGACTGGATTCCGCGTATGATATACGTGAAGAACCCGGTCGCTACCGCTCCCGGTTCTGACCTTTTATGACACCACGTATCTTAATAACAAACGACGACGGCATTCATTCCGAAGGTATCGAAGCACTCGAAGCCGCGATGAATGAGATCGGCGAAGTCTACATCGTCGCACCCGCCTCAGAAATGAGCGGTGCCTCGCATAGTCTTACGCTCGAACGTCCGCTACGCATCCGCCAAATCGACGATCGCCATTGGACAGTCGACGGTACGCCAACTGACTGCGTGACGCTCGCGCTAAACCGTATCCTGTCGAACGGCGAACGCCCGAACATCTGCGTTTCGGGAATCAACCACGGAGCAAACCTCGGTGACGACGCAACATACTCGGGTACCGTCGCCGGTGCGATGGAGGCGACGATACTCGGTGTTCCCGGACTTGCATTCAGCCTGGCCGCAACACGGAGCCATGACTTTACCGAATCGGCGCGTATCGCGATCGATGTAACACGTAAGGCGCTTCGCGAGGGTATTCCGGAATGGACGCTGCTCAACATAAACATCCCGAAGGGCGTTCCGAAAGGTATTCGCGTAACGAGACAAGGATTTAAGGAGGCGCGCCCCGTGATCAGTGAGCTTATCGATCCGCGTGGCAAACCTTATTACTGGATCGGCGAGGTTCGCGAAGGATTTCGCGCCGAGGGCGGAACGGATTTCGAGGCCGTCGATGAAGGTTACGTTTCGATCACTCCCATGAGGACCGACCTGACCGATCACAAAGCCCTCGAGGAATTGAAGTCCTGGAATGAAACGAAGCCCTAAGAGTTAAGGCACGCGACCCGAAGTCCGCGTGCCTTAGCGCCTTGCTACTGCTTTGCCCTATATTAGTTGAGCTTGATCGCTACGACCTCAGTCATCGGAGAGGCCGCTTTGGCAAGGTCACCCATTTTGGCCCTTCTGTCTTTTACGTTGATCACAAAAGTGGCCGTTGAGATCTGACTCAATCTGTACTGCCCGTTAATCTTTAGAAAAGTAAGGGTACCGGGCTTGCTCCAGTCGTGATTTCCATCGAGTGTAGTCAAGCCCAACACCCGCGCGTTCCCTGTCTTAACATTCCGTATCGCGATCCCGCCCCGCGAGACCTGGGATAGCGGACCAACCGAGTATTGACCTGCCGCATACTGTTTACCGGCCGCTTCGAAACTGAATGGTATTTCGGCACGATATTTCTGAGGTTCCTGGGCGTTTACGCCGATCGCCAAAGTCATAACAAAAAGTACGAGCACGCTCGCCTGCATAATTATTCTGTTCATAATGCCTCCTACACAATACTTAAAAATAGAACGCGAAGGGTTTTTCCTCGCCTTCGTTAACTACCGCGACAATTCGACGAAAAGCGTCTCAAAAAAAATTCTTGAGTTAGAAATTCGTTGATTATCCGAAAGGAAAGGGATAATAATTGATGGTCCATAATGACCGAAAAACGTCAGGATCCACACCATGTAACCGAGCTACTGCGCCAGTGGACAAACGGCAGCGCCTCGGCGATGGATGAACTGCTACCGTACATTTATGACGAGCTTCGTCGACGTGCAGCGAGATATTTACGGCGGGAGCGCGTCAACCATACGTTACAGACGACGGCCCTGGTCCATGAAGCATATTTGAAGCTCGTAGACCAAAAGGCGGTGCGGTGGAAAGACCGCGGTCATTTTTTTGCGGTGGCTGCACAGGCAATGCGCCGCATACTTGTTGATCACGCAAAACATAAGAACCGAGCGAAACGAGGCGGCGAACTTCCTGATATCCAGCTCGACTCCTCGGTCGAGAATGCGATCGCCGAAAGCAAAGTGGATATCGAAGCTCTCGACGAAGCGCTGTCACGCCTTTCACTTATCGATCCGGATCAGGAGCGATTGGTCGAGCTTAGATTTTTTGCAGGGCTATCACTTGAGGAAGCTGCCGCGGTCATGGAGATTTCGCGCTCCACCGCGGCCCGTGAATGGCAGGTGGCGAAGTCGTGGCTACACCGTGAGTTAACGCACTGATGTGAGATTAAATGCCGATGAACGACGAGTCCGCAAAGTTAAGATGGAAGAAAGTAAAGGAGATCTTTCACGAAGCCCTGCGTCACGAGGGGGCGGAACGCGACGTTTTTTTGGACGGATCGTGCAACGACGATCCGCACCTTAGGATCGAAGTCGAATCGCTACTTGTCTCCCTTAACGAGGCCGAGAAATTCCTCGAGGAACCCTTTCTGCTCGCTTCATCGGAGGCCGAGATCCAATGGCAATTCTCAAACGGTGAAGTCATTTCCCACTATCGTATCGTCGAGCCCATAGGCTCAGGCGGAATGGCGGAAGTATATCTGGCGGAAGATGAAAGGCTTCATCGCCAGGTCGCTCTTAAAGTACTTCCGAACGAAGTGCTCCAGGACGCCGATCGTCTGCGACGCTTCAAACGCGAAGCAATGGCGGTTTCCGCGTTGAACCATCCGAACATCCTGACCATTTTCGAATTCGACAGCGTCAACGGTATCAACCTGCTAGCTTCGGAGTACGTAAAGGGCAAGACGCTTCGGGAAACCTTGCGCAACGACTCGCTCGAAGTTGCCGATGCCATCGGTATTGCTATCCAAGTCGCGTCTGCCCTTCAAACCGCTCACGACGCGGGTGTCATTCATCGTGATATAAAACCGGAGAACATCATGATCCGCGATGATGGCTACGTAAAGGTCCTGGATTTCGGCCTTGCGAAACTCACGGGCGATTTGCGATCACGGGAAAACGACCGGACACACACGCAGGCTTTCAGTCTGCCCGGGATCATCATGGGAACGGCGACCTACATGTCGCCCGAGCAGGCCAGGTCAAAGTCGATCGACTCGAGAACGGACATTTTTAGTTTCGGGATCGTACTTTACGAAATGCTCGCCGGACGCGTGCCGTTCGCAGGCGAGACCACCACCGACATAATTGCCGAGATCATTCAGAAGGAACCGTCCAGCGCCAGCGTTCACAACTCCGCGGTACCCCATAAACTAGATCGGATCATCAACAAGTGTCTTGAAAAAGATCGTAACAATCGGTTCCAGACGGCGGCCGACCTGCTCATAGATCTCAGAGCACAGTCGACACTCGCCAACACCAGTGATGATCATGCCGATGAGCGCACACAATCGCATGAAGGACTCGCGGAAACGCAGATCATGCGGTCCGCGGCGGGTACCAATGCTCCGACATCAGCAAAAAACTATTTCGTCGCCGCAGCGGTGACAGGCGTATTGCTTATTCTCGGCGTAATTGCCGCCTCGTACTGGTATTTGGGCCGCGATAATCCGATCGAGTCGATAGCCGTGCTACCCTTCGTCAACGCGAGCGGCGATACGAATCTCGATTATCTTTCTGATGGTTTGACCGAAAGCGTTATCGATAAACTCTCGCACTTGGCGCAACTGAAAGTTATCGCCCGCAACTCGAGTTTCCGATACCGGGAACAAGACCCAAATCTGCAAAAGGTGGCAAATGAGCTGGGTGTCCAAGCGATCGTTACAGGCAGGGTCGTTCAACGTGGAGATAACCTCTCGATCCGTGTGGTGATGACCGATGCACGTACAAACCGCAACCTTTGGAGCGACACCTACAATCGGCGTGGGGTGGACGCATTGGCCGTTCAGGAAGAGATCGCGCGAACCGTGTCCGAGAATCTTCGTCTTAAGTTATCGGGAGCACAACAGACACAACTCGCAAAGCAAGAGACCGAAAACCCAGAGGCGTATGATC
>JBKKAS010000049.1:0-1990 GCA_046714595.1 Pyrinomonadaceae bacterium | reverse complement strand
ATTCCGCACTCCGCATTCCGCGTTCCGCATTCCTAGCGTCCTTCCCAAACAAAACTACATCGTACGGCGTCACCTGATTCGAAAGATCAGCAAGCTTTTCTTTCGGCATGCTTTGCAATGAAGCACGCAGCAAATCGTTTCTCCACGTCGAGCTGAGCGCGTCGGCGAGGATCTTTCCGATGACAACAGAATCCGCGGCCGTCCATTCGCGTGGTTCGTATTGGAGTATTCGAAACTCGACCGGCAGCGACTTTTCGTCGAGGGTCGCAATGTACGCGTTGACTCCGGCCGCATAGCTTTGCAAGGCAGTGCGCAGATCGGGCGACAGATAAGCAAGGCCCTCCTCGGCGATCTTGCTAAACCCAAATCTCCGCCATCGCTTGTCTTCTTCAAGCGCCGTCTTGCCAAAGATCTCAGCCGTTTCACCGCGGGCCACACGTCGCAAAAGATCCATCTGCCAGAGGCGATCGCTGGCCGTTACATAGCCTTGAATGAAATAAAGATCGGCGTCGTTTTTAGCGTCGAGGTACGGTATCGACCGCGCGTCGCGCCGAACATTGACGCGATCCTTTAGACCGTTGACCGTCAACCTTACAGGTTGGCCATAGGCATCGGAGAGCAGAAACCCGGCCGTACCAATTACGAACAGTATTTTTCTAATTATCATTGATTATCGAGCTCAGGCGACTCTTTCTTAGTATATAGTCGATGGAACGCGGGTTGCATCTAGCGCTCATGTACGCAGTTTATACGACCGCGTAAATTTTATCGATTCTAGGAGAGACGAATGAAACGCAAAATATTAATATGTGCGATCCTGCTCGCAATGGTAAGTTTCGCCGCCCCGGCAAGTAGTTATGGGACCGGCGAGCAACAAGGCAAGAACAAGTCATACGGCAAATCCCGAGACCGACAGATGGGTCGTGTTTGGGAAAGTAACCGACGCGTTCGCGTCCGTAACCGCGGTTGGCGGGATACGCACGGTTATCGCAACTATGGGCAATACCGTCGAACCCAGGTCGGCAATCGCAGGTTCCGCACGGTCCGACGCTCTTACTGGAACGACGGAAGACGCCTAACGCGCTTGGTCCGAGTTTACTACTAAATTTGAGTCACAAAGGCTCTCTCCTCTAAGGCGCCTCCGGGATTCTTTTCCTGGGGGTGCCTTTCTAATTTGCGGATGACTTTCGAGTTGGGATAATCTCTGAAGTGTCGTACGAATCCAATGACTCTTGGAGAATCCGTGTGAAATATTTCATCATCGCGCTGTTCGTCCCGCTAACTCTCGTTTCTTGCTCCCCCGAAAAAGCGGCGAACGTAGCGGTAAATTCCGAAAATGTTTCGTCCCCGGCGCAGTCGCCGCTTCCCGCGGCGTCGATCGACGAGCTCGGATCGGGACGAAAACGTTACGCCGACAACTGCATGGCCTGTCACAAGGAAAACGGAACCGGAGGCGAGGTAGTCATCGAGGGTACGAAGCTAAAGCCGGACGATCTAACGAGCGCGAAGATCAAAGGGTTTTCCGACGAGAAGATCATCAGGTATATCGTTAACGGTGTTCCGGACGAGGGGATGCCCGCATTCAAGGACAAACTCTCCGAAGGCGAAATTCGCGATGTTGTGAAATATATCCGCAGCGAGATCCAAAAGATGCCGGCCGTATCGCCCAAGAGGTGATCCGTTTGCAAATCGAATTTCGACAATTTAGACTTACTTCCGCGTGCACCCGTAGCTCAGCTGGATAGAGTATCTGACTTCGAATCAGAGGGTCGCAAGTTCGAATCTTGCGGGGTGTACCAATAACCGCGATAAAGGCAGTGTTTATGAAATAAAAAGGCAGGCTCGAAAGCTTGCCTTTTTTCTGCGCGTGCGTTTGGCTGATTTCGCCAAGCCTTTGTGGCTGTTTGCCTATGGCATTACAATGATAATCATGGGCGGAATCAGAATAGCAAAAAGAATTTTTGTAATTATCTATCTTATTGCTCTTCAT
>JBKKAS010000048.1:0-2803 GCA_046714595.1 Pyrinomonadaceae bacterium | reverse complement strand
CTACGGTATTGCACGAAGCCTCGAGAATGTCTCCAAGCTCATTACAAACCGGATGAGCAAAAGTCACATGCCCGACGATGCCGTTGCCGAAAAATGTCGATTCGTGTGCTCTTGCTCTCGTTCGGTCGAAGAATTGGTCAGGAATCACAAAATCCGTCGGAGCATATTTCTCCTGAAGCGAGCCGACGGCCGAGACCGACAAAATGTACTCGACGCCGAGCATCTTCATCGCGTAGATGTTCGCTCGAAACGGCAACTCGGTCGGAAGCAGTCTGTGTCCGCGGCCGTGACGCGGCAGAAATGCGACCGTCACACCCTCGAGCTCGCCGATAATGAATGCATCCGATGGCGAGCCGAACGGCGTCTCAACTACCTGCTCCCTTACATTCTGAAGCTCGGGCATTTGGTAAAGGCCCGAGCCTCCGATTATTCCAATATTTACTTTTTCCACTATTGTTCTATGTTTTCCGTTTCGATGATATCCAAACTAAAGGCGATGACAGGCTCCCCGTCCGGTACGAATTTCGGGTTTAGCTTGGAAGCCTGGGCGCGATCGAGGCGGGCTTTTTGCACGTTACCCAACTTCGAGTACGCCGCCGAACGAAGCAGAAACGGTGCCTGCCACTCGGGCGTTATGTTTATCACTTTCGTCGCTTCGTCGATCGCAGCGGAAATCTGACCTGTTCTAAAGAGTACTATCGCGAGATTGAATCGAAGCGGAACCGAGTTCGGTTTTAATGCGACGGCATTCCGAAGGTCCGCTAAAGCGAGGTCAAGTTTGCCCAAATACGAATAAGCGACGGCGCGATTACGGTATGCTTCGGCATTTGAAGGATCTCGCCTCAACGCTTCTGTATTGTCATTGACTCCCAGATCGTAGTTGCCTCGCATGGTGTGCAGACGACCACGGGCGTAGAAGTACTCCGGCTTGGGTTGTAAAGAGATCGCGTTGTTGTAATCGTTGAGGGCCTCGTCAAACTTGCCAGTGTCGAGATACACATTTCCCCTATGGAGGAATAACGCAGGGATTGTCTTGTCGATTTTAAGGGCCTCGTCGAGGTCGCGGAGTGCATCGTTAAACTTTTTTTGGTCCCTGTAGATTGAACTCCGGTTGATATATGAATGCGGAAGCCTCGGGTCGAGCTTTATCGCCTCGGTGTAGTCAGCTATCGCTTCTTTCCTGCGTTGCGATAGCTGATATGAATTGCCCCGACCGTTCCAGTAAGCGGCCCTTGAAGGGCCAAGCTCAATCGCCTTCGAGTAGGCCTCAATCGCCGATTTGAGGTCACCCTGAGACTGGAAAGCCAGTCCCCTAATTTGATATCCGACTGCGGATTGGCGTTGATCGTTTCCTACGGCATTAAGGAGTGCGAGAGCTTTATCCACGTCGGCATGTGCGTTGGTAAACCTGGAGAGATAGATATATGCAAGGCCGCGATTTAAGTAAACAGCCGGGGCTGTTGGTGAGACGGCAATCGCTTCGTCATACTTCTGCACCGCTTTCTGATGATCGCCCTTGTTGAGGAACGAGTTTCCTTCATTGAAGAGCTCCTGCATTCGCGTAAGGTCGTTCTGAGTAAAGACCTGAACGCAGCCTAAGCAGACGAACAGGAAGACAGGGATCGAGCGACAGAGAAAGCGGTGCTTCTCAGAGCTGCCAATTTTTGCGAGCCGTCTGTTCATAATGTCTGTGTGGATTCCCGGCTCCACTCAATTCATTCCTCTGGCTGCGAACTTGTTGTCGACACGCTCTAATCTGCAAAACTCATTGTTCATGTCGTGATAGAAGAGACAGATCCATTTTTCGTCGACGGCCAGTGGGAGAATGCTTTTCTTGAATTCCAAAGTTTCAGTCGGATAAAGGTCGTAACCCATTATCCATGCGGGTGAGAGATGATGCCGCATCGGGATCAGGTCAGCGAATCCATACACGGTCTGCCCGCCGCGATCGAGACGCCACGTTTGCATCGTCTTCGAGTGTCCGCGTATCGTCTCCATCCGCAGGCCCTCGACGACCTCGTAGTTATCGGGTTTCAATTCAAGCTGACCTGTTTGGAGCAACGGTCGCCAGTTGTCGGCCAGAAAACTTGCCCGGTCACGCTCGTGAGGATTCTCAGCGTGTTCCAGTTCGCTTTTTGAAACGAAGTAGCGGGCATTACGGAATTGCGGAATTGGGATTGCGGATTTCGGATTTCTATCGGCCGCGTCGTCGCCGTAAGTCGCGGAATCCGCGATCCGCGATCCGCAATCCGCAATCGTATTGCCTCCGGCATGATCGAAATGGAGATGAGTGTTTACGACGATGGTGATATCGTCGGTATTGCAGCCGGTCCTTTCAAAAAGCGTCTCGGCGAATGGCCGCTCACGGAAGATCCCGTATCTCAATGATTCCTTCTCGCTCCACTTTTCACCGATGCCGGTCTCGATCAGGATCCTTTCAGTCGGCGTCTCGACAAGAACGCAGTTCATGTTTAACCGGATGCGATTCAGCTCGTCCGGCGGACAAACTCGTTCCCAAAGAACACGCGGGACGACTCCAAACATCGCCCCGCCGTCCAACCTGAATTCGGTATCAGGAACTATTTCTATCCGGTAGTCGCCAATCTTCATAGCAGGAAACTAACCGTCTGCCGATTATTTCTTCTTAGTGTCCGCCTTCGGGGCCTGCCTGTTCGCGCCTTTCGGCGGCACGGGCTCGCCACCTTCCTCGGCGGGAAGTCCCATCGGCATTTGCTGCTGCTGCTGTTTCTTCATCATCTCCTGGATCTGCTCTTCAGAAACCGGGGGAACGGTGAAGTCTTCG
>JBKKAS010000047.1:0-1759 GCA_046714595.1 Pyrinomonadaceae bacterium | reverse complement strand
GATCGCTATACACGCCACAGTTCGAACAATCTGATTCGACATACCCTTTTGACCTTGGTGTACTGATCTGTGTTGTCGGCAATCTTTTCTTTGTTCTTCAAATGAACCACTGAACAAGAAGAACAGGAAAGAACAAGATGACCGAAAGGAATACCTTTTCAGCGACGCAAATTAGGACCCCACCCTTTTGACAGAATCATACCCAAATTGAAGGTTATTTGCTAAACTCTCACAAACCACGCTGACAACGGGCCTGTTCGAAAAGCTTCCACAGCTTTAAGCCCGGTGCACGGCACAAACGATTTACAAATTTATCCGGAAAGGTAACCGTTCATCATGAGTGAAAACGAAAAGGACCCGATTCCATCCGACGATTACGAACGCGAACTCGAAACCGACCTCGACGATAAAACGCGAGACAAACCGAAAGGCATGGCCCTGCACACAAAGATCCTGCTCGGCTTATTAGTCGGCGTTCTCGGCGGCCTCGCCGTCAACTGGTCACTCGGCGGCACACATCCAAACGTCGTCTGGATCGTCTCGAACATCACGCAGCCGGTCGGTACAGTTTTTCTCAACCTGCTGCTGATGATAGTCGTGCCGCTGGTTTTTGCTTCACTGGTCGTCGGTGTCGCGGGCATCGGTGATATCCGCAAGCTCGGGCGTATCGGATTAAAGTCATTCGCCTACTGTCTGATCATCTCCGCTATTTCGGTTGTCATTGGTTTGGTTTTAGCGAACACGATCCGGCCGGGCGAGCGCGTCAATCCCGAGGTTGCGGCGCAATTAAAGGAGAAATTTAGCGGCGGAGCAACATCAGCAACTGCTGCACAAAAGCAGGCGGCCGAATCGGCAAAATCCGATTCGCCTTTAATGCAGGCCGTAAAGACCATTGTACCGAGTAACGTGTTCAACTCGATCTCCGGAGCGAGTCCGAACATGCTGCACATAATGTTCTTCGCGTTGATCGTCGGCATCGCGATCACACTGATGCCCGCGCCGGTATCGGCGCCGTTCGTGAACCTGATGGAATCGGTGTTTGCGATCACATCGAAGATCATCGACATCATCATGAAGTTCGCGCCGTATGCGGTCGCGTGCCTCATCTTCAACAACATCGCGCAGTTCGGGCTCGATCTTTTGCAATCCCTCGCATGGTTTGTTATTACCGTGCTGCTCGGGCTAGGGATCCACTTCTTCGGCGTCTATTCGCTGTCGGTTTACTTTTTGTCCAAGATAAATCCGCTCGAATTTTTCAGGCGTGTTCGGACGGTCATAGTAACTGCATTCTCGACATCGTCATCGAACGCGACGCTGCCCACGGCCCTGCGCGTCTCGCATGAGAATCTCGGCGTGCCGAAAGAGATCAACAGCTTCGTGCTGACTGTCGGCGCGACCGCGAACCAGAATGGCACGGCCCTCTATGAAGGCGTGACAGTTCTATTCCTTGCACAACTCGCCGGCGCGGACCTCACCTTCAGCACGCAACTGATGGTCGTCTATCTCGCTATCCTCGGCGGCATCGGAACGGCTGGTGTTCCATCGGGATCGATCCCGTTCATCATCGGCATACTCGCGATGATCGGCATCGACCCGGCCCTGATCGCGATCATCCTCGGCGTCGATCGCATCCTCGATATGTGCCGCACGACGTTGAACGTGGTCGGCGATCTGACGGCGGCGACATTCGTCGCGAGAAGCGAGGGATACGAGTTGCTGCAGGTTCAGGAAGATTCGGGCATCGGATAGCGTTCGGTGT
>JBKKAS010000046.1:0-13358 GCA_046714595.1 Pyrinomonadaceae bacterium | reverse complement strand
CTGCGGGCGGACGCTTCGCGAGCTCTTGCTCAAACCGATCGTCGAGCGGCAGATTCTTTCTCAGCCAGGCGTAGAGCCCGCCGCCATCCGACAGCGCGCCGCCCACGATCACCCGACGACCGTCTATTCGGTAGCACCATAGTCCGGGCGGCATAGTTTTCGGGGGATCGCCCTCGTACGCTACCCGGATCGCGGCGGATGTCCCGATCATCAACGCAGCTTTTGATCTCTTCGAACAGCCGACGCCAATGTTGTTCGCCGCGCCGTCCGCGACCGCCGGGAACCACTCTGCCGATCTTAAACGCCGCCAGCGTTTTCGAAATTTTTCGACCGGACGAAACGTGTATCCTCCGGCGGAGATCAGCGGCATGTTGCCCGGCCTGATACCCAGAAACCGCAGCAGCTTTGTGTCCCACGCTCCCGTGCGAATATCAAAAACGCCGGTTCCCGAGGCCATCGAAATACTTGTCGCAGCGATCCCGAAGACCCTGAGCGCCACAAAGTCGCTGAACGAAAGCCAAAGTGAAGTCCGGGCGAAAGCATCCGGAAATTCGTCGCGCAGCCAAAGAAGCTTTGCCGGCCAAAAACTCGAATGGAACCGTGCTCCTGTGCGGTCGTGAATTTCCCTTTCGCTGAAGCGTTTGCCCAGAATGCGCGTGTATTTTCCACTACGCGTATCGGACCATCCGAAGACCTTTGTGGTTGGATTGCCCGTGGCGTCGACACCCACCACGCTGTGCCAAAAGGCGCAGGGCGCGACATACGCGATCTCAACACCCTTTATCGCCGACCGGTGGAGAACCTCGTCGATAATTGTTACGACATGCTTAAGGGCCGCCTCGGCATCGATCTCGGCTCCGCCATCGGCGGTCGCATCGAGAGAGCGCTCATTCTTCACAAGCGTCTCGGGCAGCATATTGCCGCGCGTATCGTACAGCGCAGCGCGGACGCTGGATGTGCCAATGTCCAGACCGAGTATGAGTTTCTGAGACAAGAGGTTTTGTGAAGGCCGTGCCTTTTTTTGAGAGGTTTGGATCAATTGCCGCGTAGCGGCTATACGAGTTTAGCCGTAGCCTTCAGGCCACGGAAGATATTGAAAATTGTTTAACTCGTCGCGTAGCGACGATCGGATGAAATCGATTCGTTGGTCGACCGTCGCTACGCGACGCGAATCTTTGTCCTTATCAGACCGTGGGCTGAAGCCCACGGCTAAACGCGTTCGACCGCCACGCGGTCGGCCGGATATTTTCTCGGCATGATCCGACGCCTTTCGGAGAGTAACTCACTTCACACCGACTATTTTCTTGAACCACCAGCGAAGCCCGACGAACAGAAATCGATAATCTTTGAAAAACTCGGGTGGCTTGCCCTCAAAATAATGTCCGATGAACTGGAGGATCCAGCCGATGATAAACAACGCGAGCGCGAGTATCCAAAGTCGGCCGACAAAAAAACAGACCGGGATCAGTAACAGCGCGACGGCGATCATCGGGATGCCGATGCTGTGCGTCAGCCGGTTCATCGGATGCTTGTGTCCGTCTGCGTATTCCTCGATCCATTCGTCCCAAGTTCTGCCGCCCATCATACCGGTAGCCTCCTTTAGATTTGCGACGATTCTACACCAAATTCAGATACGGCAAAAGACTCTGACGCGGAGGCCTTCACCAAGATCGATCTCGTCACGCGTCTCGAAACCGTTGAGGAAATCGCGCGGCATAAAAGTGTCAGCGTCCTCGACGACGAGCGGCACCTCGGTCACGAGCCATTTATCTATCGAACCCGCGAACGCCTCGTACGTTTTTGCACCGCCGATGATGAAGAGATCGCCAGATAGGTCCTTTGCCAATTCCAGAACCTCGTCCGGACTTCTAAGCAGACGAACATCGGGGTGATCTTCTATTCTTGCCGAGCGGCTAAGGACAATGTTCAAGCGGTTCGGAAGCGGTTTGCCGATCGACTTCCATGTGCTGGATCCCATCACGATAGCGTTGCCGGTCGTAGTTTGTTTGAAAAATTTCAGGTCGGCCGGATAGTGCCACGGCAGTTTGCCGTCTTTTCCAATGGCGAAATTTTTTGCGATCGCGACGATGCCGATGATCATAGGAAACGATTGTCACGCAATGCTCGCAAAGAACGCAAAGACTGAGCGGCCGCGACCCAGTTGAACTGTTTGAGGTTTTTCGTCTGATTCGTGTGTTTCGTGGTTCCAGTCTTAAAAACCGGAAACCACGAAACACACGAAGCACTCGAAATAAGCATGATCACAAGATCTGCCGCTTGTCTCCTACGCGCCGAGTCACCCGGGTCCGGTCGAAGTATTCAAGCAGCGGTATCGCGTACTTGCGCGAAACGCCGGCTATCTCTTTAAATTTCGCCACGTCGATGGATCTGTCACCAGAACGGTCCGCAAAGGCGCGCAGCTTCGCGGTCAGATCGTCGAGCACGCCCGACTGAAAATAGAACTCGCCGGTTACCGCAACCAGCTCGTCGCCGCGTACCAAAACCTGGAACAGCTTTCGCGCGGCTTTTTCGTCAAGACCGCTGCCGTCCGCTGCTTCGCGGAGAGCGTCGTTCATTTTTGGAGATTCAAGACCGGCGGTTGCATAGATCCTCCGCAGATCATCGAGGAGGCGCGTCTCGGCCGGTGTAAGCTGGGCGTCGTACGACCCCGAACGGACGACGTCACGGTCGAATGCGAGCTTCCCCGTTTTCTCGAGCGAGCCCATCAATGAGCGAAAGACCTGGGATTCGACGCCTTTGAAAACCTGCTCGCGCAAAGTCTCAAGCTGAAGCCCACGCGAAAGTTTGTCCGTGAGATGGTGGCTCTCCACAGCGGCGATCGCCGCGGTCGCAAGTTCATCAAACACCGGCGTCGCGACGAGAACACCTTCGGCATCGACGACCTTTCCGCCAGCTATTCCCTGCTCGACCAGACGCCCCATGACATCCGCACGCAGGCCCGTACGAGTTCGGAGGTCGCTCGAACTAGTGCCGGTTCGACCCGACATTCGGATGAACGTCTCCGCGATATTACTTGTACCGTCGCCCAACTCACCAAGCATCCCGACAGCCACCCGCAGGTCGCTTCGCTTATGACGCTTTGCATTTGGATCAAGGACGCGGCCACCGGCGATGGTCCGCTGCGGCGAATAACTTCGGACGATAAAACGGTCGCCGTGCACCGCGGCGGCCGCGGATTCGAAACGAAACTGTGCGTAGCCGGTCGCGCCGGGTTCTATCTCTTTTTGGTCAGCGCTCAAGATCGAAACACGCGCCAACACTTCCGCTGTACCCAGATGGACACGCACGCGCTGCCTCGATCGCAAACCGCGCGGAGCGTCGGCCAATACCTCGACCTCGACGTCGACGACCTGTGTTGTCGCAATCGATCCGGCACGGGTGAGCGTCATTCCTCGCACAAGCTCGTCGTGATCAATGCCGCCAAGATTAACGGCCGTTCGCTGTCCCTGCTGCACGCGTTTGACGTTGTTGCCATGCGTTTGAATTCCGCGAACGCGGACCTTGCGTCCCGACGGCAGGACGATCAGCTCATCCCCTTCATCGACGTTGCCGGACGCGAGTGTTCCTGTAACGACCGCTCCGAAACCCTTAATCGAAAAACTTCTGTCGATCGCAAGACGCGTTTCGCGCGTATCCTTTTCGCGATCGATCTTTTTCGCCGCGTCGATGATCCCTTGTTTCAATTCCGCGATGCCTTCGCCGGTTTTTGAGCTGACGGCGAACACGGGTGCATTCTCGAGGAACGAACCGGTAACGAGTTCGCTCACCTCCAGCTCGGCGAGCTCGCGCGTCTCCGCATCGGCGAGGTCGGTCTTGGTCAAGACCACGATGCCGCTCTTGATGCGCAGCAGACGGCAGATTTCGAAATGCTCGCGCGTCTGCGGCATCACGCCTTCGTCGGCAGCGACGACAAGCATGACCAGATCGATCCCGCTTGCACCTGCAAGCATGTTCTTCACAAACCGTTCGTGTCCCGGGACGTCGACGAATCCGATATGAACATCACCGTCGCTCATCTCGGCAAACCCGAGATCGATCGTAATGCCGCGCAGTTTTTCTTCGGGAAGGCGATCGGCGTCAATACCGGTCAGCTCTTTGACGACCGCTGTCTTACCGTGATCGATATGTCCCGCTGTTCCGACGATTGCGTCCATGGTGTGAATCTTAACCGCCAAGACGCTGAGACGCCGAGAAAAAGAGCGGATGAGAAATTGTGTCTCATCCGCCCTCGTGTCTTCACGTCCCGCACCCGGCTAATTCTTCTCTTTCTCTCTCTCCGCGTCTCGGCGTCTCGGCGGTAAAAACTTTCTATCGCAGCCGAAGCAGGCCCTCGACCGTCACGTCCTCGTCGAGTGATTCCCAGTGAATACCGAGCCCGCCGCCGAGCAGTTGCCAATCGTTACGTTCTTTTGGCGTTGCGTCCATAAGGCGCGGATACCATTCAAGCGGCACTGAGATCTCACGACCGTCGGCAAGCGTGACCTGCAGCTTATCGCTGTTACACGACACATCCACTGCTAACGGCTGAACATCGACTGCTGAAAAACTCATAAGCTTTAACTAGAAAATACAGGATTGGCGACACAAACCGCAAACATCACCGGTCGCCGTCATATTGCTCCAGCTTGCGGTAAAGCGTCTTTCGGCCAATGTTCAAAAGGCGCGAAGCACGCGACTTGTCGCCTTCGGTGTAGTCGAGGGTTGCTGTAATAACCTTTCGTTCGATCTCGTCCATCGACGCCGGAAGCTCGATCTCGATCCCGATCGAAAGCCCTTCGCCGGCTGCACGGGCCCGTTCGTGACGGACCTGAGTGGCGGCTGCGAATGCCTGTTTGCTTATCGCTTCAGGCAGATCGTCAAGTTCGATCTGCCGTCCCGATGCGATGATGACCGCTCGCTCGATAGAGTTTTCGAGTTCGCGAACGTTTCCGCTCCATTCGTAATTAACCATCGCCCGCAGAGCCTCTTTTGAAATGCCGGCGATAAACCTTCCTGTCTTCTCTTTATAGCGTTCGAGAAAATGGAAGACCAGGGTTTGAATGTCTTCGATGCGATCGCGGAGCGGCGGCAAGGTGATCGGAAAAACCGACAGGCGATAGTAGAGATCTTTTCGAAACGTTCCCTTCTCGACCGCCTCTTCGAGATTCACGTTACTCGCGGCAATGACGCGT
The DNA here is from genome assembly GCA_046714595.1 of Pyrinomonadaceae bacterium. Lineage (GTDB taxonomy): Bacteria > Acidobacteriota > Blastocatellia > Pyrinomonadales > Pyrinomonadaceae > OLB17. The sequence continues at coordinate 8,166 of JBKKAS010000046.1, read as the reverse complement.
ACGTCCGATTTGAGTAGCTCGTTTCCGCCGATCCTGGTGAACTCGCCGTCCTGCAAAACGCGAAGCAATCTTACTTGCGCCTGCATCGACATCTCTCCTATTTCATCGAGGAAAAGTGTCCCACCGTCGGCTTCTTCGAATCGACCCTGGCGACGCGAACGTGCGTCGGTGAACGAACCTTTCTCATGTCCGAACAACTCCGATTCGAGCAGCGTTTCGGGGATCGCACCGCAATTGATCTTGATGTACGGACCGTTCTCGCGGCCCGAGTTGAAATGGATCAGATTCGCCAGCAGTTCCTTTCCGGTGCCCGACTCACCTTGGATCAGGACTGTCGTATTGGTATCGGCGACGTTCAGCGCAAGTTCGATCGCGCGGCGTATCGGCGGTGCCTGACCGATGATCTCGCTTTGCCGTTGATGCAGTTCGCTTCTTAGCCGCATGACCTCGGCAGATAGCTGATCGCGCTCGAGTGCAGTTCCGATCTGATCGGCAATACCTTCGACAAGGGCGATGTCGTGATCTTCGAAACTGATCTCTTTACTCCAGACGAAACCCAGCAAGCCGAATGTGTTGCCACCGACCCGGACGGGCGACAGAAGCGCGGCCTTGCCGCCAAGCTGGGTGTTAAAGAGCAGCCGTATCGCGAACGGCAGCTGCGAATCCGTAACCTGCTTCGTTTTGCCGTCACGGATCAGTTCGGCGACCGCGGGGAAAGTATCGACATTCAACGCGCGTCCATGTTCCTCGACGATCTTGAGCACGCGTTTCGGCTTGACGCCCTCGGCCGATTTGAACGACGCGAGCGAGATCTTTTTTCCCGCCTGATCGAGCACGCCGAGGGCGCCGTAATCCGCACCGACCAAACTTATCGCGCGTTCGAGCGCGCGAGCCGAGACCTCGTTGAAATCCGCGTGCGAGTTCAGCGTGTTCGCGATCTCCAGCAGTGCGTTCGTACGTTTCGATTCCTGCTGTTGAGCGACGTAAAGGCTCGTGTATTGATATCCGATGGCCATCTGCTGGGCGATCGACTCCAGGAAGCTAACCTCTTCGTCCAGCCACTCGCGCGGATGCTTGGTATCGTGGAGACCGAGAAGTCCGAGCACCGAGCCGCTGAGCATGATCGGGATCACAAGCAGCGATCGCGTCCCCAGTGCCTTCGCGAAAAACTTCAGCGTCGCATCCTTGGACTTGGAAGTGTCGTTGATGCGGATCGGCTTCGTCACGTCGAATTGTTCGTTCAACCGCTTGGCATCGATGGGGATGATGGTCCCGAGGCTCGACGGTATCTTCGCATCACGCCGCCACTCATGATTTATTCTCAGCTCTTTGCCTTCGACGAGCTGGAGCAGATCGCAGCGGTCGGCTTCGAGCATTCGGCCGATCTCCGAGACGACTACGTTAAGAAACCTCTCGAGCTCAATGTTCGTTGGAAGATCGCGGGCAAGGCGCGTGATAATTCCTTCCCGCGCCTCGTGCATCTTTATCTTGCGTTCGAGGGATAGTTCTTTCGGAGTGTCGATTTCGAGTTTCATAGCCGGCACCGTAATGCCTAATGTGCGGCGCGGCCTTTCGAATGTCAAGTTGACACACAGCGGGAGTGGCGTGTGTTCTTTAGATGCATTTGCCTATTTTAAGAGGCGTTTGTCGGGGGGTTCGTCGGAGTGCGATTTTATTCGAACGGCTGGGACTTTTGTCGCGTTCGGCTCCCCGGAGCGGGATTCCCGATTCTGCTTCGACAAGTATCGGCTTAGTACAGGTTCCAGATCTGCAAAATCTATAGGCTTGCTAAGCGAGGCATTACATCCCGCCTCGATCGCCTTTCGTCTCGCGGATTCGCCATATGCCGTAATCGCGATTATCGGCGTTTTTCGAGAGGCGTTTTGTTCTCGAATTTTTCTGGCCGCCGTCAATCCATCCATCCCGGGCATCGAGATATCCATTAATATAAGGTCCGGAACCTGGCGTTTTACGGCTTCTACTGCTTCAAAGCCATTCGAGGCCTCCGTCACCTCAAAACCGTAGTCCTGGAGCAGGAACTTCATAAATTCCCGCGTGTCCTCATAGTCTTCGACGACTAAAACCTTCGACTTCATACGTCTCCGCTAAAATTTCAAACCTACCTTCAAGCTGGAGTAATTCAGTACACCAGCACAGGTCTGCCTTGATGTTGGCAAATCCGATGCCACTGGGGATGCGGTAATTACAATCCGTCAATCGCCCTGACGCGACGCCGTAGGGCGAGGCTTGGGCGATCCGGTTCCCGGCGGCGGAGGCGGCTTGCCCCCCGGAGGCGAGGCCGAATTGGTATTTGAATTGTTGCTTGTATTCGAAGGCTTCCTGTCGTCCTTCGGCGTAGCAGAGTAATTGACACGCTTTCGGCCTGCCTCGGCGTCTTCCATTAGTTCCTGCGCGCGGATGTTCTCGGGGTCGAGCTCAAGCGCCTTTTTGAGCGGAGGGATCGCCTCGTGGTATTGAGCGAGCTTGATCAAAATCGCTCCAAGCTCGGTCTGATAGTCGGTATCGTCGGCTTTGAGTTTTACCGCCTGCTTCAAGGCTTTCGCGGCATCCTCATCCTTGTTTAGCTTGTTGTAAGCACGACCGAGATTGAAGTAGGCGGCGTCGTTCTCGTCGTTCGCGTCGATGATCTTTTTATAAGTCGTAACTGCCTTCTCGAACGCCTTTTCCGAATTTGTCTTCGCCCGACCGCTCTTTTCTGTTGATTCCTGTTCGGCGTCGGTCGATGCCTTTGCCAGCAATTCGTCACGCTTCTCGGCCAGGCCATATGCAATCCCGAGTTTGAACCAGGCCTCAGCCAGGAGGGGATCGAGCGCGACTGCCTGGCTCAGGGCATCGATCGCCTTGTCCGTTTCCCCCACGTCGAGGAACTTACTTCCCTCGGCGAGTGCAACATTTGCATCGGTGAATTGCGGCAGCGATACGAAACCGGTGTTTGCATTCTCATTCGATTCCGTCCCGGCGCCCGCACCACCCGAGCATGCGGCGCCGGCGAGACAGACGAGAATACAGACATATACAACAGATCTTTGCATTATGGATCCCAAGTTGATCAGCCCGGAGGAAATACGAACGGGCGCCCAGCGAGGAGATGAACATGGAGGTGAAAGACGGTTTGTCCTCCGTCAGAATTCGTGTTTATTACCACGCGATAGCCATTCTCCGCGAAACCCTTTTCGCGTGCGATCTCGGCGGCGGATAAAAGCAAGTGGCCCAGCGTATCTCTCGATCCTTTGGCGGCCTGATCGAGCGAATCGATATGCTCGCGTGGGATCAGTAGAATGTGCGTCGGTGCCTGCGGGGAAAGGTCGTCAAAGGCGATGCACACATCGTCCTCGTAAACACTCGTGGACGGAATTTCGCCTGCGGCAATCTTGCAGAAAATACAGTCGTCAACCTTCATGTCTGGTACTTCAATTAAATCAAAAAACTGCCGAAAAGTTTAGGCAGCCATATCTTCGCTCGCCAGATTGTCGGTGATGCGCTCAATGTCCGCGCCGACAGACCGCATCTTTCTGACGATCGTTTCGTAACCGCGGTCAATATGATAAACGCGGTCGATCAAGGTCTCACCGGTCGCACAAAGCGCGGCCAGGACGAGCGAGGCAGATGCCCTTAGGTCCGACGCGAGTATCGGCGCTCCGGTTAATTCACGCCGCCCGCGAACAGTAGCCATATTGCCCGAAATATTGATGTCCGCCCCCATCCTTATCAACTCGGACGCGTGCATGAACCGGTTTTCGAAAATGGTTTCCGTGATCTTTGAAACGCCGTCGGCCTGTGTCATCAGCGCCATATACTGGGCCTGCATATCGGTCGGGAAGAGCGGATGCGGTTGGGTCGTGACGTCGTTGGCCTTCAACCCACCTGGGCTGCGCTTTACGAGCAGCGTGCTGGGATTCAGTTCTTCGATCTCAACGCCGGCGGAACGCAGCTCTTTTATGACGGCAACAATGTGCGCCGGATTGCAGCCTTTGATCTCAAGCTCGCCTCCGGTGATCGCCGCGGCGACCATGAAAGTTCCCGTCTCGATCCGGTCCGGGATGATCGTGTGCTCGGCTGCGCCAAGCGCTTCGACGCCATCGATCTCCATCATGGGCGTGCCCGCACCCTTTATCCTGGCGCCCATTTTATTCAACAGCTCCGCGAGGTCTTCGATCTCCGGTTCCTGCGCAGCGTTGCGAATGACCGACTTGCCGTCAGCTAATGAGGCGGCCATCATCACGTTCTCGGTACCCGTCACGGTAACTTTTTCGAATGCGATCTCGGCGCCTTTCAGCCGGCCATGCGGTGCCCGCGCAACAACATCGCCTGATTCAAGTGAGACGACCGCACCGAGCTTCTCAAAGGCTTTCAGATGCAGATCGATCGGTCGTGTTCCGATGGCACAGCCGCCGGGAAGGCTCACTTTGGCCTGTCCGAACCGGGCGAGCAACGGCCCGAGTGCGAGCACGCTCGCGCGCATCGTTTTCACGAGGTGATACGGTGCTTCGAAGAGTTGAATGTTCTTCGCCGTGACCTTGTGCGTTCGAAGCTCGGGCGTCAGCACGGTCGCTCCGAGATCTTCTAGAAGGCGTCGCTGCGTGATCAGATCCTTGACGTAGGGAACGTTGTGAAGAATGACCGTTTCCGACGAAAGCAATGCGGCCGCGAGACACGGCAGCGCCGAATTCTTCGCTCCGCCGATCTCTATCTTTCCTTTCAGCGGCCGTCCGCCTCGAACGAGAAATTTGTCCATCTGAATAAGAGCCCCGGGGCCCGACCGTTAAGAATTTTGTCGATATGAGAACCGAATTTTATCACAGACCGCGAAGCGGGCGAATTGCTATCGAGTAGCTTTTGTTTGAGAATTTACCTGATCGATGAACGACGAACGACAGAAGCCTGCGAGCCGGTATCAGGCAACCGACATCGAACGGTCTGATGCCGAACTTATCCGCGAATGCCGGGAAGGACAGCAGGAGGCATGGAACAAACTGGTGTCGCGTTATCAGCGTCTGATATTCGCGATCCCTCGGCGCGCGGGTTTGTCCGAAGAGCAGGCAGCCGATGTATTCCAGGATGTCTTTCTGACCTTGTTCGAAAAGCTCGACGAGATCCAGCAGCCCGAAAAGATCCGCTCGTGGGTAGTGACGACGGCGAAGTTTAAGACATGGGCTGTGGTGCGCGGCTCAAAGGGTTTTTATTCGGCGCAAAGCGAGGAGGAAATGGAGAAGGAGATGGCCAATCTCCCGGATGCGGCTCCGCTCGCCGACGACAAACTGATCGAGCTTGAACAGCAGCATCTGATCCGCACGGCCTTGAACCAGCTCGAAGAGCGGTGCCAAAAAATATTATCGATGCTTTATCTGAACGCGGCCGGCGCCAGCTACGCAGAGGTGGCTGAGGCGGTGGGCGTAGGCGAGACAAGTATCAGTCCTCTGAGGTCTAGATGTCTGAAAAAACTCGAGAAATTGTTGACCAGGTAAACATGTGTCTTTTTCTGCCCGTAAGCGGCACTGTTCTCATGTAAGCGGCAAATGTCCGCGACACTAATGCGATGAGTACCGAAAAAAACCTCCAAGACATAGTCAACCTGATGCAGCGTGATGATTCGATCGACGCCCCATCAGACTCGGTCCGCTGGGCGAACAACGTGTTTCGCGCGAGAGCGATCCAGGAGCCGAAAAGGTCGCTTCTAAAACAACTGGTCGCCGTTATGCAGATGGAGATCGCCCCGCACAAGCCGGCTTTTGGCGAACGCTCAACCGGGACAGCCGCTGTGCGTCAAGTACTGTATCGAGCGGGCGACAGCGCGATCGACCTTCGGATAGAAGCAGCGGATAAAGGCTTTAACGTCAGCGGTCAGATACTCGGACCTGATTTCGCTGGGGCCGCGATCATCCTTTTCGAGGATTCACGCTCGTATGAAACAATCGCGAATGATTCGGGCGAGTTTCGCTTCGACGCTGTAGCGGATGGTCGTTATGAGCTCACTATTCGCAGTGAAACTTTTGAAATAAGCCTCAAGGCGATCGACATAGAATAGCCACGACTTATAAAACATCGAGAAGAGCGGGAGCCGAAGACGGTTTCCCGCTTTTTTATGGTTGGCTGGTATCATTCTTACACGCCCTCGGAATGAACCGATCCAGTCTAGCGGCCCGTTTGATGCGAGCCCGGAACAATATCGAACGAAAACAGCTACTCGCCGCCCATCCGGCGATCGCCGACGCACGCCTCGCCCGCGAACTGGCAAACCAATGTTATCGAGTATGGACCGCCGAACCGGTCGGAGCTCAACGAGCCGCCGCCGCGATGGCTCTGCTTGTCGCGTTCTCTCCCGACGACGATACGAGAGCGCTCCGGTTTTGGGTCGACGGCATAGCCGATATCACGAAAGGAAAGCTTGAATCGGCGATCGTGAATTTGGATTCGGCGTCAAAGCTTCTCGTCCGACTTGGCCGCGAGCACGAGTCTGCACAGCCGCAGGTCGCTAAGCTCATCGCACTCGCAATGCTCGGCCGGTATGACCAGGCAAAGCGGTCGGGCGAGAAGGCGCTCGCAATTTTCGGAAAGTATGACGATCAGCTGGCCGCCGGCAAGATCGAAATGAACCTCAGTAACATCGTTTCGCGGCGCGACCAGTACCGGGCGGCTGAACGGTATTGCCTTTCGGCGTATCGACGATTCCAAAAACTTGGCGAGCGGTCGTGGCAAACGATGGCCGAGAACGGGCTTGCGAATACCTACGCAGAGCTGAACGACTTCATGCGAGCCGAGGAGTTTTACGCGCGTGCTTTAAAGAGCGCACGTGCGGCGCGAATGCGGTTGACGGTCGCTGAGATCGAGGCCAGCATGGGCAATCTCGAACTGTTTCGCGGCCGCTATGCGGAGGCGCTACGGTGGCTGGAGCTGTCGCGTCAGAAGTATGAAAAGCTCGAGATGCCTCATCAAACTGCGGTCGCCGAGCTTGAGATAGCCGACATCTATTCGGAGCTGAACCTCGCATCCGAAGCGATCGAGCTCTATCAGCGATTGGTGCCGCAACTTCACCGTCTGAAGCTTCGGGCCGAAGAGGCTCGCGCCAGGGCCAACTTTGGGCGAGTGCTCATGTCGGTCGAAAATTCCCGCCACGCATTACACGAACTTAAGCGGGCCGCTGAGTTGTTCGACGCCGAGAAGAACTTCATCGCCGCTGCATCTGTGAACCTGCGGCGCGCCGCACTTGAGCTTTCGGAAGGAAGGCCTGACGCAGCATTGGCGATCGTCGAGGCAGCGTCGGGAACCCTTGAATCGAGCGAAAACATTCGTCTTCGTCTTTCGGCGATGTGGCTGAAGGGTGAGATAGTTGCAAACCTGGGTCGACCCCACGACGCCGAAGCGATACTTAGAAAGGTCCGGAAAGAAGCTCTCAGAAATGAACAGACGGCGCTCGCGCAGGCTGCTATGAACTCGCTGGGAGTTATCGCCGAGCAGAACGGCAGGATGACCGAAGCGGAAAAGTTGTTTGAAGAGTCGATCGCTTCGACTGAGGCCGCGCGGGCACCGCTGCCCGGCGAAGAATTCCGCATGGCGTTCCAGGCCAAATCGCTCGCAGCGTATGCGAATCTTTGGCGGCTTCAACTCTCGGAGGGTAACACTGCAAAAGCATTTGAAAGTGTTGAGCGGGCTCGGGCGCGTTCATTGCTCGACGCGGTCGGCGGGACAAAACGAAATACATCAACCGCGGCCGTCACCGGCGTGCGCGAAGAGTTGAATTGGTTGTATAGCCGTGCCGCACGCGCCGAGGACGAGGAAGCCGGGAGACTACAAAAGGACATCAATCAGCTTGAGAAAAAGCTTGCGGCTCTGGAGCTTCGGGTCCAAAGTACGTCGCGTTCGCGCAAGGCCGGCGGTGGTTCCACGGAATTCGATCTTCGGTCGCTGCAGAAACAACTCGGAGCCGGGCGCGCGATGATCGAATTCGTCGAGCGCGCGGGTGTATATTCAGCGTTCGTTGTAACAGACGGCGGTATCGAATACGTCCACGCGATCGCGACCGACAACGAGATCACGTCGCTTCTCGAGAGTCTCCATTTTCAGTTCGGCTCGCTGCGTTTCGGGGCTGCCGCACTTCGCGAGTTCGCGGGTCAGCTAAAGGGCCGGACGGATCAATATCTCGGGCGG
>JBKKAS010000045.1:0-12098 GCA_046714595.1 Pyrinomonadaceae bacterium | reverse complement strand
TCTGAGCTGGGGGCTAACGTTGTTCTCCTGGGTTCCCGGGACGAAAAGGAAGCGTCGCGACAGGTCGCGAAACTTTCGAGACATCCGCCTTTCGATCTAACGGGCGATACCGATCTTGCCCAGGCGGCGGCGATATTGAGCGAGGTCGATCTGCTCGTGTCGAACGATATGGGTCTGGCGCATCTGGCACCGGCGGTCGGAACGAAGACGCTAGTTATTTTCGGACCGACAAATCCGGCAGCGACGCGGCCGTTTTCGGACAATGCTTCGATCGTGTCCGCTAACGTGGAATGTTCGCCGTGCATGCTCCGCGAGTGCCCGATCGATCATCGCTGCATGACCAGGATCTCGCCCGATGATGTTTTCGAGAAAGCAAAGGCAATACTGATAACGGGTGGTTTCCGGTAGAACGCATGTCGTTACGTTGGGTTTCGTGCCTTCCGTGTATTCGGTATGTTAGTTCCAAAAAGAAAAACCCCAGAAAGCACGGATAAGAACACGAACAAAACCGCTTTCGTTGCTCAAAGAACAGAACTGACCCAGCTCCGAATGTCCATGCAGCCAGACAAACCAAAAAAGGCCGCGTTCCTCGATCGTGACGGAACGCTTATCGAGGAAGTCAATTTCCTTTCGAAGGTTGAAGACCTGCGACTTTTTCCATTTGCTTTCGAAGCCGTGAAACTTCTGAAGGACGCAGGATGGCTCGTGATCGTAGTAACGAACCAATCCGGCATCGGCCGCGGTGTGTTCGACGCGGCGGCGATGCATACGATCCACGATGAGATACAGCGGCAGCTGAATAACATGATCGACGGATTCTATTTTTGCCCGCATCTGCCTTGCGACGGCTGCTTGTGCCGGAAGCCTGATACGGGAATGCTCGATTCGGCGACGAAGGATTTCTCGATCGACATACCGGGTTCGTGGATGATCGGGGATAAGAAGATCGATGTCGAAACCGGCAAGAATGCCGGTATCAGCAACGCGCTGGTGTTGACCGGTTATGGCCGTGCCCACTCGCAGGACGTCGATCTCAAGCCGGACTTGCTCGCTGAAAATCTGCTTGCTGCCGTGCAGGAAGCGTTACGGTAGATTTTAGATTTTGGATTTGGTGGTTCCCGACGCCGGGAGTTTATTGATCTCCGAATTCCGGTGTGACAGTTGCTCTGTCCAAATCCAAAATCCAAAATCCAAATTTCATCAGAAGGTTCTTCCGAAATCATCGTCCAAACGCTCGATGTCGTCCTCGCCAAAATAGTCGCCTGTTTGTGTTTCGATAATGACAAGCATTTCTTGTCCGGGAAGGTTCTCGATGCGGTGTGCGGCCCCCAGCGGAATGTCCAGGGCTTCCCCGGTTCCGACTAGGATTTCCGCGTCGTTTAGTGTTACTTTAGCTGTGCCGCGGACAACGAACCAGTGTTCGGCGCGGCGCGAATGTCGCTGGTAACTCAGCCGCTTACCAGGCAGAACTTCGAGTCTCTTAACCTTGTAGGTGTCGCCTTCGTCGAGGATCGTGAAACTGCCCCATGGGCGCTCCTCGAAACCGTTTGATTCCGCAGTTTCCTTTTTCATTTCACCGCACGCGTCAAGCATGTTCAGTTTAGACGAAAACACGGGTTCCGCCAATAACGTCTCACTCCAAAAACTGCAGACGCTGATCGTCGGCCGGCTTATCGTCATTTTCCTGCTGCTTGTAACCAGTTGGATCTGGTACAGCGGCTCGATAAATTTCACGCTCGATAATTTCCCCGAAGGTCCGTTGCTCGTCTTCGTCGTTTCCGTAGGACTAACGACCGTTTATTTTTTACTGTCGCGTATTTCACGATCGTTCGACTGGCAGGTCCGGGTTCAGTTCCTGATTGATGCGCTATTGATAACGTGGCTGGTATGGAAAACCGGCGACATAACGTCGCTCAATATCACCCTCTATATCGTTCTCATCGGCGTATCGAGCGCGTTCCTTCGGCCCCGGTCGACGTTCATGATGGCCGTGATATGTGTTGCCTTCTTTTCGTTGCTCGCGCTGTTGACGGGCCTTGCCGTGATCGAACCGTCCGGGACTGCTCAAACAACCTCGAGGATCATTCAGATCGTAAGCTTTCACACAGTGGCCTTTCTTGTCGTCGGCTTACTCGCGTCGAGACTTTCCGAACGGCTTTCGTCCGGTGAACAACTTAAAGAGGCAACAAAAAGTCTCGCAAATCTTCAGGCGCTCCACGAACGCATCATCGAATCGATCCGCTCCGGACTCATCACCACCGACCTCGAAGGCAACATCTTTACATTCAACGCCGCCGCCGCCGAGATCACGGGTTATCGCGCCGGGGACATGCAGGGCAAATCAATATTTTCGCTTTTTGGAAATATCCGTGAGCCGATCGCACTCTCGCTCGAGGTAAGGGACGCCGAACAGCTCCCCCGCTTCGAAAGCGATTTTGTAACGCCCGACGGATTCGTCGTTCGCATCGGGTATAACATCTCTGAGCTTTTTTCCGAGGACAAGACGCGCTCGGGCCTGATCATAACCTTCCAGGACCTGACCGAGATACGGTCGATGGAAGAGAGCATCAAGCGAAAGGACAGGCTCGCCGCCGTCGGGCGCGTCGGTGCGGGATTGGCACATGAGATCCGGAATCCACTCGGGGCGATGCGCGGTGCAATACAGGTTCTGGAATCCAACACTCCACCCGAATCCGTGCAGGCCGATCTCATGAGCATCATCCTGCGCGAGTCAGACCGTTTGAACAGTATCATCACCAACTTTCTGAGTTACGCGAAACCAAAGGTCGGCAGCTTCAGTGAGATCGATGCCTGTGAAGCGATTCGAGAGACAGCCAAGCTTCTCCGTCACAGTCCAGATCTTACGCCGAAACATGTACTGAAAGATGAACTGCCGGCGAATCCAGTTTTTGTTTCTGCCGATTCAACTCAGTTGAAACAGGTCTTTTGGAATTTGGCGAGGAATTCGATAAACGCGATGCCGGATGGCGGCGAGCTATCGATAAAACTCGAAACCATACCCGACAACCGCGCCCAGATCGTGTTCGAGGACAACGGCGTCGGTATGTCGCCCCAGCAGGTCGAAAGTCTCTTCGAGCCGTTCTCGAACTCGACCTCGGGTGGTACCGGTCTCGGACTTTCGATCGTCTACCAGATCATCCGGGATCACGACGGCGTCATAAACGTCCGCAGCTTCGAGGGCGAAGGAACCGTCATCACGATCGTCCTGCCGCGTGCGAGCGTGGCCGAACCAAAACGGGACGAGGCCGATATTCACGTATCGTCGGCACCGACCCGGCTGAAAGAGTATCTTCAGGTGAAAAAAGAGGAATCGGAAATTTCGTCTTGAATCGAAATAGTCTTTTTTGTGAGAATGGAATAGCGAACTTTCCTTTTCACGGGAACGAGCGAACCTTCAGGACCCCTGACCAGCACACTACGAATGTCGAACATACTGATTGTTGATGACGAACAGAGCTACAGGCAGCTTTTGAGCCTGGTGTTCGAGGGCGACGGCCACACTATCCGGACGGCTACAAATGGTCGTGAAGCGCTCGAGCTTCTCCAGCAAGAGCCGGCTGATGTTGTGATATCGGATGTGCGGATGCCCGATATGGACGGCATCGAAATGCTGAGCTCTGTTCGCGAGACGCAGCCCGATCTCGGTGTCGTTTTGATGACGGCGTTCGCATCGGTCGAGACGGCCCGCGAGGCGTTCAAGTTAGGCGCCGACGATTTTATCCAGAAGCCGTTCGATGTCGAAGAGCTAAAGCTGATCGTCAAGAAGACGCTCGAGAAGCAGGCGCTCATCGACGAAAACCGCGCCTTCAAGCGCGCTCAGCGCGAGCGTGGCAGCATCAAGAACATCGTCGGGAATTCGGCGAAGATGCACGCGATCTTCCAGATGATCGAGACGGTCGCCGAGGTACAGTCGACGATCCTCATCACGGGTGAAAGCGGTACCGGTAAAGAACTGGTAGCTCGTGCGATCCACGACCTGAGCGCTCGTGCCGAGAAACCGTTTATCTCGATAAACTGCGGAGCTTTTACCGAAACGCTGCTCGAGTCCGAGCTGTTCGGCTATGTCAAAGGTTCGTTTACCGGGGCAAACACCAACCGCAAGGGTCTGTTCGAAGCCGCGAACCGCGGAACGATCTTTCTGGACGAGATCGGAGAAATGTCTCCGGCGATGCAGGTCAAGCTTTTGCGCGTCTTGCAGGAAAAGAAAGTGCGTCCCGTCGGTGCGCATGAGGAGCTTTCGATCGACGCCCGTGTGATCGCAGCGACCAACCGCGACCTGAAACAAATGTCGCTCGACGGCGGATTCCGCGAAGATCTCTTTTACCGCGTTTCTGTAATTCCGATCACACTGCCGCCGCTACGTGAACGTCGCGACGATATTCCCGAACTCACGAATCACTTCATCGGAAAGTTCTGCGAACAGACCGGCAGGCGTTTGTCGATCTCGCCAAAGGCGATGCAGCTCCTGGAGAATTATATGTGGGGCGGCAACGTTCGCGAGCTAGAGCACACCATCGAGCGCGCCGTCGCACTGGAACGCGGTGATGAGATCCAGCCCGAGCGCCTTCCGGAGCACATCACCAATTACAACCCGGAGCGGATCAACGCCGAGTTCGACCTGCCGGCGACCGGACTGAACCTCAGCGCCCATCTCGAGAATCTCGAAAAGACCTACGTTCTCGAAGCCCTCAGAAAAACCGCTGGTAACCAAACCCGGGCGGCCGATCTGCTTCAGATGCAGGTCCGCTCGCTCCGTCACTTGCTGGATAAACACAATATCCGCAACCTCTCGGCCCAAATGCGAAACGGCGAGTAGCCTGCTGCGTCGGGCCCCCTTCAACAAATACTGCAATTCAACCCTTTTACGGCGCGCCATCACGGCCACCGGCGTCAGCTCGTCTGCAATACCCGCGGGAAATCCTTCTCGCGAACTCCGAGCGGCTTTTGTGTTTCAATGACACTTTTTGTCATTGAGCGGTTACCAAAAACTGTAATTCTCCTGGAAAGAACGGGCCTTGGGTCCCGATCGACCCCGCTCCTTCAAAACTCCTAAACACAGCAAACATGCGGGATACCTGGCTTGACCGCCATCTACCGTCCAGTGGCACGCCTATTGTATTTAGTCCGACTGCCTGGGAAAGGTAGATAAAGACTTTTAAACTCTAGGAGATTGTGAATTAGAAATGAAAAATCAAAAAGGTTTCTCTCTTATCGAACTTTTAATCGTTGTTGTGATCATCGGCATTATCGCCGCGATCGCTATCCCCAACCTGCTGGCGGCACGCCGCTCGGCTAACGAAGGCTCAGCCGCTTCGTCGCTCCGCACAATTCATGGTGCCCAGGCAACGTGGCAGGCCACCGTCGGCAATGGCCAGTTTGCCGGATCAAACGCCGCAGCCGCTGACATTGTCGGATTAGGTGAACTCGCTACCGGTACGCTAATAGACAGCGTCTTGGGAGTTGGAACCAAGAGTGGTTATGGGTTCTTGATGAACAACTTCGATTTTGTTACTGGAGCTGCCGGAAATCCCGCTTCCTTCAGCGTTCAGGCAAAACCGCAGACCAATACTGGAATCACCGCAACCGGCACACGCAATTTCGGCATTGCAACTGACGGTGTGATGTATGCTGAAGCGCTCGGAACAGCTGGAGGCGCCGGAACACTACTTTCAGGCGGATCTGCCGCCTTAGGCGCGTCAGTAACAGGTACGGGCCTTACGGTACTGGGTAATAACTAAGAATCCGTGACAACATAGATTTTTGACGGAGGAAACGATTATCTTTGGGTAATCGTTTCCTTTTTTGCCTTAGGCTCGCTCTTCCTTTACGTCTTGCAACTCAAATGACCGAAAACACACCTCATCCGGCTAAATGGAATCCCGGCCGCCTGTTTTACCTCGGCCTCGCCCTCGTGGTATTCGCAATGGGGCTGCCATTCATACCCGCCTGGTACACCTTCATTCATATGTGGCGAGTCGAGGTCGCCGCATCGCTTTTTTTGTTCTCGACGCTCGGCTATCTCGCTTTTCGTTTTAGTAAAGCGGGGATTCCGATCTCGCTTTCAAAACATGAGCGATGGCTGATCGTCCTTCCTATCCTCGCCTTCATCGCCTGGAGCGGGTTATCGGTTCTTTGGGCACCTTCCTGGAAATCCGCGGTACATCACACGCTTATCTGGACGGAGTATCTGGCCGTCTATCTCATCTTCAGGTACCTCGTCGATCAGAACGAGCATTTTTCGAAGCTGCTCAAGACGTTCATCTTTGTGCTGGTGCTGTTTGCGATCCCCGCCCTGCTGGAGTTTCTGGCGCTGACGGCATTCGGCGGCGAAACGTTTTTCAGGGCTCGCTTCGCGAAATATGGCGAACAGATCGCAACTATCCTTCCGTTGATCCTGGCGGCCGTTGTTCGTCTTCGCGGCCGAAAGCTCTACGCGGGAATAGCGTCCGTCGTCATGCTCTGGCTGCTGGTCTACTGTTCTGCCGGGCGAGTGAATCTTCTGCTGTTTGGCGGCTGCGTCGGCGCGGTTGGCATCCTTATTTTTGGATTGGCGCGATTTAGCCGATACCGGATGAGGTTTGCATTATGCGTGCTTTGCATGATCGTCGCCCCAGTGCCGCTTTATCTCTTCTCGATTTTCGCGGCCAGTGCCGAAGTACCGATACTCAGCCGTTTCCAGGACACGACTGGTGCTGCATACAGCCGCGACTTCCGCGTGCTGATGAATTCCGTATCGCTCGAAATGATAAAGGCCAACCCTATCAATGGTGTCGGCGCGGACAACTACGGATTGCAGTTCAATAGTTATCGCCAGCAGTACGCGGCCAAGAATGGGGCCGACCCGAATCTTTCGTACGGCGAAGTCGGGATCGTCGGCCACGCTCATAACGAATTTCTTCAGATAACCGCCGAGCTCGGGGTCGTAGGCTGTCTGATCTTTTCATGGTTCCTTGCGGGTATTGCGTTCCTTGCTTTTCGTGCGCTTCGGGGTCTGCGTAAGAGGTCACTTTATTCGATCGGCGCCGTTCTGGGCCTGCTAATGTTTCTGGCCAGCTCAGCCGTGAGCGCGTATTCGTTTCGACTGATGCAGAACGGGTTCGTCTTTTTCTTTGTACTCGCCGTCGCGGCGAAAACGTTATTCAGGGACGAGTCCAGAACTGTCACCGAACCGGTACACCACTGGAGTGCTACGCGACAGAGAATCGCACTGGCAACTGGAATCACCGCGTGCCTTCTGCTCGGAATTTATTCGAGCGTTCGCGTCACAAGCGTGATACTCGCCAGCCGCGCGAACTATACCCATGACATCGATCAGGCGTCGACTCTATACCGCTACGCAATTTCGCTCGATGACGATAACCCGGACGCTCGCAATAATCTCGGCATGAGGTTTTTTCAGGAGGACCGTTTCGCCGAAGCCGCTCCGCTGCTTGAAGATTCGATCCGCATCGGCCGCGCGCAATCGGTAGACTTCTCTTTTCTTGCCTCGGCGCAATCTTTGGCCGGTGACAGTCAAGCGGCGGAAAGGACGATGGCATTCGCGGCTAAACTTTATCCCCGCTCACCATTTGTCCTGACGCGCCACGCTGTTCTGCTTCGGATCAACGGAAAAACGGATGAGTCTGCCCGTGAATTCAGCAGAGCGCGTGAGATCGACTATCGTGCCGCCAACAGCTGGTGGACGATGATAAACAGCGGTGCCCAGGCCGCGACCGACAGCGCTTTTAAGAGCCCCGACTTCACACCTGTCATGGATCTCCAGCCCCAAACCTCAATGTACGCAGTCCTCGAAGAGCGCTATGTCCTGTTTCCGGCTGAGCGTCTTATGTTTCGCCGTCGCTAACCTGTCTCGATCTCGTCTTGCTTGTAAATTCCTTTTCTTTTTCTTCTGCTTTCTTGATCTTCTTGTTCGGTGGTTTGCTTCCCTGGTAGAGCAGCGAACCACAGAAGAAGACGAATAAGAAGGAGTAAGACGGATGAACACCAAGAAGGCTGTCCACTACTCTCTATCTTTTCGCTTTTCGGAAAATGCTTTATCATAGAGTCCGGCCCGGACCCGCGAGCCCGAATTCCAAACTCTAACAACTCATTCACTCTTGAATCGAATAATTTCAATCGCAAAAAACACATTTCGCGAAGCTGTGCGCGATCGCGTGCTGTACAATCTCGTCATTTTTGTTCTCCTGATCATCGCCTGCGCGATCTTGCTCGGCGACCTGACGGACGGCCATGAAGCTCGGACCATCGTCAATATCGGGCTAAACGCGATGCTTCTGTTCGGAGCCTTCATCGCGATCTTTGTCGGCGTCGGGCTCGTGTCGAAAGAGATCGAGAAACGCACGGTGTACGCGATCTTTGCAAAACCTGTCGGCCGCGGCGAATTTATTATCGGCAAATATATCGGGCTCTGTTTGACACTTGCAGTGAACGTCCTCGCGATGGGCGCCGGGGTTTCTCTTGCGCTGATCTACGTCGGAGGAACTAGCCTGGCAGCGTCTATCTGGGGAACGATCGTTCTTATCTTCTTCGAGTTGACGATACTGACTGCGGTCGCGATACTTTTTTCTTCGTTCTCATCGCCGGCGCTGTCCGCACTTCTTACTTTCTCGGTTTTTGTGATCGGGCATTTCAGCTCCTCGCTCCGATCTCTCGCAGAGAATCTTGAATCGTCGGCCGCCAGGTTTTTCTTCGACGCGGTCTATTACGTGCTGCCAAATCTTTCGCATTTCACATTTGTGACAAATGCCGCTCACAACGACGTCCCGCCGTTACCGATGCTTGGAGGAGCGATCTTCTACGCAATTGTTTTCGACGTAGTTTTTATCGCCGCCACGATACTTATCTTCAGCAGGCGCAACTTCAAATAGATACCGATGAAGTCGAAGCCGAGAAAAACAGTAATTAGCGTCGTGTTGATAGTACTCGGCCTGCTGTCTGCCGTCTTTCTAACGGAGTTTGTCGAAGGCAAGCGGCCCGCTATGCCGGCCGGATCCGAGGACGAGGATCTCGGGTTCGAAGGCGCGCGGATGAAGGGATTTGTATTCGGCGCCGAAGGACTTTTAGCGGACTGGTACTGGGTGAACTCGCTGCAATACATCGGGAAAAAGATCTCGTCGGTTGGCCTTGAGAATCTGAATCTCGACGATATGCGATCGCTCAACCCGCGGCTTCTTTATCCTTACCTGAACAACGCGGCCGATCTCGACCCCAGATTCATGGCGCCATACTCGTATGGTGCGACGATCTTGCCGGCAATAGATTCGGCACACGCAATAGCCCTGAGCGAAAAAGGCATTACCAACAATCCGAACGAATGGCGGCTACACCAGCATCTCGGATACATCCACTGGAAACTCGGTGACTACGAGAAGGCGTCCGAAGTTTACCTGAAAGGTTCGAATGTCGCCGGCTCTCCCGGCTTCTTGAGAATGATGGCTGCACGAATGAAGACCGAGGGCGGCAGTCGCGATACGGCACGTGAGATCTATACCCAGATCATGGTCGAGTCACAGGATGAGACCCCCAGGAAAAACGCCGAGCTCCGGCTGATGCAAATAGATTCGCTCGACGAACGCGATGTAATTGATCCGGCCCTGCGCGAATTTCGGGCGCGTAACGGCCGATGTGCAAACAAGTGGCAGGAAATTATTCCCTTGTTGTCCGGCACAAAACTTCCGAATGGCGGCGCCTTAAGGATCGATCAGTCGAATGATCTTGTCGATCCGAGCGGGGTGCCATACCGGATCGATGCCGGCAAATGCGAAGCCGCGATCGATCGTTCACGTTCAAAAATTCCAGCGGTTTAACTTATGTCCTACATTGTCGAGATCGAAAACCTGACAAAAGACTACGAGGTCGGATTCTGGCGCAAGAAGAAGGTTCGCGCTCTCGATGATCTGACGCTCAATGTGGCCGGTGGCCAGATCTTCGGTTTCCTCGGCGGCAACGGCGCCGGAAAGACAACCACCATCAAGGTCCTTATGGGGCTGCTCTTTCAGAGTTCCGGGACGGCTCGAATACTCGGCGCCGACATCTCGGACGTTTCGATGCACCGCCGGATCGGCTACTGTCCCGAGAACCCTTACTTCTACGATTACCTAACCGCGTCCGAGCTGATGAATTACTTCGGCGAACTGTTCGGTCTCGATCGCCTCCAGCGAAAACAAAAGACATCCGACTTACTATCGGCGGTTGGCCTCGATGAAAGGGACTGGAACAAGCAGCTCCGGAAATTTTCGAAAGGAATGCTTCAACGCGTTGGTCTTGCACAGTCGCTGATCAACGATCCCGAGATCGTATTTCTTGACGAGCCGATGAGCGGTCTCGACCCGATCGGCCGCCGCGAGGTTCGCGAGCTGATCGCCGGACTTAGACAAAAAGGCACGACAGTTTTTATGTCGACGCACATTCTGTCCGATGTCGAAGCTCTTTGCGATGAAGTGGCGATCCTCCGCCGCGGAAAGCTTGCGGCTACCGGAAACCTCGAGCAGCTCTTGTCCACAGAGAACGAGCAGCACGTTTACGAGATCAGTATTAGCGGGATCGAGGACGGGCAGCTTTTGGGTGCGTTCTCTTCAGTCGTGCAGGTGCTTCCCATCCCGAACGGTCTGACGATCCAGGTCAACGATGATATCCAGATCGACAAGATACTGTCGGCGGCGCGGTCCGCGGGCGGAAAGCTGATGTCGATACAGACAGTCAGACAATCACTTGAGGAACTTTTTGTAGAGGGCAAGAACGTCGGCGAGCAGGGTCCTTAGTTCGCGACGCGGATCGCGGTCACCTTCCAGCGGATGTTTGCACGGTCGTCCTGTTTTTCGAATCCGCTGATCACGAGAGAGATAGTAATGATCTCGCCTGGACTCAGCTCAGGCACCTGCGTAGGAACGACCAGCACACGCTTTTCTCTTAATACCTGATTAAAACTATCGACCACCGCGACGTTGACCTCAAGACCATTGATCGCCCGCGTGCCTTTGTTTCTGATCTTGCCCTTGATGTACATCGAGATCGAGCCGAAGGCATTTGGTGACTGCACCGTTTCGTCGCTGGTAGAAATGACGATGTCCTTGGTTATCTCGGCGAATTCCGGCGAGCCTTCCCGATAGGAGCCTTCGAGAACCGTCGCCATCTGATCTTCCATCGAAGGCTGCTGCATCAGAAGCCAGATACCGCCTGCGAGGACCAACATACCAACGATGACGCCGAGGATGAGACCTTTGTTGATCCCTCTTTTTTCTTGTTTCGGTTCGAGAAACGCATCCATAAGAGTTGCCATTACCGATTAGATGATGGTTTTCTTAAAAAGTTCCCATAGGTTATCATTTCGATATCCGTTCCTAAAATGCCCGAATCAAGCGACAACAGTTCGACCAATTCCAGTTTTGTCGAGGTCGCTCTCCCGCTTCCGCCGCGGCGTGTTTTCACGTACAAACTACCTGCGGAATTTTCCGCCGACATCCGTTTAGGCTCAAGGGTGATGGTGCAGTTCGGCAAGCGAATGCTGACGGGCTACGCCGTTGCTTTGCACAACGAGCTGGATGCGGAACTCGATGTCGATGAGGCTGCTATAAAGAGCGTAGCCGCACTGATCGACCAGACACCGCTGGTGACAGAGGAAATACTGGCACTCACGAAATGGACGGCGGATTACTACGCGGCCTCATGGGGTGAAATGCTGAAGGCATCGCTGCCCGCCGGCATTAATACCGCGGTCGAGCAAGTAATCGCGATAAACGAATCGGGACGCGAACATCTGCTTCGCGCCGTCAACCTGAAGCAAGTTCGGCTTCAGATCCTGAAGAGTCTCATGGCCGCAGGTGAGATACCGCAACGCGCGCTCGAAAAGGAATTCGGAGCTCCCGCCGCAAAGCGCGCGATTCGGGCTCTTTTGCTTTCGTCCTACATATCCGTGCGCGAGCGCGCCGTTGCGGAAAAGGTGAGAGCGAAACGTCGAAAGGCCGTACGCCTTCTGCCGGTAATTGACGGGACCAACGGCAGTAAGCCTTTGACCGAGATCCAGGACCGGATCTTAAAGTCTCTCGCAGAAAACGGCGGCGAGATGATCTTCACGGATC
>JBKKAS010000044.1:0-3729 GCA_046714595.1 Pyrinomonadaceae bacterium | reverse complement strand
TGAATCGTGAATCGTGAATCGTGAATAGTTGATGAGCCTGGCGATCGAGACTGAGTTGCCCCGCTCACCGACGCGCATAACTATTCACTATTCACTATTCGCTAACAGAGAGGATCTTGAGTGGTTTCTGCACGGGCTGGAACCACCGAATACACCGAAGACACGGAAGGAAGCCGGATCGCCTCGCGTGCCGCTCAATTCTTTGTGTTTCCTCCTCTGTTCGCGTTCGCGTTCGTGTTTGTGTTCGCATTCGAGTTCCCGTTCGAGTTGGTATTTGTTTCGGCAGCCATACAACACTCACCGTTTGGACACACAACCATTGGATGTTGACACGAGTTCCACTCAAACCCGTCGCCATCAAGCGGAGCGGCCGTAGTCTGATCGGGGAGGAAATATACCATGCGCAGACATTCTTGTTTGTCCTGAAAGTCGTTTAGGATATTACTCAATTCCTTAAGATTGTCATCGCCGCTGACCTTGCCCCTGACGTAGGCTACGAAGTACCTCTTCTCATCACTTGCTTTCTGGATTTCAATGGTGAATGTACCACCGGGATTGTCTTGATCCTTCAAGAGTTTTTTGAGCAACGTACTCATCTTACCCTTGATCTCCTTCTTGATCCTTTGGGCATGCGATCCAGGTTCTGATCCGTAATTACACGGCCCTAGATCCGCCAATGCTTTGGTTCCATTTGCCTGGTTTTGATTTTGGGATAAGTTCTGATTCTGACTAGAGTTGTTATTTTGAGTGGCCGGAGAGCAAGCTAAAAAATAAAACAACGCGCCGAGCGCAATCGTCCCGGCCGAGATTCTCATTGATAGAGCCTTCATACATTTTCCTCCGTTTCTTTCTATCTGGTCAGCATCGAAAGCAGGTTTGTACGAGTCTGTTTGCCGAAAACGATAGAGCCTCCGTCAGGGGACCACGCGAGACTTGAGAGCAGAACCTTGGGGTCGTTTTCGCCGAGTATCTTGCGCGGCGTGCCGCCGCTCACCGGTACAGTCCACAGTGCTGTTGTGTTGTCCCGTCGTGAAACGAACGCGATGCTCGCTCCGTCAGGGGAAAGGTGAATGTTGTGGAAGTACGCGTAACCAAGAGTATTTATTTTTTGTTCTTTGCCCGATTGTAACGACACAGAAAATATGTCGGTCGATTCCGGTGTCAACGAAAGGTCGGCCGGATTCGCTTTCAGCGCTATGACGGCATCTCCGGCGCCGCTCCCGAGTCCGAGCAATCTGAATCGATCGGCGGACTCAAACAGGAGCTGCTGCTGCGACTTCCCGAGGTCGTAAAGCCAGAGCCGGTGCCCCGCCTTCTTTTGTCCGGTGATGTCATCATTCCAGGAGACAAAGACGATGCTTTTCCCGTCAGGCGTCCAGACCGGACAACAATACTTTTCATTCTTGTCACTGCTCTGTGTAAGAGCAGTGTTTCGGGAACCATCTAAAGCCGCAAGCCATATATGGAACATGCCGTCCGTTCGCGCTGAATAGGCGATCGTACTGCTGTCGGGCGACCACGAAACATGGTTTGTGCCGATCTTAAGATATGGCGTTGGAGTATAGGATGGAGCACCGACCTCGCCGTCGGCAACCTTCATCGGATCATCGCCCGTCGGCCTGACATGCCACAACGCGATACCGCTTTCGGAACGGCGAAGGAATGCTATCCACTGACCGTCCGGAGACCAAACCGGCGAGAACCCTTCCTTTGATATGACGATCGGCGCATCACCTCGCTCCAGGTTCCGGACGTTGACCGAACCACTATAGGGGCGTTCAGTCTGCGTCACAAACTGGAAGACGAGACTTTTACCGTCGGGTGAAAACCCGGCCCAGAACTCGTTCGCCACTTCGTTCGCAATGGACGATTCTTTTGAGTCGCGCGTGTCGACCATCCAAAGATCGGATGTCTCGGCTACTGATCCGTACAAGATCTTCGATCCGTCTGCCGAAACATCTTTTACAAAAAGATCATGATCGCCGGTGGAAAGCTGTACCGGGTCGCTGGATCCGAAGAGTTTCTCAAAGATCTGATAAACGCCGTCAACCGAGCTACTAAAGATGAGCGACGTACCTGCGGGTCCCCAAGCTATGTTATCGATCTGAAGTGTCGATGATGCGATCTCGTCCGACGATTCGGTGTCCAGCCGCCTGACCCAGACTTTCCAAATTTCACCTTCCTTGATCGAGTATGCGATTGACGATCCGTCTGCCGAGATCTCGATCCGCCATGGCTTCGAACCACCGGGTGCAAACTGCGTTATCTGCGCGATCTTTCCCGTCTTCTCGTTAGCGGCGAAAAGCTCGGAGCCGTCCTGGAAATAAATGTTCCCGTCCGTCGACCATCTAACCGGTCTCGCAGTCCTGCCGATCTCGTTTACGATCTTGACCTGATCGCCGCCGGTAAACGAGGCCCGCCATATCCCGCGATTCTCCCCACGGCTGGAAAAAAACGCGACGTCCTGGCCGTTGGGCGACCAGACTGGATACTGATTATAGAAACCGTTCTTTGTTACTTGAATGGAATCGCCGCCGACGTTCGGTTTGACGTAAATCTCAGTGGACTCGGCCTTCGTCGCGGCGTATGCGACCATTCGTCCATCCGGTGAAAATGATGCCGCCGCAACGGATTCACCGGCGCTGCTGCTCCAGCTTGTGACGGGAGTCGTACGCTTAGAAGCCGCGACGGGTCCGGCTTGAGGCGATTCGCGCGAATTCAACCAAAAGAAGAAAGCAATTACTCCAAAAACAGCGACCAGGACAAGCGACAGTTCCGGATAGATAAACTTCCTCGTGAAAACACTCGATACTGTTTTGCCAATCGTGCTCCGCGGATCGACCCGGCCGGTGTCGACCGCATTCTGGTGCGGACCGGCGAGCAGCTCCTGCTGCAGCTCCCGTAAGTCTGCGAGCAGGTATTCCATTTTGGAGTAGCGTTCTTCCCTTTCTTTTCTAAGCGCCTTGTCGACTATGTCGATCAACTTCAGCGGCGGATCGACAAGGTATGCCTCGAGCCTACGAGGCTCCTTGCTAATGATTGCCGCGAGGATGTCGGCCATGCTCTTGCCCGGAAACGGCACGTGCCCCGTTACCATTTCAAAGATTATGTTCCCGAGGCTGAAGATGTCGGTCCGCGGATCCAGCTCAATGCCGCGCGTTTGCTCCGGCGACATGTATTGCGGGGTGCCGAGGATCAGGCCGGGCGATGTGGAAACAAGGTCGAGCGTCAGCGCGTCATTGCTCGGAGAGATCGACAAGATCTGTTCGGTCTCTTTCGCGAGGCCAAAGTCCAGAACTTTTACACTCCCGTCCGGGCGAAGCATGATGTTGTCCGGCTTAACATCTCTGTGGACGATTCCCGCTTTATGTGAAGCGGCCAGCGCCGAAGACGCCTGGATCGCGATGTTCACGGCCTCGACGAGCGGGATCTTGCCGCGCCGGATCCTCGAACCCAAGGTCTCTCCCTCGACATACTCGCTGACGATAAATTGGCCACCCTCACTTTCGCCGATGTCATGAATGATAAGAATGTTCGGATGGTTCAGCGCGGAGGCGGCCCTCGCCTCGCGGGTGAACCGACGTGTGCGATCCGTATCCCTTCTGAACTCGCCGCTAAGAAACTTAATCGCGACGCGACGGTTGAGTCGCGTATCTTCAGCAAGGAAAACCTCAGCCATACCTCCGCGGCCGATCGTCTCGATCAGACGGTAGCGTTCGGGAAGAACCT
>JBKKAS010000043.1:0-3051 GCA_046714595.1 Pyrinomonadaceae bacterium | reverse complement strand
AACGCTTACCGAAACGCGGAAACTTTGACCGCGATACGATCAACGCGATCCTCGATGAAGGCTTTATCTGCCACGTTGGGTTCTCCGTCGATGGCCAGCCGTATGTCATCCCGACGGGTTTTGCACGGGTCAGCGATAACATCTACATTCACGGTTCGTCGGCCAGCAGGATGCTGCGAAATCTGTCGAAGGGCGTCGAGGTTTGTGTGACCGTGACGCTGATAGACGGACTCGTACTCGCCCGTTCGGCCTTTCATCATTCGGTCAATTACCGGTCGGTGGTGATTCTTGGGAGAGCCGAGCTCGTTACCAAAGCAGACGAAAAGAACAATGCGCTCGAGGCCTTGACCGAGCACATCGTCCCCGGCCGATGGGCGGATGTCCGCTGGCCGAACGAATTGGAATTGAAAGCTACGATAGTTTTGAAGCTCGCCGTCGACGAAGCCTCCGCGAAGATACGCACAGGCGATCCGGTCGATGACGAAGAAGATTACACGCTGGATGTCTGGGCGGGTGTGCTACCGCTCAACATCGCGACCGGCGTGCCCATCGCTGACGGCCGGCTCGATGGATCCATCGAAGCTCCGGTATATGTAACCGGTTACAAGCGAAGCTAAGCTCCAGAAGATCTAGAATCTATGATCTTTCATCTATCATCTATTCAGAACCGTCTTCCAAAAAGATGCTAGATGCTAGCTGTTAGATCCTAGATTAAAGCGCCGCCAATTAATGTCCTTCAAGCAACGTCGATTTTTTTACGGCTGGGTTATCGTCGCCGTCGGGATGCTCGCCCTGGTCGTCAGCAATGGTCTCTCGATCGGCGGCATTCCCGTTTTTTACAGATCGATCCGCGAAGATTTTGTCGCCGCGGGGGCCGTCGGGGCTGAACAGGCCGAGAGTTTCATCGCGTTTGGGGCGTCGCTGACATTTCTTTTTTCCGGACTCATCTCGCCCTTTGCCGGCTGGCTGATCCAAAAGTTTCCGTTGAGAAACGTGATGCTTCTCGGATGCCTTTTTCTCGGTGGCGGTCTTCTTCTTCACGCAACGGCAGGTTCCGCCGGCGCAGTTTACGCGGCGAGGATCATGATGGGCGTTTCGCTGGGATTCGTCGGCGTGCTTCCGAGCGTTGTGCTCGTCTCTTCCTGGTTTGTCAGACGTCGTGGGACCGCGATCGGAATTCTGCTCACGGGAACAAGCATCGGCGGTGTTTTGATCCCGCCGCTAGCGACACCATTGATCGAACGTTTTGGCTGGCGGACGGCGATGATGCTTGTCAGCCTGCTGATTTGGCTGGTCCTTGCTCCTGCCGTATTTTTTCTTGTGAGATCGCGACCGTCCGACATCGGCATGCTGCCGGATGGAGAAGATCGGCCCGGGGCTGACGTGACCTCACTCGAAGCTGCCAGTGGTCTTTCGTTCTCGGAAGCGGTCCGCACACCTCTCTTCTGGATCTTCGCCGGCGGTGCGGCCCTTATCTTTTATCCGATATTCGTCACGAGCCAGCAGCTCATCCTGCAAACGGCGAAAGTTGGATTCACCGCATGGCAGGGGACGTTTGTTTTGTCCGGGCTATTTGCGGCCAGCGTTGCGGGAAAGTTCTTGTTCGGATTTCTGAGCGACCGTTTCTCACCTGTCCGCGTAATTCTCGTCTGCACGTCCTTGATGTTCGCGTCGACTTTCCTCTTGCTCGATCTAAACGCGACGACGGCTTTCCTGTTTTTACTTCCATTCGGTCTCGGCTACGGCGGGGCGTTTGTTCTGATCCAGCGACTCGTAGCCGATCTGTTCGGCGAGCGCGATTACCCGAAGATCCTCGGAGCGATCACGATCGGCGACACGCTCGGTGCCGTCGTGGGCGGAATGATCACGGGCTGGCTGGCCGACCGCTCCGGCGGCGACTACACAGTCGGTTTCTATGGCGTGATCATCGCGAGCGGCGCCGCATTGCTGCTGATGGCATCACTAAATTTTTGGAAAGTGCGTACCCAGAAAAATGCTGTCGCGTAGCGACAACTCGAATTTAGCCGTCGCTAAGAAGTTCCCTCACGCAGAGTGGCTTGTATCTGATATGCGGCGCTCGAACCAGACGGTCACGCGGAGTACGACAAGCGTCAGGACCGTCGCCATAATTGCCAGTCCGAGGCCGCCGAGGCCTATCGTCACGCCAATCGCCGCTGTCATCCAGAGACCCGCCGACGTCGTCACGCCCTGGATGTTGGGAGTGGTTTCGCGTTTCAATATGCTGCCTGCTCCGACAAACCCGATGCCGGTGATGATTCCTTGGACCACGCGCGAGATAGCGTCGCCGTGCAATCCCGCGCCGGTACAGCCAAGGACGAAAACGGCCGTGCCCGCCGTAACCAGAATGTGCGTTCTAAGGCCGGCCGCCTTTCCGGCTCGTTGGCGTTCGAAACCGATGGCGGCTCCGAGAAGGGCGGCCGTGGAAAGTCTGAGGACGACTATTACAAAGTGCTGTGAATCGGGAAATCCCGCCGTCAGTTCTGACCAAAGAATATCCATCGTTAGAAGATTATAGATCAAATATACTTCGCCAGCTTAGAATGGATCCGGTTCGTTGCCGATCGGTTGAAGCGTGTCTGATCTCTCGCCATATTTCCTTTCGAATTCAAGATCGAACCTCTTCCTTTCGCGCTGATCAGCTTCCCACTCCTCCAGCGTCTTATACGACGAGAATTCGAAGCGGTCATCCATATTGCAGCCGTCCAGAAACCAAAACATAGGTGTGTCGAAGTCCTCCGCCATCGCGACGCAGCAAGGACAATTCTCATCCATCAAAGTCTCCTCCGCCGACAACGTTATGTTGATCCTTTGCCGCTCGAGGTCGATTATCTCCAACGGTGTTCGTCCCGAAATCTCCGGGTCGGGCGTTCGAAGCCATTCATCGCGCAGACTCGAGAGGCGGAGGATCTCGGGCTCGATCTCTACCTGAGCGCCCGACCGGCGACGTTCGGCTGCGTCGGCCAAGAGATATCGAAACAGATCGTAGTAGAGGACCCATTCATGCGTTCCGAAGCCGGCATTCAGATAAGC
>JBKKAS010000042.1:0-10096 GCA_046714595.1 Pyrinomonadaceae bacterium | reverse complement strand
CGAGGAAGTAGACGATCGGCGCCGTGATGCCGGAAAGGATGTCGAAGTTTCGGCCCTCGAATGTCATCTCCACCGGAACTTGCCCGCTCTGAGAAAGCCATAGCAGGACGAACTCGACCGGGATCCTGATCACGTGTATCAGTGTCAGGACCGTCAGGGGCATGTTTTTAAGAAATCCCTTTCGGAAGAAAATTACGTAGACGACTGTCAGAACAAAGAAGGGCAACGGACCAAAGGCGAATGTCCGAGGTGGGAGCGTTTCGAAGTTCTGAAAGAAACCGGCGATTGCGAGTACGGCTTGGATCAGCATCCAGGCCGGTACAAAAGCTAGTAAGAATATTCCCGGTGCCGACCTCAGTCCCGCTTTCGAAACCGCATAAAGAAAAATCCCGACCGTTAACAACGCGGTCAGGACAAAAACTATGGAAACGTAACCGGGAACTTCCGCGGTCATTTTATCTTCTCGTCCTTTTCGATCTGTCCGTCGCGGATGCTTATCACACGGTGGGCTCGTTTAGCGACATCATGTTCGTGAGTAACTACTATGATCGTGTTGCCTTCTGCGTGCAGCTTTTCGAACAGGCCCAGGATCTCGACACTGGTTTTCGAGTCGAGTGCTCCGGTCGGTTCATCAGCGAGCAGGATCGATGGATGATTTACCAGGGCACGTGCAATGGCCACGCGCTGGCGCTGGCCACCGGAAAGCTCGTTAGGACGATGCGTGACGCGATCGCCTAATTCGACCGACGC
The DNA here is from genome assembly GCA_046714595.1 of Pyrinomonadaceae bacterium. GTDB lineage: Bacteria > Acidobacteriota > Blastocatellia > Pyrinomonadales > Pyrinomonadaceae > OLB17. The sequence continues at coordinate 9,346 of JBKKAS010000042.1, read as the reverse complement.
GAGCGCCGCCTGTGCTTTCTCGTGTCGCTCGCCCGCCCGCATCCCGGCATAAATCAGGGGAAGTTCGACATTATGCAGTGCTGTTGCACGTGCCAGCAGGTTGAACGTTTGAAATACGAAGCCGATCTCTTTATTGCGGATACGCGCGAGCTCGTCGTCCGTCATGTCGGACACGAGGTGGCCGTTGATCCAGTATTGCCCCTGTGTCGGAGAATCGAGACAGCCGATGAGATTCATCAGTGTGGATTTGCCCGAGCCGGAGGGACCGATGATCGCAAGATACTCGCCCTTTTCCACCTCAAATGAAACATCGCGAAGCGCGTGAAGCTCTTCAACTCCCATCTGGTATGTCTTCCAGATGTTATGCATCGAGATCAGCGTTCTGGTTTCCGGCACCGCTCCGTTGCCGGCGGGTTCGGCGACTGCCACTTCGTTTTCCATGAATCTGTACATAACAGTTGTCGGTGGCCAGTGGTCGGTTGTCAGTTGCGAGCCGGTTTTTGTGGATTCGAGAATTTGACGCCAATACAGGGGACCGTCGACAACCGACAAACTACTTACCGCTGACAACCGACCACTGACAACTAGGATTTATTCGCGTTTTCGCCTTCTTTCTTTTCTTGTCGCTTAATGATCGTACCCTCTTTTAGCGTATTGAGGATCCGGCTCGGACCGGTTATCACCTCTTGGCCAGGAGATAACCCCGACGTGATCTGGATGTCCGATTCACCGGTGATGCCTGTTTCGACGGCGACGAACTTTGCTTTGTTGTCCTCCATGACATATACACCCTTGATCGGCTTCGGTTTGTCGGAAGGCGTTGGAGTTGCGGCCTGCCCCTCCGGTGTTGGCGAGCCCTCGGGCTTCTTCTCGATCACCGCTTGAAGGGGAACCGCGAGAACGTCAGTGACCGTCGTGGTCGTGATCGTCGCGGTCGCGCTCATTCCCGGCCGAAGGCCGATCTGCATCTCGGGCGTAAGGTTGATGAGTCTCAGCACGACTCGAAACTCCTTCGCTTCCTGGACGTTTATATTGACCGACAAGCCTCCGCTGGTCTGCGATTTTCCAACCGCGAGCGGCGTTTTCTGCAGCACTTCGCCTTCGAGTTCGGCGTCGCCGAACGCATCGACCTTGATCTTAGCTTTCTGACCGACGGCTACTTTATCGATCTCGGTTTCGTCGACCTTAACCTCGACGTTGATGTCGGACATATCGGCGATCGTCATCAGGGCCGTCGTTGACAATCCGGCTACCGCGAACGTACCGACTTTGGATGGAATCTCGGCAATGACGCCGTTGATCGGAGCTACGACGATTGTTTTGTCGCGCTGGTTTCGCTGTCCGCGTAAGACGGCGCTTTGCTGCTCCGCCCTCGACCGGCTTGAGCTCACACCTATTCCAGCGGACTCGACTGCCCGCCGCGCGTCCTTGACGGCGACCTGCTGTTGATTTACTCGAGCCTGCGCATCCCGAATGGATGTCCTTTGCGATTCCAAACGCGACTTTGCCGCGTTCAGCGACGAGATGGCGGTCTCGACCCGGTCTTTTGCCGAATCGTATTCCTGCCGCGAAACCACACCTTCTTCGAGAAGCTTTTCGTTACGACGCAATTCTCGCTGAGCGGCATTGACCTCGACCTGTGCGCGGTCGACGTCGGTTTGCGAGGTGATCACACCCTGCCGCGCCGATTCAACGGCGACCTGTGCTTGATTCAAAGATTGCTGCGCCTGGGCGAGTCCGTTCTGAGCAGCCGCCACCTGAGATTGTGAAGATCGAACATCATCCTGGGCGGACTGGTAAGCCGCAAACTGCGCGTCGGCATTCGATTCGAGTTGGTTTGGATCGAGACGAACGAGTATCTCGCCTTTCTGGACAGGATCGCCTTCCTTCTTGGTTATCTCCTCGATCTTTCCTTGCACCTCGCTGGTCAAGTTAACGAACTGTATCGGTCGCACCTCGCCCGATGATGTGACTGTCGACTTAAGTTCGGGGCGGATCTCTATCTTCACTACCGTAACTTCCGGCGTGTCGCTCCTCGTCGCAAAAATACTGCCAATTACTATGATCAGCACCAACGCGCCGATCGAACTGCCGATAATGATCTTCTTCTTACGGCTCAATGCCATTCAGGGTGTCCTCTCAAGAGTTTTACTTCAGGTTTTCGTAAAGAATTTTGGGCTGGTGCCCGGTATAATACAGCGTCAAAGCGTTACTACGACCGATTTCTTTTCATAGTTTCAAAAAAGTCTCAGGGCAGTATGGAGGCGGTTTGACGTTTGAATACCTTCAATTTACGATTTACGAACAACGTGTTACGGGGTAAGATGCTTTTACCCTGTAAGTAGTACACAAGAATGATCAGCTGCCAAACTTGCGGAACAGAGAATCTAGATCGCTCGCAGTTTTGCGAGGAATGCGGTGCAAAACTTTCGGCCCCGGCAAACGGTGGACAACGCGTCCCAAGTTTCGCGCCCCAGTCGATAAGCAATCCGGGCTTTCGGGTTTCGAGTATTACCTCCGTTGGTATTCCGCCGCTGGTCGATCCGTCTGCCACGGAAAAGGAAAACACGTTCGGGAATTCGGACAAGAAGAAGGGAAGTCACGCTCGGTTGATCATCGAGCGGGGCGGAGCGGCGAATACGGAATTCGCGCTTTCGTCTGAAGAATCGTACATAGGCAGATGGGATGCAGATAATGGCATTTTTCCGGATGTAGATCTGGATGCCCACGATCCGGATGCAAAAGTTTCGCGTCGGCATGCACGGATCATTTATCGAAATAATGTACATATGGTCGAAGATCTTGGCTCGACCAACGGAACCTTTGTTAACCGGGGACGCCGCCTTTTACCGGGGAGCCCGCAGGTGCTCACCGAAGGCGACGAGATAATTGTCGGGAAGACGTTTTTGCGATTTCATATTAATAATTAATTTAGCTTGGGCGATCTCTAACGTAGAAACATGATCCGTTGTCACGCATGCGACTCAAATGTCGCGGAGAATGATCTGTTCTGTCCCTTATGCGGAGTCCGTATGCCGGAGGCGTCGTCCGTTGACGTGTCGCCGGACGACGAAGTATCGGACACTGCAACGACCGACCCGAGCGTGACGGATGTCCCGATACCGGATCTGCTCCACGACCTCACCGCGACCTCGGACAATGTGATCCCTCCATCGACGTCAGAATTTTCGTTTACCTCGGATGAATCAATGGAGGACTCGGACGCCGACATTTCTGAAGTTAATGTTCCGTTAGGACCGATCGATGAGCCTTCATTGGAAATGCCGGGGATATTCGAGGAAAGGCCGTTCTACAACGACGATAGTATTTCGAAACCGCAGCAGGAATTCGACGAGAACGACGAGCCAAAGGCCATGTTCGACTCCGTGCGGATCATGGAGTCGAAGCCGCAGGACGATGTCGACACTCGGATCCAGGGCGTGTCTGATCCTACGCCGGAACCTCCGGTCCCTGCGGTGCTGTCCGAAACGACAAATTCGGAGGCGAAACCCTACACCGCGCCGAACCTCGGTGTCGGCGGTGATACTGCCGGCAAGCGGAGCAAGCTTAAGCCGTTGAGTGAAGGCACGCTTCTCAACGGTCGCTACGAGATTGTCCGGAAGATAGGCGGTGGGGGCATGGGAGCCGTGTATCTTGCAAGCGATAATAACCTCGGCGGCGTCTTGCGAGCTGTCAAGGAAATGGTCCAGTCGCACATCGAGGAAGAGCAGCAGGAAAAGGCGATCAACGATTTCAAGCGCGAATCGATGATCCTCTCGACCCTGGATCATGCGTCGATCCCGACCATCTACGATTACTTTTACGACGCCGACGAAGGCCGATTTTACCTCGTGATGAAATATATCTCGGGCGGCGATCTGTCGTCCCGGCTTCGGTCGGCGCCCGAGGGCAAGATCGACGAAAAGAGCATCACCCAGTGGGCGATAGAGATCACGGATGTGCTTGAATATCTGCACAACCAGCCGTCGACGATCGTGTATCGTGACTTGAAGCCGTCGAACATAATGATAGATGGCAATACTGGCCGGATCATGCTGATCGATTTCGGGATCGCACGTTCGATAAGCCAGAAGGAAGAGAAAGGCGTGACGGCGGTCGGCACCATGGGTTACGCCCCGCCCGAGCTGTTTAGCGGGAACGTTGAACCGCGGTCGGATATTTACAGTCTCGGTTCGACGATGTTCCATCTGCTGACCGGCGCCGATCCGCAGAGCAATCCGCTTTTGATCTTTGATTTTCAAAAGAACCCGAGACCGCGCCAGATAAATTCTCAGCTATCGGATCAGATCGAGCGGATAATGATGCGTGCGGTCGAATACAATTCCGATTCGCGATTCGCGACGGCGTCGGAGATGAAGATGATCCTTGAGGAGCATCTCGCGAATCTTCATTCGGGTAACGTTACGTACGGAGTGACGGCCGTACCGGCGTCTATCAGTTTGGAGAACCAATCGGTATTTTGCGGTTTCTGCGGTCAGCGGATCGTTGCGACCGATCTGTTCTGTGCTTTTTGTGGAGCGAAACAACCGATCGCCCAGCAAGGTGTCCATTCGGAGATCTATTCCCGTTCCAGCGCAACAGCCAAACTTATTATCGAGGGAACAAGTGAATTGACAACGCCGGCGTTCTCACTGCAGAAAGACGAAAACCTCGTTGGGCGACGGGACCCGATGTCGAATATTTTTCCCGAGATCGATCTGTCTAAATACGATCCGCAGACAAAGATCTCGCGCCGCCACGCACGCATCTGGCGCGACGGGACAAACTTTCTGGTGGAAGACCTGGGCTCATCTAACGGCACCATACTCGATTCAGCGATCACGGATTCTCTCCGGCTGGTACCACACAAGCCGCACTTACTCACAAGCGGCGATAAGTTAAAGGTCGGCGACACGACGCTGCACTTCCTCATCGGATAGGCGCGAAGCAAGATTTATGAGTGCAGTTTCGGAACCAGCGGCGGAGATCAGGCGGCCGGCAATCAACGAGATCATCGTCGGATTCAAACCCGAGGAGGTCAAAGCTCCCTTCCTTTTGCGCTGCGGAGCTTTGATCATCGACTACATCATCGTGGTCGCGATCCCTGTCATTGGTTTGCTCCTTAGCCGTTTCGCGGGAAATGATGGTGCGAGGTTATTGAACGACGGGTTGAATAACGCGGGATGGCTGATCGCCGTTCTTATCGGGATTTCGAACCTCGTTCTGCTTCCGATGTTCAGCGGCCAGACGCTCGGCAAGATCCTGACCGGACTTCGAATCGTGCGGATCGACGGAACCACGCCAACACTCGGAGCGATCGCGTTTCGGCAGACCGGGGGATATTTTCTTACCCTGGCGAGCGTGGGAATCGGCTTCTTAATTTCGGTTTTTAGCAGCAAAGGTCGGGCGCTGCATGATTATCTGGCCGGTACGGTCGTTATCTACGCAGACCGACGAGTGCGGAAATAGTCGCGAGGATTATGGCTCAGTTGATATTACAAAGTGGTGCAAATGGCGACGAGCGTATCCCGCTTGCGCGACTCCGGACTACGATCGGCCGTTCAGCTCGAAGCGACGTCTGTATTCCGGATGCGTTTGCGTCGCGCCTCCACGCCGAAGTCAGGCAGGAGGGCGATGGATTCTGGCTTCAGGATCTCGGCTCCGCGAATGGTACCCGGTACAACGGCACGCCGGTCAAATTGCCCGTCCCTCTGTCGTCGGGCGGCCAGATCCAGATCGGTGAGACGACTATAGTTTTCGACGATGAGCGATTCCAGATACAGGGCGGTGCGACTCTCATCGCGGATCACACCGAGGCGCTCGATCCATCGAAGACGATCTCGCTTCAAAGCCGCAAGATTCCGACGACCGAGCTTCTTAAGGAACAATTTTCTTCGCGTACCGATCTACTTGGTCTGATAAGCAAGGTCGGCGTCGCACTTTTATCGGCGAGCAATCTGGATGAGACGCTCAATCAGGTTGCGTCGCTCGTCTTCGAAGCCGTCCCGGCGGAACGATGCGTGATCATGCTCCGCGATGAGAAAGCCGAGGACGGTATGAAGATCATGGTCGCCCGTATCCGCGGCAACGATGAGCCTCTCCAGGAGGTGCGTATTAGCCGCACGGTGATGGACGAGGTGTTGAAGAACGGAAAATCCGTTCTCACCGCCGACGCACAACACGATCCGAAATTTGCAAGTCAGACGATGGCGTTGCAGGGTATACGCTCGGTCCTCGCCGTACCGCTGAGCGTCGACGAGCGAAACGTCTTCGGCCTTATCTACGCCGACTCGCCCACCTACGAAGCGACGTTCACTGAAGAGCATCTAAATATTTTGACCACGCTGGCTTCGGTCGCGGCGATCCGGGTCGAGAACGCGAAGCTGCTCGAAGAGCGTTTCGAGCGCGAGCGCATGGAACACGAACTCGAGCTCGCAACCGAGATCCAGCAGCGATTTCAACCCTCGTCGCCGCCGATCGTGGAGGGATACGAATTTCAGGGAATTTCTTTTTCTTGTTATGAGATCGGTGGCGATTACTACGATTTCATTCCCCGGCACGATGGGCGGATGCTGCTCGCTCTGGGTGATGTATCGGGAAAGGGAACTGCGGCAGCTCTGCTCATGTCGAGCCTGCACGCCGCGATCCACGCCCAGGTTTCCGCAAAGAGCACGCTTGAGGAGACGATCGTCTCGGTGAACCAATACCTTGCCGACAACACCCCGGCTAATCGTTTTGTCACGCTCTTCATCGCGGAGCTTGATCCGAGCAACGGCTACCTCAAATACATCAACGCGGGGCACAATCCTCCGCTCATCGGTCGGGCCGACGGTAGCATCGCTCAACTCTCTTCCGGTGGATTCCCGCTCGGTATTATTCCCGGTGCGGATTTCGAGGTCGGTGAAACGTATCTTTATCCCGGCGAGGCGCTCGTCGTTTATTCCGATGGCGTTTCGGAAGCGAACAATATTCGGGATGAGGAATTCGGGATGGAACGGTTAACTGAGGTGGTGCGAAAGAATCTAAAGGCTTCGGCAGCGGGCATGCGCGATAAGGTCGAATCTGCGCTTTCAGCGTTCACCCAAACCGCACCCGCGAACGACGATATTACGCTCGTGATCGTAAAACGCATTGCAAGTTCGTCGTAGATATGCGGAACCGGGCGTCAGCTCGATCTGCATCTGCGTGATTAGAATACCTTACTGCCCTTCCTTTTCTAGGCATCCTATGCCTTGGCACAGCGTCTAAGCGTTTCGTCCAAAATGTGATAATTTGTCGTGCGTTGGAACGAAGCCCTTATCCGAGGTCCCTTAAGAAGTATGAACATCCGAAAGTTTGGTTTCCTGAGCCTGTTATTAGCGGCTTTTTTTGTATTCCTGCCGGAATCTGTTTCTGCGAAGGACGAGTGGCTGCAAGTACGTTCGAAAAATTTCTTCCTTATCGGCAATGCATCTGAGAAAGACATCCGTAAGGCAGCGACGAGACTCGAGCAGTTTCGTGAAACATTTCGTCTGGTGTTTGGGAATATAAACCTGACAGCATCGGTCCCGACTAACGTTATCGTTTTTAAGAGCGACTCGTCTTTCAAGCAGTTTAAGCCCAAACGCGGTGACGGCAAGATAGATAATTTCATCGCTGGTTATTTTCAGTCCGGAGAAGATCTTAATTACATCACGCTGTCAGTCGGGGGAACCGACGAGGACACTTACGGCACCATCTTTCACGAGTACGTCCACTTCATAATCGATACTAACTTTGGAAAAGCCGAAGTTCCACCCTGGTTTAACGAAGGTTTGGCAGAGTATTACCAGACGTTCGTGATCGAGGAAGATCAAAAGGTGAAGCTCGGACTGCCGCAGCACAACCACCTTCAGTTTCTTCAACAGAATCAGTTGATACCGCTCGGGACGTTTTTCAACATCAGCAATCATGCGCTTCATCAGAACGCGAATCATTCGCGCAGCATCTTTTACGCACAGGCGTGGGCGCTGATCCATTATCTGGTTCAAAGTGGAAAATCGGAGGGATTGAGCAAATTTCTCACGCTGACGATGGCGGACAAACCTGCCGAACAGGCATTCCAGGAAGCGTTCGGCATCGGCTACACCCAGATGGAAAAGGATCTGCGAAAGTATGTCGAGAAGCGGTCGTACAACTACCACGCGCTGACTTTTAAAAACAAGCTCGTCTTTGAAACCGATATGCGCGCGGCTCCACTGACCGACGCAGAAAGCAACGCCTATCTCGGCGACCTGCTCTACCGTATTCGCCGCGAAGAAGATGCCGAGCCTTTACTGCGTTCCGCCCTCGCGCTGCAGCCGGATATGAGTATGGCGAATACGAGCCTCGGGATGATCAAGATCCGACAGCGGAAATATGACGAGGCGAAAACGTTTCTTGAGAGGGCGATCGCGCAGGACCAGAAGAACCACCTCGCGCTTTACCGGTATGCGTACCTTTTGAGTCGCGAAGGCCGCGACGAGTTCGGATTTGTAAATCGATTTGAAACTGCGACCGCGACGAAGATGCGAGAGCTGTTGAAGAAGGCGATCGCCATCCAACCATCTTTTGCCGAAAGTTACGACCTGCTCGCGTTCGTGAGCCTCGTCAACAACGATAATCTCGCTGAAGCGGCCTCGCTGCTACAGCAGGCCTTAAAGTACCAACCGGGAAATATGCGCTATTTAATGCGCATTGCCGAGTTATACATCCGGCAAGACAAGTTTAAGGAGGCCGGTGCCATCGCCGAAAAGCTTGTCAAGACAGCAGACGATGCCGAGCTTCGTTCACGTGCTGAGAATTTGGTAAACGATATTCGCCAGCGGCAGGAGATGTTCGCACAGTATGAGAACGTAAAGAAAACATCCGACGGGAACCGCGCTGCGTACGGCAGCGGCGTGGGTGAACCGACGCTCGTCCGCCGGAAACCGGGCGAGGATCGACCTACCGAAGAGCAAGTGTCGAAGGCCTCGGAAGATTTCAAGATCAGGGCGATCAATCAATCGCTGCGTACGCCGGAGGCCGGTGAGGTACAGGTTCTCGGTCAGATCACGAAGATTGATTGCAAGGGCGCCGTTACGTACACGGTAAAAACCGACAAGGAATCATTTACTCTGTCGAGTAAGGACTTTCAAACACTGACCGTAACCACTTTTGTCCCGGACGCCGGTGACGCAGAGGTTGGCTGTAATTCAAACCTTTCTACAGCCCTCGCCGTCTTGAACTACCGAGCGTCGTCGGCGACGGGTTCGCCGTCACGCGGTGAGCTTGTCGCGGTCGAGTTCGTTCCGAAGAACTTTCGCTTCGTCGATGTCGAGGCTGAACCGCAACCTCCGACGTATGTTGT
>JBKKAS010000041.1:0-3246 GCA_046714595.1 Pyrinomonadaceae bacterium | reverse complement strand
CAGCTCAGCTACGTTTCGAAGGACTGGGTATCCGGTGATCCGTCGTTCTGGAGACTGAAGCCGATGATGGCCGAAACCACGGCCCCGCCCGCCAGAAGGGCAGGTCCGAGAAGACCGTAGAGTATCTTCTCTGCAGCTAGACGAGGCCGTCCGGGAAACCGGCGGCCTTTTCGATTTAATTACGGAGCAAGCAGCCCCGCCATCGCTGTCCGGCCCAGAACTCAGAAGCTCTCAATCAAAAATCCAAGATTCGAAATCCAAAATGGAGCAGCGGGTCACGCGGATCTAAAAATTAATCAGAATCCGAAATTTAGAATGGATTCACTTACCTTTCGATTTTAACTTTCCTTCTCTCGAGTGCTACATTTCCCGAGCGCCATTCGACGCCACTCATAACTCCGGCGACAATCGAAGATTTTGGGTTCGCATAAAGTAGGAGGAGGGAATGTACACTCGACGGGAATTTCTCAAAGGGAGTCTGGCCACCGGTACGTTAGCGATTTCTGGCACATCTGTCTTTGGGCAACTAGATGATCTATCGAGTTTAAGCCTCGAAATGGCATCGAGGCTTGTGCAAAAAAAGTCTCTATCGCCGGTTGAATTGACGCGTGCTTGCCTGTCACGTATCGAACGGTTGAATCCAAAATTGAATGCGTTCATTACCGTCACGGCTGAACAGGCGCTTGCGCAAGCGAGGCAACTGGAGCAAGAACTGCAGCGTGGTAGATGGCGAGGCCCCCTCCATGGAATACCCATCGCGCTCAAAGACAATATTGACACGGCCGGTATCAGGACAACCGCAGCCAGCGCGGTATTCGCAGAACGGGTACCGGCGGAAGACGCCGAGGTGGTGCGCCGTCTGCAGGCGGCGGGCGCGGTGATCGTCGGAAAGCTGAATATGCATGAATTCGCTTACGGCACGACTTCCGCCATCAGTCACTCTGGCAGCGTCCGAAATCCCTGGAGTCTTTCCCATATTGCGGGAGGATCCTCGGGCGGTTCGGCGTCCGCAGTAGCCGGGCGACTTTGTTACGGCGCCATCGGCACCGAGACGGGCGCGTCGATCCGCCTACCGGCCGCCTGCTGCGGAATCGTGGGATTGAAGCCAACTTTCGGACTGGTCAGCGCGCGAGGACTCGTCCCGGTTTCCTGGTCGTTCGATAACGTCGGTCCGATGTGCAGGACCGTCGGCGATACGGCGATACTCCTCAAGGCGATTGCCGGCTACGATCTTGAAGACGGCGGCAGCGTTGATGCGGCTGTTTCCGACTACGCCGGAGGCCTTCGCGTGCAGACGAAGTCATTGCGACTGGGTCGGCAAAGCAGCACATTTTACGAAAAACTCGATCCTCAAGTTGAGATCGCCGTGAACAAAGCTCTAGACGTGCTCAGCCGTTTGACCTCTTCGATTCGAGAAGTAAAGCTCCCATCTGCGGATTCGGCCTGGCCGACTGTTGATGCCGAAGCATACGCCTACCACGCTCCACTGCTTGCGAAAACGCCTCAGCTATATAAGGCCGAGACCCGAAGAGATCTTTTGGCAGCTTCTAAAATTACGATGCCGGAGTATATTCGGGCTCGCAGGGACCTCGATCGACTCCGCCAAACTATCGCAAAGGTATTTACGGAGGTTGACCTGCTGGTGGCCCCGACGATCCCGCGGCCAGCGTTGACTGTCTCGGAATGTCGCGAACCTTTTCAGATGCCCTCGAGCACGGAGGATTTTAGCGCTTATGGTTTGCCTTCGATCTCGGTCCCCTGCGGATTTACGGATTCGGGTTTGCCCATCGGCTTGCAGATCAGCGGTCCACGCCTCGGCGAGGCGAAGGTCCTGCAACTAGCCCACGCGTATGAACAGGCGACTAATTGGCACCGACGTTCACCTGTTTTATAAATCTTTGTCAACGAGAAACTTGTGGAACCTGTTCAACCAGAAAACGAATTGCCGCCCGAGAATAAAGGCAAGCTACTTCACATACTCGGTGTGACCTTTGGTATTGCCGGAGCTATCGGCGGCACGATCGGGGCCGGGATCCTACGCACCCCCGGCGTCGTCGCGGCGCAGCTCGGGAGTGCCGAGCTCATTATCCTCGCATGGATCGCCGGCGGAGTTTACGCACTGCTTGGTGCGATCTCTGTAGCGGAGTTGGGCGCGAGTCTGCCCAGATCGGGCGGTTGGTATGTTTATGCTCAGCGGGCCTATGGGAAGGCTGCCGGATTTACGGTCGGCTGGATGGATTGGTTGGGTAATTGTGCGGGACTCGCGTGGGTTGCGATCACGATCGGCGAATATTCCTCCGCCCTTGCGCCCTCTTTGTCGGGCAGTAGTCAAGCGATCGCCATCGCCGTAATAGTCTTCTTCGCGCTGATACAGCTCTTGGGAGTTCGTGCCGGAAGCGGGAGCATGAAAGTTTTGAGCCTCGCAAAGGCCGCTGCATTTATCGCACTTGTCGCCGCGTGTTTTATCCTCGGCGGTCAGAGTACGGATGCCGTCTCAGCGCTCCCGGCGGTAATATCACCGACAACAGCCGCCGCCTTTGCGATCGCAGCCGTCTTTGCCTTACAGGCGGTAGTCACGACTTACGATGGATGGTACAGCCCTATCTACTTCGCCGAAGAATTTACCGAACCGGGACGCGACGTGCCCCGGTCGCTCTTTGGAGGAGTCATCGCGATCATCGCCATCTACGTTCTGGTGAATCTGGCTTTGTTGTACGTTCTGCCGCTGCCGCGGATGGCGGCCTCCAATCTGCCCGTAGCCGACGCCGCCCAAACTATCTTCGGCGGATTCGGCGCCCAGTTGGTCACGGCGCTCGCTCTGGTTTCGCTACTCGGATTGATAAACGCTGTGATCATGGGCGCACCGCGGATCCTTTACGGCCTAAGCCGCGATGGTTTGTTTTTATCCAAGGCAGAGCAGGTCAGCAAAGGCGGGACGCCGGTCGTTGCTTTGCTGCTCACCACTCTCGCGGCGATCTTTCTCGTTCTCACCGGAACGTTCGAGAGGCTCTTGAGCATGGCTGCTTTCCTTTACGTCGCCATCTACCTGACGGGTTTTATCGCCGTGTTTGTTTTGAGAAAACGCGAACCAGAATTGCCACGCCCGTACAAAGCGTGGGGATATCCGTGGACCACCTTGATGGTTATAATCGGATCGATCCTGTTTCTCATCGGTGCCGTTGTCACCGATACCGCGAACAGCATCTACGCAATCGTGCTGATCGCGATAAGCTATCCGGTCTATCT
>JBKKAS010000040.1:0-4510 GCA_046714595.1 Pyrinomonadaceae bacterium | reverse complement strand
GTTGTCGATCTCGTAATGCATGTGCGTGTGGCCGAGACCGACGTAATCGGTGACTGACTTTAACTCGGAAAGCGCCGCTATCGACAGCGCCGGGATCGGATGCGTTTGATGGCCTTCGACATCGGTGTGAAGGAGCAGGATGTGAAACGCGCCTTCGCGGCGATGCGATCTGATCGCATCGGTCAGCATCGGTATCGCCCAATTTGCCGAGGCACCATACCAATGCGAACCGAAAATGCGCGCCCGACCGAGGTCGATGTAACCACCGCGTCCATCATTCCATTGTTGATAGGTTATCTTGCCTTCTTCGTTAACGGGCTCGAGCAAATAGAGAAGGTTCCAATTCGCCAGCGAGCGTAGCCAACTGTAGTCGCTATCGGTATGTTTCTGATCGTGATTACCTTCAATCGCCACGACCGGAATACCTGCATCCTTCAACAGATTCAGTCCGGCAACCGCATAGTTCATAGTCTCGGGCGGCACGTTCCGCTTGTGAAAAAAGTCGCCGCACATGATGACGAAATCTACATTTTCACCGACAGCGTACTTCTGCAGGACATCGATCCAGGCATCGAAAAAATCACGCGGACTTTCGGGCAACTGGTATCGCGTGCAGCCTAAATGTACGTCCGAGATATGCAGAAACTTCATGCCCGGATTTTATCACGACTCGACGGACTCGATAGACTTCGACAGACTCGATAGACTTCGACAGACTCGACAGACTCAACAGACTCAACAGACTCGCCAGACTCGACAGACTCGATAGACTCGATAGACTTCGACCGACTCGACAGACTCAATAGACTCTTATGCTAAATTATCGGCTATGGAACGAGTAGTGTTGATCACGGGCGCGTCGTCCGGCATCGGTCTGGAAACGGCAAAGCTTTTCCAGACGAAGAATTGGAAGGTCGCCGCGACCATGCGTCACCCCGAAAGCGCGGATGAGCTAAAGAACATTGTCGATGTAGTTTGCATACAACTCGATGTAACGGATATTCCGTCTATAAGGTCGGCGATAGATGAAACGCTCGAAAGGTTCGGCCGCATCGATGCCGTCGTCAATAATGCGGGGTATGGTCTTGCCGGGCCGTTCGAAGCAACTACCGTAGAGCAGGTCGAGAGCCAGTTCCAAACGAACGTCTTCGGCGTGATGAACGTCTGTCGCGAGATTCTGCCATATTTTCGCGAGCAGAAGCGTGGCTGCATCGTAAACGTTGCCTCGGTTGGCGGGCGGATGACCTTTCCGTTGTACAGCGCTTATCACGCGACGAAGTGGGCCGTCGAAGGATTTTCGGAGTCGCTTCAGTACGAGCTCGACCAATTCAATATTCGCGTCAAGATCATCGAACCTGGTCCCATAAAGACCGACTTTTACGAACGCTCGCAGGCGTTTGCGTCGAAGGAAGGGCTGACGGCTTATGACCATTTGTCCGAGCGAACGCTTCCAAATCTTCGGAAGGCGGGTGAAACGGCACCGGACGGCTCGATCGTGGCACAGACTATCTACGACGCGGTCACGGACGGTTCGAAGAGGTTGCGATACGGTGTAAACACCAAAGGCATTTTGGCAGCCCGGCGGTTTTTGCCACACGTTCTGTTCTCAGCACTTATAAGAAAAGCCGTCGTAGGGTAGTAAAAATCATTAAAAAATGCGATTATGACTCAACGGGTCGCTAACTCTACTAGTCTTTTCCAACATTTCCCCAAGCACCGCAGGCTCTTTATTGCTCTGCTTGCACACTATATTCCAGCATGAAGATTTTACTTTATAACCCTGACAATGGCGTGACACGAAATTTCATGCCGCACCTCTGGATGTTCCTTCTGCAGTCGTTGACGCCGAAGCAACACGAGGTCGTGCTGATCGACGGCAACGCAAAAGCGATGACTCGGGACGAGTTGGTGCGCTTTTGTAAAGACGAGAATATCGGTCTTGTCGGTATCGGCTCTATGACACGGATGGTCGCACGTGCGTATCTGGTCGCGGACTCGATTCGCGCCGCCGGCATCCCGGTTGTTATGGGAGGTCCCCATGTAACCGAATGTGCTGACGAAGCTCTCGGAAAGGACGGTGGCCCGCGTCATGCGGATGCCGTAGCCCTCGGCGAAGCTGACGAGTACTGGGCTCAGATCGTGGAAGATGCAGCCCGGGGCGAACTCAAGGAGATATATCAGCCTGAGGTAGACCCGAAAGGAAACGATAAGAAGCCAAGCCTTCAACCCTATCCCCACATTCCCTGGGAAACACTTGACCTCGACCAATTCAGTTTGGTGCCCGGATTCCTGAAGCCGATGTTGTCGAAACTTGGCGACGGCTGGGGCAAATTCTTCGTCGTTCCGATAGAAACCGGCCGCGGCTGTCCGTATGGCTGCGAGTTCTGTACTGTCACCGGATTTTTCGGTGATTCGATCCGGTTCCGCAGCAACGACAGCGTGGTCGAGGAGCTTCTTCGTCTCAAGGAACGCGCAAAAAGCGAAAAGGGTCAGATCGCGGTGTTCTTCATCGACGACAACCTCGCGATCAATAAAAAGCGGCTCAAGAGCCTGCTTCGCGACATGATCGCCGCAGGTGCGACGCTGCCGTGGGTTGCCCAGATCAGCGCGAACTTACTCGCGGATGAAGAGCTCGTCGATCTTATCGCCGACGCCGGCGGCAAATGGATCTTTATCGGCATGGAGTCGATCGACCCCGCGAACATGGCCGACGTCAACAAAACTTTTTCCAAGCCCGCAAATTATCAATCGGTTCTCGACGGACTCGCACGCCGAAACATTTACGCGATCACGTCCTTTATCTTCGGAATGGACAACGACACCGTCGGTGTCGCGAAACGGACCGTCGACGAGATCGAGAGTTGGCAGCCGGGTCTTCCAGTCTTCGGCCAGCTCACTCCATTCCCATCGACGCCGCTTTACGATCGTCTTGAAAAAGCCGGCCGTCTCCACCGTCCGAAGCACTGGCTCGAGTTTGCACCGTTCGTTATGGCGCACAATCCGCTGAAGATGACGATCGAGGAAGCGAAAGACGAGACCTTTAGCGCATGGTCGCGAAGTTACAGCCCGGAAAGAAATCGCGAAGCGATCGAACAGATCCGCCATGCTCCGATCGGCATTCGTATCGGCCATATCGTCTCACGACTGTTTTTCAGAGGTATTTACTTTCCGCAGATGAACAAGCGGGCGTGGCTAAAGTTGATGTATGACAATCGACACACGCTCTTGAGCCTGACAGGCGAAGGCTTACGGACATGGCGTAAAGCGAGAAAGACGAACCGTTTCGAAGCCAGGGCCGCCCGAAAATTCGATTCGGAAACCATTGCAGAGCCAGGTCTTAGAAAATAATCTTTACGTTCCCTTCGACTTGATCTTGTATCGCCCGAATTCGTTCAAGAGCGGCTGCAGCTTCTTGATAATGATTTCGTGCGCCGCTCCGTTTGCCGCCACGATACCACCGTGGTTCTGAACGTCGGCGATGCCGTACCGGATCCGTTCCCCGAATAGATCGGTCAGAAGGCCGCCCGCTTCTTCGAGAATTATCTGCGGACCGCATGTGTCCCAGAACTTCGTCCGCGGCGAAAGGTGTATGTAAAGATCGCAGACGGCCTCCGCCACCAAACCAACTTTCAAACCTACCGAGCCTCGTTGTATCTCACTCTTTAACTTGAAGTCGCTGATGATGCGAGAGATCTTTGGACTGCGATGATTCCGTGAAACGGCGAGATTCATCTGCGAAAGATCGGTGTTACCGGATACCCGTAACCTGGACGCGTCGCCGCCGCCCGCGACAAACGAGCCGTTTCCTTTTGAACCGAAATACAGTTGATCGTAGGCCGGAAGATAAACGACACCGACTACCGGTTCACCGTCGACCGCCAGTCCGATCTGCACGGCAAAGTCGCCATCCTTTTTCAGGAAGCCCCACGTTCCGTCGATCGGATCTGTGATCCAAACGCGGCTGGACGCCGAGCGCGCAACGGGCTCGTCGGGTTCTTCTTCGGAGAGGACAAAGTCGTTTGGAAAGGCGGCCTTCAAACCGTCAACGATTATTCGGCTCGATGCACGATCCGCTATCGTTACGGGCTCGGAAAAATTGTCGATGCCCAGCTTTTCTTCGGCGATGATCTCGAGGGCGTAAAATTCAAGAACTGTACGGCCGGCTTCGCGAGCGAGGCTAACGGCCGTTTCGAGTTCGTGTTGAAACATTGATTAAATCTAACATACCGACGATAGCTCACGATCTATCTGTCGATTCCGTGATGCCGCATCGTGGGCAGACCAAAACTATTTGTGCCGGGTCGGCCCACTTGGCGAGAGCCCGGTTCGAAAGCCTCGGCTGCTTGCTTTCGGCCTCGCCTTCGCGAAGCAAACGAGACGGCTCTTCGGTCGGCGCTCCGCTCAAATCGCGTTCGCAGTGACGACAGATCCAACCAAAGCCATCGTTATAAAAATCGTGAAGCTCGATAATCGATACTCCTTTGCGAACTTGGCGGGCTTTGCGTGAAAT
>JBKKAS010000039.1:0-4125 GCA_046714595.1 Pyrinomonadaceae bacterium | reverse complement strand
TCGGAGTCGGAAGAGGCTGTGAAGTTTTGTATATCTGTGTCGGACGCGTCGGATTGGGATTCAAGCCCTCCGCAGCCGTCGTCGCGACGGTACCGTCGGGTTTGATGTTCAAACGCGTTTCGAAAAGGATCGTCGAGGGCACTCCCATCGCATCGTAATCCGTGAATCCCGGAAATCTCGGGATGTCTCCGCCAGTCGCCGCGGCATCTGCATCGCTTCGGGGCAAGAACCGTTTGAACGGATTTGCCGGCGGCACTATCGCCGAATCGAAAAGATACGATGCGAATCCAGGTTGATTGGTCCCCATGTGTTCGTTCGCAAGGTCCGCGAATGAATCGAATGCGACGAAGCGCCCATCACGGCTCATCCGGCGTCCCAGATCGAGAATATTTACCGGATCGCCCGGATTCGTCGGCGTCGTTGTCGTTATCTGACGACAAGCCGTGGGGATCCCGGCTATATCCAGGCTAACGTAAAAAACTTCCTCGTTCCTGCTGCTCGAAGGTTTAGATCCGCAATCGAACCCAGCGGGGGGCGAAGGAAGGGGCGACGGCAGCGGAGATGGCAGCGGGGACGGCTGAACCAAAGGAACAGGGTCGTCACCGGTACTTGCAAAAATTACACGGGTGCCATCACCCGAGATCGTCGAATTCTTGTTATAGATCGGACTCGAGGCCAGGCCCCGGCCGGTTACCGTGACTTGTGTGATGGAACCCGACGCGCCCTCCGGTCCGGCCGACGGCGCCGCAGCTCGTCGAAAGACGAATATCTCGTCGTTGTCGCTTGTCGGATACGAGTTGCTGCCTGCGATAAGATCTCGGGTCGACGTGAACGAGATGGCCTCGCCGTGATCGCTGATGCTCGCATCATGGTTGTCATCGGCGACAAACGGAAACGACGTCGATGTTGCTGCAATCGGATTCCTGCTCGCCGGTGTGTCGGTGACGCGGGTAAACGCTCCACCTGCCAATTGGGTAACCGGAAGTTCCTCGCCCGATTTTAGATCAGCCGGTGCATACGCCGGAATCTCATAAAGCCAGATCTCCAGGTTTGCGTCCGTGATCAGGGGGTTGTTACTTGGCGTTGCTGTCGGCGACGGAGTCGGTGTCGCTGTCGGTGTAGGGGTCGGACTGGCCGGGGGCGTCGGCGTCGGGGTCGGGACCGGCGATGTACACGCATTCCCGTCAAAGTTTCCAGGATCGGCGGAGTTCGAGCCACATGGTGTGGCTGAGTATCCATTGGAGGCGAATGCTATCCAGCGGCCATCATTGCTGATAACCGGCCGTTTGCTCGAGATATCGACCCTGATATTCGTCGTGAAGGGATCACCAAAATGGTTTATCAAAACGCTCTTGGTGTTCGTTATCTGAAAAATGCGCCGTTGAGCATAATCCCAGAGAAAGATCTCGACGTTGTTATCCGCGTTACGCGGATTCTCAGTCGCGATATTTCCCCTTGACTCGAATACAACAAACCGTCCATCACCGCTAATACTGCCGGCAACGGATTCGTTGGGCGAATTCGTAAACTGTCCGATGACAGAATCTACCTGTCCCCAGACGGTAATGGAAATCGCAAAAAAAGATATAATTGCTAAAAGTAACGCTAAGCGAAGCTTCACAAACTCCTCCGATAACTCTCTAAGAAAGGCGGCAATGCGCTAATAAAAACAGTAAAATCCGAACCTATGCACAAAACCTGTATTTTAAGTACAAACCAGGCGTTCTGCAAGCAACAGCGAGGAGAATATCAGGTCCGGTTCACGAAAGACATCACCTTTGATGCGGGAAAATTCGCAAATGGTTGTAGCGACACTGTTCCGTGCGACGGTTTCGAGTCAGATCTTCTTCCCATCCGCCACGAATAGAATGACGAAAGATCGGTACAAGATAATGATGGTCGCCGGCGAAGCGTCCGGTGATCTTCACGCCGGAAAGCTTGTCCAAGCTCTGCGTGACGTGGCACCGGAGTCATCGTTCGAGTTTTTCGGCGCGGCGAGCGACAAGATGCGCTTAGCAGGCGTTGAGGCGATCGTGAACGCCGATAACCTTGCGGTGGTCGGTCTGCCGGAGATCGCCCGATCGCTGCCGATGTTTCTACGGACCTTCAAAACGCTAAAGAAAGCGGCGGTGGAGCGCCGGCCCGATGCTGTCATCCTCGTCGATTTTCCCGATTTCAACCTAAAGCTTGCAAAGTCGCTCAGTAAACGGGGGCTGAAGATCGTCTACTACATCTCGCCCCAACTGTGGGCGTGGCGCGGGTATCGTATTCGGACGGTGCGAAAATATGTTGACCTCCTGATCTCTATACTCCCGTTTGAGAAAGCGTGGTATGCCGACAAAGGGATGACCAATGTCGAGTATGTGGGTAGTCCGCTTAGCCTGGAAGTGCATCCGACAATGGAAAAGATAGAATTCTGCCGGACACACGAACTCGATCCGGAAAAGCCGATCGTGGCTTTGCTTCCCGGAAGCCGACATAAAGAGATCGTCAGAATACTTCCAGTGATGCTGGACACGGCGGCGAAAATGTCCGAAGCAAAGCCGGAGCTCCAGTTCGTGATCGCTAACGCGTCTGACAGATCGGCGCCGGAGATCGCTGCGGCAATCGAGAAAGGGGCCGCGAACGGCCTATCGCTGCCCGTCAAGCTGGTTACGGTCCACGATGAAACATTCAACGCACTGACTGCATCGGACGCCGCTGCCGTTGCCAGCGGAACGGCAACGCTCGAAACCGGAATCATCGGAACCCCGATGGCGATCGTCTATAAAACGTCTCCGCTAAATTATAAATTGCTCCGTCCGCTTATCGATGTCGATCATTTCGGCTTGATCAACCTGATCGCCGGGACCCGTGTCGCGGCGGAATTGATACAGGACGATTTCACCGACCAGGCCCTTGCCTATGAACTTTTCCGATTGCTTGATCCAGCTGTCAACGGCGAGACTCGGACTCAGTTACGAGCTGCCGCAAATAAGCTCGGGCACGGAGGAGCTTCTCGTAGGGCCGCCGACCTGATACTCGACATGCTTGGAAAGTGATTTGTAACGAAATATTACAACTGCCAGTTTTTTCACCTGCCAATCGAGCGACGTTCCCGTCAAAGTGACCGACTAACCAATCCATTGAAGCAAAAGCACGTTGGCACGACCGTTGCTTTTACGTGATCCAACGACTCGGACAACAACAGCGAACGGAGGGTGGAACATGACGGGAGCGGTCGAGACACACAGGGGAACAATCGGAGTTTGGAAAGGACACGCGACCGACAGAGGGCGTGCTCGTCGGGTATATGTTGCAAAGGTCCCTCTTTCTCGGAGGCTAAAAAAAGCCGCGTTTCGCTCCGCTATCGTCCTGTGTCTCTTATCGATTTCGTCACTCCTCTTATTTAGTTACTTCTACTTTCAATATTCCGCCATCGTCGAGCAGCGTGTGCGCTCTGGCTTCTGGCACTCGCGCGGAGGCGTGTATGCCGCGCCGTACAAACTGCGTGTCGGCCGTGCAGCCTCGGTCGAATCCGTAGTCGACGTGCTCAAACGGTCGGGATATGTCGAAGGGACCGGCTCTGACAATATATGGAACGGAAGCTTCACGCTTTCGGATAAGGGGCTGCAAATCGAGCAATCACCTTTACTAGTGCAGGGCGGCGAGCCGGCAGTCATCAAATTCGCGGGCGGCAGGATCGCTTCGATCACGGTCGGCGGTGACAAGAGAGATGAATACGGGCTGGAGCCGGAGATGCTGATCGGACGCACTGAAACGCGGCGCACCGGGAACGAGGTCTTACAGTTCGAAGAGATTCCGGAAAATCTAAAGAACGCGATCCTGGTCGCTGAAGACCAGCGATTTTTCTCGCACTACGGCATCGATCCCCGCGGGATCGGACGAGCCTTCCTGAAAAACTTTAACCAGAGTGAAGTGCGGCAAGGCGGCTCGACCATAACGCAGCAACTTGTGAAAAACACTTTTCTTTCGCCCGAGCGTTCTTATCGGCGGAAGTTTGCCGAAGCGTTTCTGGCGCTCGCGCTTGAGAATCAGATGTCGAAAGAACAGATCTTCGCTCTGTACTGCAACGAGATCTACCTCGGCACATACGGGTCGGCCGGGATCCACGGTGTCGAGCAG
>JBKKAS010000038.1:0-5883 GCA_046714595.1 Pyrinomonadaceae bacterium | reverse complement strand
CTGTGCTATCATCGTAAGTAGTGAAAAAGATAGAAATAGTACCGCTGGGCGGGATCGGTGAGTTCGGAATGAACTGCATGGGCATCCGCTACGGCGACGAAATGATAATCGTTGATGCCGGTATGGGATTTCCGGAGGAGACGCCGTATGGAGTCGATATTTCGATCCCGAACTTCGACTTCCTTGAGGAATATCGCGACGATCTTACCGCCCTCATCCTTACACATGGCCATGAAGACCACGTCGGCGCGCTGGCCTACATCCTAAAAAAGTTTAATTTACCGGTTTACGGCTCACGTTTCACCCTGGCACTCGCCGAGAAACGACTGGAAGAGTTCCGGATGCTCGACGATGTTCTCCTCCATCGAGTTGAGGCAAACGATGTCATCGACGTCGGAAACTTTAAAATCGAGTTCATCCACGCCTCGCATTCGCTTGTGGACTGTTTCTCGCTGGCGATCAAAACGCCGCTCGGAACGGTGATTCACACGGGCGACTACAAGATCGACGATACGCCGGTCATCGGCAAGCCTTACGATCTCGATACGCTGCGTCGGTATGGTGACGAAGGTGTACTCGCATTGCTCGCCGATTCGACAAACGCCACCGTGCCCGGGCGTACTCCATCCGAGCAAGCCGTGATTCCCGCGTTCCGCGAGATATTCGAAGAAACACCCGGACGTCTGTTTGTCGCGACGTTCTCGTCCTCGATCCACCGCCTGCAGATCATTCTCGATCTCGCGCACGAATATGGCCGCAAGCTCTGCGTACTTGGCAGGTCGATGCAGAAAAATGTAGAGATCGCCCAAGAGCAGGGACTGTTGAAGGTCGCGCATGGTGCAACGGTCTCGATGGGAGAAGCCCGCGCGCTTGATGACGACGAGATCTGTTATTTGATCACCGGATCGCAGGGTGAAAATCGCGCGGCGTTGTGGAATGCGGCAACCTCGACCTACAAGGGACTCGAGATACAGAAAGGCGACACCGTCGTTTTGTCAGCCAGGATCATCCCCGGAAACGAAAAGAGTATCAGTCGTCTGATCGGGCATCTTTACAAGCGCGGTGCGAACATCATCGAGGAAAAACGCCGGCTGGTTCATGTCTCCGGCCACGCGTCGCAGGAAGATATAAAGATCATGGTCGAAACTGCACGGCCGAAATATCTGGTTCCGATCCACGGCGAATACCGTATGCTGTTCCGGCACAAAGAGTACGTCAAGAATCATGTCGCGGGATACTCGGATGACAACATCGTGCTGATCGAGAACGGCGACGTGCTCGAGCTCGACGAGTTCGGTGCGAGGGTCGTCGCGAAGCATGAACTTCACAAAACTTTCATCGACGAAGAATCAATGGGTGAGATCGAATACGACGTTGTGCGCGAGCGGAAGAAACTCGCCTACGGCGGTGCGATCTCATTGGTCGTGATGATCGACAAGGCGACACACAAGATCGCCGGCGAGCCGCAGATAACATTCCAGGGTGTCGCCGGTCTCGAACCGACCAACGGATTTGCGGCCGAAGCTCGCCAGGCGATCTCGGAAGCGATCGCGGAAATGAAGGTTTCCCAGATCGCGGATAAGACCGTGTTCAAGGAGAATCTGCGAATTCACCTGAAGCGTTTCGTGCAGAAAGAGATCCACAGCAGGCCGGTGATTGTTACGACGGTCGTTGAGGTTTAATGTAAGATTCTACGCCGGGTTTCAGTCGGTGGCCCGAATGAAACCCGGCGTAGTAGCAGGAATGCATGCTGCCCGTCTCTACATTGATCTTGTGAGCATTGCTCTCCCTACTTATATTTTCCTTCCTTCTTCATACTCGTCAGTCGCCATGTAACCCTCCCGACCTCTTCATCGCGATAAGTCTGTCTCGCGAATATTTCAAAATCGTGCTTTCGCAGTTCGGCAGGAATTTGAACGAACAGCTTCATCGGAATACGAGCCTTGGCCGGAAAGTGGATCGGCTCAAATTTCGTTCTTCCGGCCGAATTCAATGGAACAAGTACCTGGCCCTTCGACTTCCAACCCTTGATCGCAACCGGACGCGCACGAAGCATCTGGGCAAACTCACGAGGCATTTCCAGTACAGCCTTTGCTTCACGCGGCAAACGGGCGACAACCTCGAATCCCATCCGGCGCGCCTTGTCCGGCGCACCGGCCGCCATGAACGGAAGGGGTATGAAGCTCGGCGGACTACCGGCCGACGGCGGAACGTTATTCACAACATTAAAGTTTCGCCAGGTCACGTTGTTGTTGCTGCGAATGAATGTCATGAAATTATTGAAATCGAGCAGATCGGCAAGCGCCGGAGCCGGGTCCTGTGGATTTCCTATCAGTCCAACGAAACAATAATGCCCTGTCGCCGGAATTTCGGCCGAGAGCCATGTGATTGCGTTCGAAACCGTCAAGAGGTTTCCGGTCGGAACGCTGGGAATGGTCGTGGAGCCGACGAGCGTCCATAGATCCGGAGTAACGAGCGTCGACGCGGGTGACCAGTACACGGTCGCATTAACGTTTGCGGCGACCGATCCTCCGCGGTTGCGGACTCGAACATAGACAAAATTGTCTTGTCCCGCCTCCGCTTCCGATCCCTCTGTCGCGCTGTTCTCTGTTCCGCTACCTTCGCCGAATGCAGTTTGCGGAGCCGCTACCGCAGTCTTTCGCAAGATTACGTCGGGACTTGCGGAGATCGATCCGGTGTGCGAATCGCCCGAATCCCCGACAAAGTCTCGGACGTAAACGTCAGGTGCTAAATTCAGCACATCGCCATCGATAATGGCGCGCAAGTTCGGCATGACACCGATGCGGTCCACCGCAGGATTCTGCGAGGCGGTCCCGTTGGCTGGGTCACTAAGAATCGCGCGCAATTGCCACGGAGAAAATCGGCTCGAAAGCGCCGCCTCAGCCATTCCCTGGACGGCCAATGCCGCTCCGGTAACGATTGGTGATGCGCTAGACGTTCCGCTGAAACTAGTGGTGTAAAGGTTTGTCGCGGTGTTCGTTGCGTCGCTTGAAAGCGTATTGACATTTTGGCCCCAGCCGTAACAATCTATTCGGCTGCCGTAGCACGAGAACCCGAGTCGAGTGTGCGGGGCAGCTGAGCTCGCGGCACCCACGATAATTGCCCCCGAATCCCTGAAGTCGGCGCTGGCCCGGTTGAATATCTGCTCGGCTGCGGGATTTACGACCGTATCAAGATCAACGCCCCCGTTGCCCGCAGCTTGTACCACGACAATTCCGAGCGCTGTCGCAAGTCTGATAACGTCGAAAACGGCGGGTTCGATCTCGACCGGAACATTCGAGTAGCCGAAGAGAGCCGTCTGGGCCTCGAGCAGCAACACGTCGCCGAAATCCATCACGGCGATCGCGTCCATGATCGGCTGCGACGTACTATATCCGCCGCCGCTGATCCATTGGCTCACACACCTGACTGACGCGATCTCGGGTGTTATTCCTACGCATCCGACAGTGTTGTCCGCCGCAGCAATCTCACCCAAAACGCCAGTGCCGTGAAAAAAGTACGAGCTGTTGATGCCGGAGATGAGCGTTACTCCATGGGCCGCGAGATCTTCGTGATTGAACGTCCAGCCCCATTCAAGATCAACCAATGCTTGCAGTGCGCCGGCACCACCCGCAACTCCCCATGCATACTCGGCGTCGATGCCGTCAGGGGAGGGGTCGAGATAACCTTGATTGCCGCTCCGCGGATCGTCCGCAGCGTTTACGACCGGAGGTTCGACCGGTTTTGGTTCCACATACGTCGTTTGCACCGAATCCCATTTCGAAAGCGCTTTCACAAGTTCTTCCGGCTCGACATCGGGCGGTATGTTTACGGCGAAGTACGAAAGAAAGTCCGGCGGACGATACGTGGGATCGATCTCTACGGCTGTGCTGACAAGATCCCGGATCCTGCCAGATTTTTTACCTTCGAAGAGAGGCGTCAAGGTAATACCCTTGAATCTGTCGGTCAATTGTTTCCAATTACCCACACCCATCCGTTGGATCTGATCCGTAGCCGATTTGTCGTAGGGAATGCCGATGTGATCGCGAAATTTTACGATCACGCGCGGACGATAGTGCCCTCTATTTCTTTGTGATGTCCTATTTGGTGTCTTCTTGATAACCATGATTAACTCCTTGGCGGCCCATTGGGTGAGCTCGCTCCGTTATCGGTTCGAAGGTCTCGAAACGCGCGGTTGGTCACAGGCACAAACTATCCCGAGGTGCTTATCCGTGGCCAAAAGACGGTCCGACAAAATGAATTCGCACACGCGTACACCTCCAGTGATGATTAAGACCTGAGGATGTGGGCTAAGAACCGGGCGCGGGTTGCGCCGAGAGATCAACCCGTTAGTACTGACGGCGCACGCACGCCGTAGCCCCTGAATTTGTGAAGGACAACAATTCACCCAGATAAGTCAAACAAGCACGGTTGTTGTACTATCGATTTTGTCCGGGGTTGTTGTACTTGGCCGACGCACCCTTGGGAAGTCTTTTGCCGAGGAAATTCCAAAGCGGACCTAATTCGTATGTTTGATGAGTCAGGTAAAGTAATGTTTTTGACAGGAGCGTCGAGCGGCATCGGCGAGGCGCTGGCGATCGCACTTGCGAAACGCCGAGCGACGTTAGGACTCCTGGCACGTCGCGAGGAGATGCTGCGCGATCTTAAAAAGCGCTGTGAAGTCGCCGGCGGCACGGCCCGTGTGTTTGCGTGTGATGTCACGGACGCGGCTGAAGTGCAGAAAGCCGCAGACGCCTTGCGCGACGAGTTCGGCCACATCGACGTCCTGATCGCTAACGCCGGCATTGGTGGGAATAATGCCGAAACGCGCGCGCTAAAGCCTGACGCGGTGAAAAAGGTTATCGACATCAATCTGCTCGGCGCGGCTAACTCGGTTTACGCCGTGCTTCCCCAAATGCTCGAACAGGGGAGCGGACATCTTGTCGCCATATCGAGCCTTGCCGGCTTTCGGGGACTTCCGAAATCCGCCGCTTATTCGGCAAGCAAGGCGGGCATGACAGCGTTTTTCGAAAGCATCCGACTCGATGTTCAGCATCGCGGCGTTGACGTGACAATAATCCAGCCCGGTTTTATTAAAACGCCACTGACATCAGGACGGGAAAACAAGATGCCGTATCTGATGGAACTCGACGACGCCATTGTCCACATAATCCGCGCGATCGAAAAGAGAAAGAAGTTCGCCGCATTTCCGTGGCAGCTCGCGACGCTTGTCCGCGCCGGAAGAGTGTTCCCCGCATGGCTCTACGACCGAATCGCGGGGCGCGCAGAGTACCGATCTTGAATCAGACGAAGCCGTCGCGGGGAGCCGTACAGCGACAGTGGCATTCTGTCGTGACTCAAAGGTGCAGTCTTGATCATCGAAAAAGGCTGTCTCGAAAGACAGCCTCGTTTCAGCGGCACGATTGATGCGAACTTTCGCCAGCCTCATTCAGGCGAAGCGGATAGTCTAGAATCCCGAACCGTAACGTGAATTGCTTCCACACTGCGTGTTTGATGGTCTTACGTTTTCGAAATTCGGACTGTTGTCGAAAACATTCGAGTTGAAAATGCAAAGATTGCGTAAATCCGTTTGATCCGAAATGCCGGCCGCAAAGCTTCCGCTCACTGTGGTCTGAAAGATCGTACCTGACGAAGTGCCGTCAAATTCGATCCCCTTGCCAGGGTCCGGCGCGGACACAGTCGGAAAATCGCCGACTGCACTCTGTCGAAATCCGGTGGCGTGCACTTCCGAATTAGAAATAGTCACCTTTGCCGTGCCCGTGACTTCGATTCCATAATTCACGTTATTTTCAAACTTCGAATTCTGAATGGCAACGCGTGACGCTCCGTTGATTTGAATACCGCTCGTCCAATTCTTGCTCT
>JBKKAS010000037.1:0-16982 GCA_046714595.1 Pyrinomonadaceae bacterium | reverse complement strand
GTCTTAGGAGGGGTGGACGCCGCTTCGGCGGACGGGGTGGTTCTCTCAATCGGATCAAAAGTAATCACGTCTTTCGGCAACGTAGGCACGGTCGAGAAGCTCGACAAGGAAAACGCCGAGGTCCTCGTCGGAGGAATGCGGCTGCGAGAGAAGATCGCCGACCTTCGACTTGCAGAACAACAGGCAGAAACCCAGCTAACCTCCTCTCAGAGGAGGGGTGGCATTCAAGGAGCGAATGACGGGGTGGTCCGAGGGAGGGTGTCCTCGATCTCAAGACCGATCGATTCCCCCGACGCCCCTGCCGAGCTGAACCTGATCGGCCAAACTACTGCCGAGGCCGAGTACGAGCTCGACCGTTTTATTGACGAAGCGTACATGGCATCGCTCCCGCGCGTCCGGATCATCCACGGCTACGGCACCGGAGCACTGAAAAATTACGTGCATCATTTTCTGAAAAACCACGAGCTGATCGAACGCTTCGCCTTCGCTCCGGATATCGAGGGCGGCAACGGCGCCACGATCGCGGAGATGAAAGTGTGAGATTCGCCCTAGTCTTCTTCATTGTGAATGCTACAGTCGCGACCATCTTCGCCCAGTCCAATGCTGACCTGCGTCTAGTCGATGAGATTGGTTCTCCGAATTGCGACGACTTGATGGTTCGCCTCGATGGCTTCTTTGCCGACGTCACGAGAGCTTCAGAATTAACTGGGTATATTGTCGTTCACGGCGGGCTCGATCCGATTGAGAATTTGATTGCTCTCAGGACCGTCGAAGGTCATGTCTCGTTTCGGAAGGTATCTTCAGCGCGCATCGTCGTGCTTTCGACCAATGACCAGGACGAGTTCAGGATCAGATTCTGGAAAAGCAAGGACGGCACGAAACCGTTATTAAAGGCAGCGAAGATCAACGCAGTTCTACCCGCCGGCAAGCATCGAGTTCGCTTTACCGAGGATACCGTCGAACTTGATACGTTCGAAGGTAAGGAGACTTTTAGCGTCCACGGATGTGAAGTATGTTGTATTCGATCGATTAGTAATCTCAGGATGCTCTCCGACTTGCTTCAGAGAAACCCAAAATTCGATGCCGAGTTCTTGATTAAAGCGAGATCGAGGAGCATATACCTGAGAGTCGCGACGGTTCTCCGAAAAGACTTAATTAATCACGTTGCCGTGCCGGCGATTCGAACGAAATTCGTGTTCGGCGGACCTGACTACCAACTGGAAGAATGGGGAAAACGGAACGTCGCTTTGGTATCTGTTTCTTTGGTGGAGAGACGATGACCACCCGTCCGCGTTGCAGGCGTCACGAGTCGACAAAATCGAAGGTCGGATTGCGAAATTAAGAATGAAAATGCATCGAACCTACCTCATTATTGCTTCCTGCCTGCTGCTTGCGATCGTCACAACCGGACAAGACTTAGACGAGGACTCCAATTGGTACAGGGAGATTGGGCGAGCCTACGACGGTTACTCGAGTTTCGATTTCACGAGGTATACAAAGGACGAAGCCCTGTTTGCTAAGAAGAAATACTTGCAAATCGAGTCCGACGGATCGCTGGACGAGTGGGAGGGGTTATATACCAGGGAAACGATGCTTGGCAGGGCGGAGCTGATTTGGAGTTCCCGACACGGATTCGTCTATGCGTACATTTATCACACGCTTGCCAATATCGATTACGGTCAGGTGGTCCGTCGTGACGGTGATTCTATTCTGCTCGTATCAGACAGAAAAACTCCTGCACGGAGGAGCCGATTTATAGATGGCGACCACGTCAGGGTAAGATTTGGGGAAAGACACCTCCTCGTATCGAAAAACATACTGAAGGATTTCGCCCTGTATGCCGCCGGGCTCGACGTTCCCGACCGGCGAGATGACCGAGTGATGTTTACTGAAGATGGATACGTCTGGGAGAAAGTCGACGACGAGAACAAGAAACTGGCGGACGTTCCTGTACTTCCCGCGCTCTACTCCCATCTGATACGGAGACCGATACGGTCAAGGGTTCTGTCGATCGGCCGACTTCGTATCAAACGGGAATACTCGTCGACATCGGAGTCGGCCCCATACATCCAACATCGCCGTACCATAACCCTATCGAGTGGCAGTCGGCAGAGAGTCCGCGTAGGGATGACATTTTGGATCGATGAACTCGAGGAACGTGTCGAAGTTGTTTCGGTCGGCGGAAGCCAGTCAGCGGCAGTGCTCGTGCGACCAATTATCGACGGCCGCGAATTCTGCCGCAACGACGACGAACCTGGTGATACAGAACCGTTCCCTTGCCGCGACCCAAAGATCGGCATGCAGGCGAGAACGAAGACAAAGTACTTTTAGATTGCTCTACGAACAATACTTCATCGATGACCTTAAAGACCGGGCCGATCTGGTGAGGATTATCGAGCCGTACGCGGCGCTCAAGAAGAAGGGCGCGAACTGGATGGGTTGCTGTCCGTTTCACCAGGAAAAGACGCCGTCGTTTTCGGTAAGTCCGAGCAAAGGTTTCTACAAATGCTTCGGGTGCGGAAAGGGCGGAAACGCGTTCACGTTTCTGATGGAGATGGAAGGCCAGAACTTCCCCGAGGCGATCCAGCGCGTCGCCGAGATCAGCGGTGTGCCGTTGCCAGAGCCTGTCGATGATCAGCAGTTCCAAAAGAGCAAAAAGAAACGCGAAGAGAAAAAGAAGATCTCCCAGCAGATCATCGAGCTTAACGCGATCGCCCTCGAGTTTTGGGAAGCCGAATTACAGGGGAAAAATAAAAAGGTAAAGGCTGCACGGGAGTATTTACAAACCCGCGGAATAAGCGAGGAGATACAGAAACAATTCCGGATCGGCTTCTCACCCGACTCGTGGGATTCGCTGCTGAATCACCTGAAAGAAAAAGGCGCCGATGAAAAGCTGATCGAGCAGAGCGGGCTCGTCTCGGTCAATGAAGAAAAAGACCGCGTGTTCGACCGTTTCCGCGGACGGATAATGTTCCCCGTTCTGGACGTAAATGGTAATCCGATAGCGTTCGGCGCTCGTGCAATGGGCGACGACCAGCCGAAGTATCTCAACTCGCCGGAGACTCCGGCATACGTCAAGGGCCAGCATCTCTACGGACTGTTTCAATCGAAAGATGAGATCAGGAAAAAGAAGTTCGGGATCCTGGTGGAGGGCTATCTCGACCTCATCGCGCTTGTGCAGCACGGGATCAAAAATGTAGCGGCCAGCCTCGGGACCGCGTTCACGCCGGAGCAATCGAAACTGCTAGGAAGATTCTGCAAAAAGGTAGTGATCAATTACGACGGCGATATCGCCGGCATAGGCGCCGCGAGACGTGCGGTTGAAACTCTGCTTCCCAACGACTTCGAGATCAAAGTCCTCGTCCTGCCTGACGGCAAGGACCCGGACGATTTCGTACGCGAAAACGGAACCGACGCCTACAACGAAGCTCGCGGCCGAGCCGTGCCTTATCTCGACTTTGTGCTCGAGACCGCGATCCACGACCGCAGCCTGGCGAACGCAAAGCAGAAGGCCGAGGCGATCGAAGACGTGCTGCCCGTCCTTTCCGATATCAAGAACCCGATCCAAAAACGCGAGAGCTTTGACCAGGCGATGAACTTCTTACGTGTCGAGGATGCCGGGCTCAAGCGTGATCTTTGGAACGCGGTCAAGCAAAGCAGCAACGTCGTTGGCAGCGACACGCTCAAGAGGCAGGTCAAACGCGCGACGGCCGCGAAGATCACGGTCGCCGAACAGCATCTGCTTGAACTTCTGGTTTATGACCCAGGACTCCAGGACAAGGTTCTTCCCCTGCTCCAGGAGACCGATTACGAGACGCTCGCGACCGCGCCAGTTTTTCGAGCCTTATTTGAGCTCAATGCGAAGGGCGGCGAGGTCACGCTAAACAGGATGACCGAATTAACAGGTGACGACGAGGTTCTCCGCGATTTCCTCCCGGTCCTGTTGATGACCCAGCCCCACCGCGAAACCGGCGAGATAATCGATGACGTCCTTCACAGGGCTGAAAACTGCGTTCTCACGCTCCGCTCGATGGCCATTTCGAACCGTATCCTGGAAGTGAGTCACGAGATGATCGCCGCCGAACAGGCCCGAGATACACCCCGCATCAATGATCTGGTTGGCGAGCACCTCGAACTCTCGAGAATGAAGCAGCACCTGCTTAATAAAATCTCCGAAACCTGATATAGTCTAACTTTTTGATATGGGACCGGATTCGGAACTATTCTCTCCGCCCGACTTTAATAACTGTTTTTACAAACAACGGTTTAGGTTCGAATCTAATCCAAACTGTTTTACTAAATATGGCCGATTACGACGAAAAGGAAGATTTAATGGATCGCTTGCTGGCACTCGGCAAGCGGAAGAAGTTTCTAAGCCTGGACGAACTCCACCGGGAAATACCTGAAAACATGATGTCCGCCGACGACCTGGAAGATGTTCTGGATCGACTGGAGGGCGCAAATATCCCTGTAGCCGAGACCGACGCGCAACTGCTCGAACGGGCGTCGACCTTGTCGATCGACGAGGATGAAGAGGAGGCCGTTGATGAGGAAGACCTCGATCTCGACCTTTCCGCCGGTGCACTCGACAAATCGAACGATCCGGTTCGCTTGTATTTGCGTGAGATGGGTATCGTTCCGCTGCTTACGCGTGAGGGCGAGGTAACCATCGCAAAACGGATCGAACGCGGTCAGATAAAGAGCCGGAAAGCCATCTCCCGTTCCCCTGTAGCCGTTGAACGGCTGATCAAATTGGGAGACGACCTTCTTAAAGGCCGCGCCACTATTCGCGAAACCGTTGCTTTCTCCGAGCAAGCCGAGATCTCGCTTGAAGAGGACAAGGCCGAAGAGTATATGCGTTGGACGCTGGAAGGCATCGGGAACATCAAGCAGACCTACGACAGTGCTCTCAAATCGCTTGCCGCATATCGAAAGGAACAGATCCTGGCGAAAGATAAGAAGAAGCCGCGAAAGCTTCTTCGGCTCAGGCGACAGACCGCTCGTCTGCGGCTTGAGATCGCACAAGAGATCAAGAATCTGAATTTAACCGAGCACTCGATGCAGGTGCTGATCGCCTCGATCCGAAAGGTCGTCGAGGATATTCGCAAGATCGAAAAGACGATCAAGCCGCTGCAGAATAAGCTCGACAAAAAACCCGCACAGCCGCAGAAGCGCGAGTTAAATGCAAAGCTGCGTGAGGCAAAGGCTGTTCTGGCGGAGATCGAAGAGCAGTTTCATCTGCCGCCGGTCGACATCAAGCGGTCGTACCAGAACATCAGCGTCGGCGAGTATGAAACAAACCAGGCGAAACGCGAGCTTGTCGAAGCGAACCTGCGTCTTGTAGTTTCGATCGCGAAGAAGTATACGAATCGCGGTCTGCAGTTTCTGGATCTGATCCAGGAAGGCAACATCGGACTGATGAAGGCGGTAGATAAGTTCGAATGGCGTCGCGGATACAAGTTTTCGACCTACGCCACATGGTGGATCAGGCAGGCGATAACGCGTGCGATCGCCGATCAGGCGCGGACGATCCGAATCCCGGTTCATATGATCGAAACGATTAACAAGCTGATCCGCACTTCGCGGCTGCTTGTCCAGGAACTCGGACGCGAACCGACGTCGGAAGAGATAGCAAAGCGGATGGATATTCCGGTTTCCAAGGTCCGAAAGGTTTTGAAGATCGCGCAAGAGCCGATCTCGCTCGAAACACCGATCGGCGAAGAGGAAGATTCGCATCTCGGCGATTTTATCGAAGACAAGTCGATACTGAATCCGGCCGAGTCGGTTACATTCTCAAACCTGCGGGAAATCACCGACGAAGTGCTTGCGACGCTTACGCCGCGTGAAGAGAAGGTTATCAAGATGCGGTTCGGTCTCGGGAATACCGGTTCGGAACATACGCTCGAAGAAGTCGGTCAGCACTTCGCCGTCACACGCGAACGCATTCGGCAGATCGAGGCTAAGGCGTTGAGAAAGCTGAGGCATCCATCGCGTTCCAGACGGCTGAAGGCGTTTTTAGAAGGAAAGCAGTAGTCCAATTTCGGATTTTAGATTTTGGATTTTGGATTTGCGGTTCACGATTGCTTTTTGCGGTCGCGAACCGCAGAATTATTTTAAATGCCGATATTAATACAGGTCTACACACTGCTCATTCTTTCGCTCGTCGTCGCGTCCATAGCGTGGACGGTAACGCAGGAGGCGATCTTCGAAGAATGGCGCGACGCGGCCGAAAAGCGCAGCGAAGATGCGTCCAACATATTGGTCCGAAAGTTTTTTTACGTATGGACGTGCGAGTATTGCTTCTCGCACTGGGTAACGATCCTGGTTTTGATCCTTACCGAATTCCGCCTTCTTATCGATGACTGGCGCGGATACGTTCTGGCTTTCTTCGTTTTGCCGTGGGTCGCGAATCAATGGATGAGTCTCTATCGTCGCGTGCGGGTTGATATAAAAAAGGAGAACGCCATCGCAGAGCAGACCATCAAGGAAAACTGCGAAGAGGAAACATAATTATTTGGGCATGGCTTCCGCGGCCGCCCTCGCTTCCTCAAGGTTCGTCACCTTTCCATCCAACTGCATCTCGTAAACAGCGTCAAGTATCTGCTTGAATCGTGCCGACGGCTCGAGGCCCATTTCGATAAGGTGCCGGCCCATCAAGATCGGCTCCGGTGCCTTTTTTTCGATCTGCAGCTCACGCACCTTTGCGATAAACCATTCCTGTGCCTCCGAGCCAAAATGTTTTTCCGGTGGAAGCCAGTCGGGATTTCGACCGAGGCTGTCGGCCTTTGCAACACGATATAAAAGATCGGGCTCGACCTTTCGGGCCAGCCGACGAAAGGCCCCGTCACCGACCGGGTTCTTTGCCTTGTAAAACTCGCCCGGTTTCAGGTGATAGCGGACAAGCTGAACGACCTGATGGCGTACGTCGTAGCCATTAAGGGTGTGAATGCCGAGAGTGTCGAGGAAAGAAATGGTCGGCTCGACCCCGGCCTCGTCGTGCGAGTGTGACCGCCATCGGCCGTCGAAGAATTCGGTCGTCGGTGGTTTTCCGAAGTCATGCGCGAGAGCTCCGAGCATGACCGTGATCTTTCGTTCGTATGGCAGATCGTCGATCAACTTGCGGGCTTCGTCGACGACCATCATCGTGTGAACATCAACATCGCCCTCCGGATGCCATTCGGGTTCCTGCTTTACGCCGACGAGCGACTTCATCGCAGGAAAGATCTGATCGACGACACCAAGATCGTAAAGCCATTTCAAGCCGATCGACGGCCGATTCGCTTGCAGCAGCAGTTTCTCAAGCTCGCCCCAGACGCGTTCTTTCGCGAGATCAGTGACATCCATCGACTTACAGATCTGGACAGTCTCGGGCGCGATGTCGAACTCGAACCTGGCCGCGAACTCTGCAGCACGTAAGACGCGCAAAGAATCTTCGGCAAACGTCTCGGACGAAACGTGCCGGATCATCTTTCGCTTGATATCTTCCCTTCCGTCCGTTGGATCGACGATCTCGCCTGTAAGCGGATCTTTTAAGATCGCGTTGATCGTAAAGTCGCGACGCGAACACGCCTCTTCGAACGACATCGACGGATCGCCCTCGACGATAAAACCTTTGTGACCGCGGCCCGTCTTCCGATCGCGACGCGGTATCGAAACGTCCACATCGCGTCCAAGCTTATAAACGGTAAAGGCTTCGCCGACCACGTTCACTTCGCCAAACGCTTCGAGTATCTCTTTCAGGCGTTCCGGTTCGAGACTATAAACCTCGAGATCCCAATCCCTCGGCTGAACGTCCATCAGCTCGTCGCGCACGCATCCGCCGACAAGCATCGCCCGCCCGCCCGCGGATCGAACGTCTTTAGAAATAGCCAGCACCTTCCCGAAAGCTTCTTGCATATTTGCGGTTCAAGAGAGCGAGCTCGAATCTATAAACTAAAATCCAGCATCTAGAATCTATTCCAAATCCTTCCGTATAGATTATAGATGCCAGATGGGAGATTAGAGATTTCGAACCGACTCAACCCAATCGTTTTGTGAGGTAGTCCTTGAGCAGATCCAGGCCGACTCGTTCCTGTTCCCAGGTGTCCCGATCGCGAATGGTCACGGCATTATCTTCGAGCGTCTCGTGATCCACCGTCACGCAGAACGGCGTACCGATCTCATCCTGGCGTGCATAAAGTTTTCCGATGCCACCCGTGTCGTCGTATACCGCACGCATTGACGGCTGCAGATCGCGTTTTACCTTTCTCGCCAATTCAACGATCTCCGGTTTATTTTTCGCAAGCGGCAAAACGGCGACCTTGATCGGTGCCAGCTCGGGTTTTAGTCTTAGGATCACTCGCGTTTCGCCCTTCTCGTTCGTCCTTTCCGTGTATGCGTCCATCATGACCGCCAGAAGCGTCCGGTTGACGCCGATGGCCGGTTCGATCACGAAGGGATAAAACCGCTCGCTCGTCTGCGGATCGAAGTACGAAAGGTCGTCTGTCGAGTCCGAGTTGATCCGCTTTCCTTCAACATCCTCGGGCTTCTTGGAGTGAACGCGCAGATCGTAATCGGTGCGATTCGCGATACCCATGAGCTCATCCCACTGCTTATCCTCGTCTTCGCGTTCCGGGAAGTAGCGGTACATGATATCGACTGTCCGTTCGGCGTAGTGGGCGAGTTCTTCTTTTGATTGTTCGTAAAGCTTTAAATTCTCCGATGAAATGCCGAGCGACTGTATCCATTCCTGGAATCCGTCGATCCACTCCTGATGCAAACGCGGTGCATCTTCGGGGCGAACGAAATACTCCATCTCCATCTGCTCGAACTCGCGAGTGCGGAAAATGAAATTACCGGGCGTGACCTCGTTACGAAATGCTTTTCCGATCTGGGCAATACCGAACGGTAGTTTCCGACGCGACGTGTTCAGGACGTTCGCAAAATTTATGAAAATTCCCTGAGCGGTTTCAGGACGAAGATACGCAAGCGCCGATTCATCTTCGTCCGACGAAACGGCACCGACGGTTGTCCGAAACATCAGATTGAATTCGCGGGCCTCGGTCAGATCGCATTCTTTGTCTTCGCCCGGGTGAACGGCAGAATGATTTGGGCACTGAACGTCCAGGAGTTTGTCTAACCGAAAGCGTCCCTTACATGCCCGGCAATCGACAAGCGGATCGCTAAAGGTCGTTTCGTGTCCGGAGTACTTCCACGTCAGACGGTTTTGGATGATCGACGAATCGAGACCCTCGATGTCATCTCGCTCGTACACCAGCCAATTCCACCAGCTCTTCTTGATGTTGTTTGCGAGTTCAACGCCAAGCGGGCCGTAATCCCATGACGAACCAAGTCCGCCGTAGATCTCGGACGCCGGGTAAACAAACCCGCGACGCTTTGAGAGGGAGACGATAGTTTCTATATTAGGTGCTGACATAAAGTCCTTGCCCACGATTACAGATAACGGCAGTTAGCTCGCGCAGCGAGCGATAGCATAAAGCCCCCGGCGTGAGCCGGGGGTTATCACCGAAAATAGAGCGAGCTCGCGTAGCGGGCGGCAGACGTAGGTTCCATGAAAGTCTATCGCTCGCTACGCGAGCTCCATAGTTTGGGATCGCGGTTACCCCGGGCTCACGCCCGGGGCCTTATGCTGCCGCTCGCGACGCGAGCTGTATACAAAGATTACTCTTCGCCATGACCGTTGCGATCGCCACCGCGGTCGCGGCTTTCGCCGTCGCCCCCGCCAGCGCCGCCGGCAGCGGCCTTCTCCTGAGCGAGAATCGCTTTGCGAGAAAGCTTGACCTTGTTACCTTCCTTGCCGATGCACTTGACCATTATCTGCTGACCTTCTTTAAGCTCGTCGCGAACGTCTTTGACGCGTCGATCCGAGATCTCGGAGATGTGCAGCAAACCATCGAGGCCCGGCAGGATCTCGACGAACGCTCCGAAATCGACGATTCGCGAGACGGTTCCGAGATACGTTTCACCGATCTCGGCCTCGGCGGTGAGCGCCTTGATGCGTGCGACGGCACGTTGTGCGGCCTCACCATCTGCGGTCGCGATGAGAACCGTTCCGTCATCGGACACATCGATCTTCGCACCCGTTTCTTCGGTGATCGAGCGGATCGTTGAGCCACCCTTGCCGATGATGTCTCGGATCTTTTCAGGATTAATGTGAAGCGTGATGATGCGCGGAGCGTACGGCGAGATCTCCTCGCGCGGCTTGCTGATCGCTTGCTGCATGATACCGAGGATATGCTCCCGGCCTTTTCGGGCCTGCTCGAGCGCCTCTTGAAGGATCATCGCATTGACCCCCGCGATCTTGATGTCCATCTGCAGGGCCGTGATGCCTTCACTAGTCCCGGTTACTTTAAAGTCCATGTCGCCGTAGTGGTCTTCGGCACCGGCGATGTCTGAAAGGATCGCATAGCGGTTCCCTTCCATCACCAGTCCCATCGCAACACCCGCGACCGGGCGTTTGATCGGCACGCCGGCGTCCATCAGGCTCAGGATACCGCCGCACACCGACGCCATCGACGATGAACCGTTAGATTCGGTAATGTCCGAGACTATGCGAATGGTGTACGGAAAATCGGCGTCGTCCGGAAGGATGGCTTCGATAGCACGTCGCGCCAGATTTCCGTGTCCGGTCTCGCGTCTCGACGTTCCACCGAATCGACCAGCCTCGCCGACTGAATACGGAGGGAAATTATAGTGCAGCATGAAACGGCGTTTGACCTCGCCCTTTTCAATGTCGTCCATGTACTGCTCGTCCATCTTGGTTCCGAGCGTGGTCGTGACGTTCGCCTGTGTTTCGCCCCGCGTGAACAGTGCAGATCCGTGAACCCGCGGGAGCCAGCCGATCTCGCATGAGATTGGACGGATCTCGGAAAACTTGCGGCCATCGGGACGGCGGCGTTTTCCAAGCATGTCTTCGCGGAAGACCTTTTCTTTCAGGAACGAAAACGCTTTGGCAGCCTTCGGTCTGATGTCAGGAGCATCTTCCGGATAGCTCTCGACAACCTCTTTCTTCAGGGCGTCGATCGCAGCATAGCTCGATATTTTGTCCTTGCCCGTCGAGTCGAGGACTTCGCGAAGTCTTTCGCCAAACTTTTGCTCGATCCCGTCGACCAGGGCCTCGTCGATCGGAGCCGCGACGAACTGGCGTTTAGTAATTCCCAACGCTTTGCCAAGCTCCTTCTGCCAAAGACACAGCCGTTTGATCTCTTTATGCGCGAGCATCAGAGCTTCGAGCATTATGTCCTCGCTAACTTCCTTCGCCGCGGCCTCGACCATGCAGATCGCTTCCTCGGTCCCGGCGACGACAAGGTTGAGTTCCGATTCGCGCCGCTCGTCGTAGGTAGGATTGATGAGGTACTTTCCGTCGATCAATCCGATACGGACACCGGCGATCGGAGTTTCAAACGGAATGTCAGAGAGGTAGAGTGCACATGACGCACCGGTGATGGCAATGACATCGGGGTCATTCTCAGCGTCTGATGAGATGACGGTGCCGACGATCTGCGTTTCGTAGCGATAGCCATCGGCAAATAGCGGGCGGACCGGCCGGTCGATCATGCGGCAAGTCAAAACTTCCTTCTCGCTCGGACGCCCCTCGCGGCGAAAATAATTTCCGGGAATTCGCCCGGCCGAATAGCTCGATTCTCTGTATTCGACGGTCAGCGGAAAAAAGTCGAGTCCTTCTTTCGCGGTATGTGCGCTTACTGCGGTAACCAGCAGCATAGTATCGCCGTATTTGATAACGACCGAACCATCGGCCTGTTTAGCAACCTTCCCTGTTTCAACGACCAATTCCTGGCTGCCCAGCTTGATCGATTCTTTCAAATATTTTTTTGTTGACATGTTCAAATCCTCAAAAACAAAGGCGGCCGGTGCAAGTCGTGATGCCCCGCCGCCTTGGAGTATTCAATATTATGTTGTTCCCTTTTGCGTGTGGCCAAAATCGCTGTCACGTTCAGCAGCCTCCAACAAATTCTTCGAGAGAACCTCTTTTACTATGACTCGAAGCAGTCATCGTTGAGTCCCTGGTCCGAAGTCCCAAAGTCTCAAGCCGGAAAGACCTGGGACCTGGGACTTGGGACTTGGGACTTACCTTCTTAGTCCTAACTTCTTGATGATCTCGTGATATTCATTGATATTGGTACGTCTGAGATAATCAAGCAGTTTGCGTCGACGCGAGACCATTATGAGCAGGCCCCGGCGCGAGTTGTTGTCTTTCTTGTGCACCTTGAAGTGCTCTGTTAATTCGTTGATCCGCTGCGTCAAAAGTGCAACCTGCACTTGTGAGGAACCGGTGTCCGACGTGTGAGTTTTGTAGTCGCCCACAATCTTTTCTTTTAATTCTTTGACTGTCGCCATAATCCAGCCGACTCGAAATAGTCTCTCCTTTGCTCGCAGTAACTTCGCTTCCTTTAGTGCCGCGATAACCGCGAAAATTTAACTTCTAAGTAAATAAAAATCAGGCTAAATTCTACACTATTAGCCATTAACACTCAACGGCTTCTACAACTGGAACTCTTCCATGAACTTGGTCGAAAAGTCCCCCCGTCGAAACCTTTCGTCCGCCATTATCTTTTTATGTAACGGGATCGTTGTCTTGATCCCTTCGACGACCATCATGTCCAGTGCTCGTTCCATTCTGGCGATCGCGAGTTCGCGTGTGCGGGCATGCACAATAAGCTTCGCGATCATCGAATCGTAGTACGGCGGAACGGTGTAGTCCGGATACGCGGCCGTGTCGACTCGAACACCAGGGCCACCCGGAATATTAAACGCGGTGATCTTGCCGGGGCTCGGCACGAACGTTACCGGGTCTTCGGCGTTGATACGGCACTCAATCGAATGCCCGACGATCTGAACATCGCTCTGCTGGTACTGGAGGTCTTCGCCGGACGCGATGCGTATCTGATTTCGCACAATATCAGCGAGCGTGACCATCTCGGTCACCGGATGCTCAACCTGGATTCGGGTATTCATCTCCATGAAATAAAAACTGCCGTCTTCATCCAGAAGAAACTCAAACGTTCCGGCACTGGAATACCCGATCTCTCTGCAAGCGTTGACGGCAACTGCGCCCATCCGCTCTCGCTGCTCAACGGTTATGATCGGGGACGGAGCTTCTTCAAGTAGCTTTTGGTGACGACGCTGGATCGAACATTCGCGTTCGCCCAGGTGAATGCAGTTCCCATGTTCGTCGGCGAGGACCTGGATCTCGATGTGACGCGGACGCTCGAGGTACCGTTCGATGTAAACCGAGCCATTCTTGAATGCTGCCAGCGCTTCGGCTTGTGCCGTCTCAAGGTTTACCTCGAGTTCATTCTCAGAACGAACAATACGCATCCCACGTCCACCACCACCGGCGGCGGCTTTGATGATCACCGGAAAACCGATCTCTCTCGCGATCTTCTTAGCTTCATCTGCCGATTCGATAGGCTCGGGACTGCCGGGCAGGATCGGAACACCGGCGGCCTGCATCGTCCGGCGAGCTTCAACCTTATCGCCCATCATCGCTATAACGTCTGCACGCGGTCCGATGAACTTGATGTTGCAGTCTTCGCAGATCTTCGCGAATGTCGCGGACTCCGCGAGGAACCCGTATCCGGGGTGGATCGCATCGACGTTGGTGACCTCAGCTGCGCTGATGATTGACGGGATGTTCAAATAACTTTGGGCTGAAGGAGGTGGACCGATGCACACTGCCTCGTCGGCGTAGCGGACGTGAAGGGCCAGGCGGTCAGCTTCCGAATGGACGGCGACGGTCTTGATCCCCATCTCTTTGCACGTCCAAATTATCCGACACGCGATCTCGCCACGATTAGCTATCAGAATTTTGCGAATTTCTCGCGTCATAAGAATTTAGCCACAGAGATCACCGAGTATATTCGCCAAGACAGACCGTACAAACGATCGCTTCTTAAAAATCTCTGTGTTCTCTGTGGCTGATCTTTATTTCCTAATTCCGAACAACGGCTGCCCGTACTCAACAGGCTGTCCGTTCTCGACATAAACCTTAACTATCTCGCCCGATGTTTCGGCCTGGATCTCGTTCATGAGCTTCATCGCCTCGACGATGCAAACCACCGTTTCGGGTGAGACCTGACTGCCCTCTTTGACGTATGCGTCCTTGTCCGGGCCGGGCGAACGATAAAAGGTTCCGACGATCGGGGACGTGATCTTTTCGAGGTCATCACCCGCAACTGGAACCGGTGCGGCAGCGGAACCCGCGTCTGAAGTCTGACCTGACGCGGACGCGGACGCTTGCATCGGCACCGTCTGCTGATATACGGGCGCCCCGGACATCTTGCTAAGCCTTACGCGGATATTCTCGTTCTCGAATTCGAAGTCGGTCAAACCGTACTCCTCGACGAGATCGGCCAACTCGCGAAGCTCACGCATATTGAAGGAAGGATCGTTAATATCCTTTTTTGCGCCTCGCTTGTTCTTGGTTGCCGCTTTATCCGATTCCTTAGCCTGCGCAGAAGCCGTAATTTCACTCATCGTGCACTTACTCCTTCAAGGGTTAGCCCTTCGCCGCCATCTCGCGCGGATTATCAACGAGTTCGATCACCGCCATCTCAGCATTATCGCCCGAGCGACGGCCGAGCTTGATGATGCGGGTGTAACCGCCGTTACGATCCTTGTATCGAGCACCGAGGTCGTCGAAAAGACGTTTGACCGCCGCGACGCCCGCTGTTCTCTCGATAGCGTCTTTCGGTTCGCCTTTCTTGCCGCGAAATCGGCTGGCGGCGACCTTGAACGTGCTGTTGCCCGCGTGGAAATACCGGGCCGCCTGACGGCGCAGATGCACTTCCCGCATCTTCGCATCATCCCCATTCAAACCCTGAGCTTTTCGCGCCAGCGTGATCGCCTTTTCAACGAACGGGCGCAACTCCTTGGCTTTCGGTACGGTCGTAACGATGTGTTCCTTCTCGGAAATGATGAGCGACGTGGCCAGATTCCGCAGCATCGACATCCGATGTTCCGTTGTTCTGCCCAATTTACGATGTGCCTTTAAATGTCTCATTTATTCTACGTCCCAAGTCTCAGGTCCAACGTCTCGAGTCAGCCTGAAGGCATGGGACAAGAGACCTGGGACCTGGAACTGCTAGTCTAGGTCTCTGCCTCCGGAACCAGGGATCGGATTGCCCTGCTCATCGAAGTCCATTCCAAAATCGAGTCCCATGCCGTGAAGCAGGTCCTTGATCTCTGTAAGCGATTTCTTTCCGAAATTCTTGGTGCCGAGCATGTCCTTTTCACTGCGCTTGATAAGATCGCGGATCGAACGGATATCGGCATTCTTCAGGCAGTTATACGAGCGGACCGAAAGCTCGAGTTCGTCAACCGGTTTGTCGAGAAGATCATTCCGCATTAGCGGCGGACGCGCGATATCCTCGTATTTGTATTCCTCTTCTTCTTCCTCAAAGTTGATGAAGATCGACATATGATCCTTCACCAGCTTCGCCGCGAGTCCGATCGAATCCTCAGGTTTGACCGAACCGTCCGTCCAAACTTCGATCGTCAACTTGTCGAACTCGGTGTTGGAACCCTGACGCGTCTTATCGACGTTGTAATTAACTTTCCGAATCGGCGTGTGAACCGAGTCGACCGGGATATAGCCAACCGAAAGATCTTCGTCATTGTTGAACTCCGCCGATACATATCCGCGTCCGCGCTTGAGCCGCATCTCGACGTTCAGCGAACCGTTACCGCTGATCGTTGCGATGTGAACATTCGTGTCCAGGATCTCGATATCGGCATCGCCCTTGATATCGGCGCTCGTCACCTCACCCGCACCTTTCTTACTGATCGTGAGTGTCTTAGAACCGCCGCCATGCAGCAGAAATGGTACCTGCTTCAAATTTAGAATGACGTCGGTCGCGTCCTCGACTACGCCTTTGATCGATGAAAATTCGTGCTCGACGCCTTCGATCTTTACCGCGGTGACCGCGGCTCCTTCGATGGACGAAAGCAGTGCGCGCCGTATCGAATTTCCTATCGTTGTACCGAAACCGCGTTCGAACGGTTGAGCGTAGAATTTGCCGTAACGTTCAGTTAGCGTGTCGGTCTCAACATTCAAACGTCCCGGCATTTGGAAATCAGTCCAATTGTTGCTCTGTGTCATAGATTTGTTCTTTTAAAAGTCCAGCAAGTTGGCTTTGTCCCCGCGAGGTTGGAGCAAGAACAGGCTCCAGAAACGCGGCTACTTCAGCCAACTTCAAAAATTACTACTTACTGTAAAGCTCGACGATCAACTGTTCGTTGATGTTCTGATCTACGTCCTGACGTGTCGGAAGCCCCGCGATCGCGATGCTCAGGTCCTTGTCGCCCGGCGTGATCCACGACGGTCGACCACGTCCAGCCGCGGTTGCCCAGGCTCCTTCGACATGAGCATTCTTGTGACTCTTGTCCTTAACTCCCACTACGTCGCCCTGTTTAACCTGAAACGAAGGAATATCGACCTTCCGGCCGTTAACCTCGATGTGTCCGTGGTTCACCAACTGACGCGCCTGCCTTCGGGACGTTGAAAAGCCCGAGCGGTAAACGACGTTGTCCAAACGGCATTCGAGCATGAACAAAAGGTTCTCACCCGTGACTCCCTTCTGCCGGAGCGCTTTTTCGAAATAGTTTCGGAACTGTTTTTCGAGAATGAAATAGATGCGCTTTACCTTTTGCTTCTCACGAAGCTGTTGGCCATAGCCGGCAAGCATCTTGCGACGAGCAGCACCATGTTGTCCCGGCGGGTTGGTTCCACGTTTTTCGATCGCACACGAGGGTTTAAAACAGCGATCGCCCTTCAAAAATAATTTTCCACCTTCGCGACGGCACAGTCGGCACACCGCATCTCTATATCTAGCCATTTATTGCCTCCGAGAGGCGATTTTGGATTTTGGATTTTGGATTTTGGATTTCTGAAAATCCTCACCTCGTCCAAATTCAAAATCGACTCGTATTTGTCGGAAAGGTTTACGAACGTGTTACCGCCC